>CAJIZC010000018.1 GCA_905181785.1 uncultured Candidatus Poseidoniales archaeon
TCGTTTTCAGAATCACCATCGTTATCTGCATCCACTTCAGCGTTCAAGTCCCAATTCCAAGTGGTGATGTATTGTGACGAATCGCCCGATTCGGAATCGCTTGCGTCGAGGGTGACGGTGGTGGTGGCCGAGATGTCCCGATCAGTCGTCGATTTATCCATTTCACAGATCCACAAGACAATGTGGGTTGATTCATCGATGTCGTCGTTGCTGCAATCCTCATCGCTGGCGTATTGAGTGATTTCGGCTTCGGGTGGCTGAGCGGTTGCTTCTACGATTGTGACGTCCTTGGTTTGCGACGAGGATTTCGTACCATCTGATACCGTCAATTCAACGGTGAAGGTTCCAGATTCATCGAAGGTCCACTCCGTTGAGCGGCCGGTGGCGTCAATTGAAGCGTCGCCATCAAAGTCCCAGCGGTAGGTGATGCCGCCGCTTGGGGTTGAGGCTGATGCATCAAAAGTGATGACATCGCCCGAACGGATGTTTGTCGAAGGGGAGTAATTGAACACAGCAAGCACTTCATCGCTTCCTGAGGCGTCCGATTCATCAAAAATGCAACCAGAAAGGCTGGAGAGAAGCATAAGGGCTGCGAAGAGGATCGGCACCGAGGTTGACTTCATACTTCCATCTGTGAAACGCCCTCATCAAAAGGGCTTCCTTGATTTATGTCAAATCAGAAGGAAAACAGGGAGGTTTGTTTGTTGCCGGCGACGAGTTCCTTGGCCGTCCAGCCAAAGGCTTCTGTGATGCGTCCGAGTGCAGCAGCCAAACGTTCAGCGTAAAATTGGCCATCGTATGCGTCAACACCCCCGTCTTCCTCGTTTTCCAACCATGGTTGCACGCGCATTGGCCGGTGGCTTGCATCGGTGACAATGTAGGAGACCTTCATGCCTGAAGTGAAACCGAGCCCGAGAGCAATCCGAGCCTTCGCGACCCTGACCTGCGCCATGCTGTCGGGGTTGGCGTAATCTTTGCTAAAGTCAACCTCACCGCTGCTTCCCATTCGACCCTTGCAGGATTTAGCTAAGATCAGCGAAGAGGCTGGAACCTCATGGTTGCGCAACGCCCGAACTTGAGCGAGGGCGAAGCGAACGAGTGCATCGCCTTCATCGGCCAAAGCATGGCTGAACATGCGTTTCATTGTCGTTGTGAGGTAGGCAAAGGAATCCGTACGTTGAGTTTCATAGCCTCGGATCAGCATCTCATCGCTCGGGTAGACCACTTGACCGACGTAGCGTTTCTTTGCCCCATGGCTAAAGAAAACGGATAAGCCCTTCTCAAATTCAAGGATCGCCGAGTCACGGCTGTACCGTTCAGCCACCTCAAGTCCAAACTGAATCATGTCTTGCTTGGCCTCATTCCACGCAGCCATGTAGGCCACAGCACCTGGTTCGCCGTCGCTGGCTGCCTTGATTTCTTCTTCCTTCATTGAAGAGGGGGCCCCTTCTGCAACCGGTGAACGCACGAAAATTGAGTCGGTGTCCGAATAGACCACTTCGTGGCCTTCGGCATCGAGTTGGGCGATGATGGCCTTGATGTTGTGCCTGGCCCACGCCGTAATCGAAGACCCAAGGTCTCGATGCGTGAATCGATAGAACCCACTGGCAAAAACGCCATAGAATGAATTCATCAGGATTTTTACCGCGTATTGCATCGAATCATGAAACGCCATGACCGCTGTTTCTTGGTTTTCCTTGGCCACTTTCAACGAGGCTTTGTGCTCGTCGCGTTGGGCCATCAAATCCTCCAATAACGCAGGCACCAAGCCTTTTCGAACCGATTGATCGCGGAACCGTGCACCGGTCGGAGCCGTATGGACCGGTTCGTCTTCCGCAGGTTGATCGGTTTGAACCGGATCGATGCGGGTTGTGTAACAGATGTTGTGCCCAATCATAATCGAAGGGTACATGCTTTTGAAATCGAGCACTGCAATCCAAGGATGCAGTCCTGCTGCAACCTCGTGAACATAGCCTCCTGTAATTTGGCCTTCTTTGGCTTGGGCTGAGCCTGTGAGTGGCACAGCCACGCCTTCGCTGTCAGCGAGGCGAATCACGAGCGAATCAATCAGTTGGCTGGTGCTGCCGTTCGCTGCAGCATCAAAGGTCACCTTTGCTACCGCCGCAACCGCTTCCTTGCGTCGAATCACCTGAAGTTCTCCCAGAATGTCAAGCGGTAAGGCGGCGTCTCGAATGCAGTATTCGAGAACAACATCTGGCCGAGCGGCCCACTCCTCGTCCATTTTGGAGGCGTCAACATCCATTTTGTGCTTGTCTTGTTGGTCTGGAAACAGAAGGTTGCTGATGAAGGAAAGCGTTTCTCGTTGAGGGCGGAGCGCCATGCGCGCTTGCCACCACGTATCGACAACGGTGCGCCCAGCTACATTCCAGGCCCGAGAGGATTGCCTGCGGGGAAACAGCCCCCAGCGTGTGCGTTTTGCCTCGGATTCGGTTTGTTGAACGCGTCCCCAGCCAAAAAGCAAGGCTCTTTTTCGCCAGTCTTTGGAACGCGCATGAACGCCCATTCTGTCGTTGAGCCGCGGCAAATCGAAGTTGTCAATGTTGTAACCCGTGATGATGTCTGGGTCTTGACTCCGCACCACGAGTGTCAATTCTTCCATGATTTTTGTCTCTTCACCGACAAAGGAAAACGTCTCTCGGTGACCGTTGGACATGTCTTCAATCACCGCTGCCGCACACAGCACGGTTTCATGGGCGATGCTGGTTTCTAAATCAAAGGAGAACACCTTGTAAGGAACAGGGAAGGGCTCGCTCGCCTGAAGATCTTCAAGCGTACAGACAACGGTGCAATCAACGGCGTAACGCCCTGCACCACCGGCAGCGCGAACCGCTTCAATCAGCGAGGAGTCCTCATCCTCATCTTGACGACGATCAATGATTTTCCCTGTCAGTGAAAGGTGCATGCCCAAGCCTTCATCGAGGAAGAGGCGGTTGAGAAACGGTATGTCGCCGGAAAAAATTTGCCAACTTTGTTTTGACAGGGTTTTCCGCAACGATGGAACTACAAATGGCTGACGTGCGGTGACGGTCCAAACGGGTCGAACACCCAGGTCTGTTAACTTCATCTCGGGGCCTGTGACGTTGATCACATCGTCCATGGATTGGACGGTAACGAGGCGCTCGAGGACATGATCTGGCACGTCCATGCCTTCGTTCCAAACCATCAATGGTGAAATTTCAAAGGTTGGGCGAAGCCCGTGGACAAGGGCACAAATTGACGCTCCATCTTCGGTACGACCAAACAATTCGAGAACCGTGGCAGGCTCAGGAGAACCGTTGAGCCCGTCGACCGAATGGTAGCGTCCACTGACGACCCCCATCCTGCCTTCGAATTGCATCTGCTCCCCAATGTTGGGCGGCCGAGCCATCCTATGGCACTTCGCTTTGGAAAAGAACAGCAACGCAAGCAAAACCGCCGTCACCATCATCAAACGCGGCAGGAATGCTTGAAAGCCCAACCTACATGGCCAAGAACGCCGTAGGCATGGTGAAGAAAATGAGTGAAGAAATTGATTGGGACAGTTTGACTTTTTCTTTAACAGCCACCGACACGATGTACCTCACCGAAACAACGGCCACTGAACCGTGGATGCCGGGGTCCTTGCGCCCCTATGGCCCCATTGAAATGTCACCGGCCGCTGGGGTCCTCAATTACGGCCAAGGCCTGTTTGAAGGCATGAAGGCTTACCGCACCTCAAAAGGTCGAGTCGTCTTTTTCCGCCCAGAAGAAAACGCCCGCAGAATGCAACGCGGTGCTGATCGATTGAAGATGCCACCCGTGCCAGAATCGGTGTTCATCGATGCAGTTGAACAGTGCGTTCAAGCCAACCTTAGATGGCTGCCCCCTACCGGAAAAGGAGCCATGTATGTGCGTCCACTCTTGATGGGATCCGGACCAATTCTCGGCGTTGCTCCTGCACCGTCCTACACGTTCCTCGTCTACGTCACACCCGTTGGACCGTACTTCAAAGGCGGCGTAACTGCCATCGATTTGCTGATTTCAGAAGAACACCATCGCGCCGCTCCGGGTGGCTCAGGTGGTGTGAAAGCAATTGGAAACTATGCGCCTGGCATGATGCCAAGTCGAAAAGCCAAGGAAGCGGGGTATGCTGAAGTGATTTATTTGGATGCTGAAACGCACTCCTATGTTGAAGAAGTGGGCGCTGCTAACTTCTTTTGCGTCAAAGATGGCGTGCTTTACACGCCTGAACTCACCGGTACTATCCTCCCCGGTATCACACGGAATTCAATCATCGAACTCGCCCGCCACAACGGCATCGAAGTGGTTGAAACAAAGGTTGAGGCTACGTTTGCTATGGACGCCGATGAAGCGTTCTGCTGCGGTACAGCTGCTGTCATCTCGCCCATCGGTTCGATCACAAAGGGCGAAACTAAAGCCACATATGGAAACGGTAAACCCGGCGCCATAACTCAACAGTTGTACACTCAACTTGTCGGCATTCAGAATGAAGATGAAGAAGACATCTTTGGCTGGCTGCACGAAGTTCCTCGTTGAGGATCAGCGCTTTTTGAAGCCTGAGCGCTTCTTCGGATTGGAGCGTTGTGGGGCAGGACTGCTTCTGCCCTTGCGTTGAGAACGAGCCCGGCGATCCCCTGTCTGAGGGCCTTTTGCCACCCGTTCTGCGTTTGCTTCTTTTTGGTCGCGTTGCATTTGACGCCATTGAGCGCCGATCAGTTGAAGCAATTCTTCTTTCGAATTCGCCCCTACAGATTGCTTCGAACCAACGCGGGAAACCCACATGCGGCCTTCCAACTGATGAGGGCGTGCTGGATGAGACACGCGTTCTTCTCGCTTGATTTTCTTTAAACCAAGTTTGCGAGCTGCCAAAAAAAGGCCCTCGAGGTCTGGCTTGAGAACTGAAGAATCCTTTGGAACACGCCGTCCACTGCGTCGAGATGATCGGGCATCAAAGTACCCGGGCCAAACACAGAGGCGGTCAGGGTTGTGGTCCATGTTGGTTCACCTTGTTCGGGGAGTTGTCCCCGATTGGTATGAACCCAACGGAGATTGGATTGCTTCACTCGACGAGAACGCCGTTGATGACGCCGTCCTTACCTGGACGGGATGTAATCTTAACACGACCTTGGTCGGTTTCGATAACGGCACCCTTTACGAGGATGTTTCGTCGAACGTAGTTGGGATCGGATTCGTTCTCAACGACGTTGTGAATGGTTCCAAGAGAGGTCTTGCCTGTCTTTGGGTTGTTGATCGAGACGCGGTTTTCCGACATCACACGCACGAGGGTGTTGCCACCGGTTCGGCGGTAAATCTTGCGCTTTGGGGCACCAACAAGTGCCATTTGCTTCTCAGAGGAGATTTCGGTAGAACGCTTGCTGCGTGCCTGAACCTTGCGTCCGCCACTGGGTTTTCGTCGAGAGATACCGTGCCATTGTGCCATAAATATACCACCTTGCAAGCCGAAGCGACAAACAGGGCGTATATCAAATCAACCCTCAGACACACTTCGTCGAAAATTCGGAAACTACGACGCCCTCTTGCTTTTTCAACACAGCTTTAACGGTGTCACCAGGGTGCAATTGACCAACGCCAGCGGGCGTTCCGGTGAACAGAAGATCACCCGCTTGAACAGGCGCCCATTGCATCAAATCCTCGATTTGCATGGTTGGTGTGATGGTCATTTCCAGCACCGGTGCATGTTGGACAAGCACCCCGTTCACCCACAACTCGAGGTGAAGCGCCTCGTAGGTATCGAGGAGGTAATCCCAGGTGTTGAACCATGGTGAGAAGGGGCCGACATAAGCGCTGCCTCGGAAGCATTTCCCTTTGGTCCATGGCAGTTGTTCACTGCGCAGTTCACCTTGAGTCAATCGATCGGTCAAATCCAACCCAACAGCAATGGCTTCAGGCTTGCCCTCATGGTTCATCCGCACCACGAGTTCGACTTCATGGTGAACTTCACCAGGATGGCCACTGACGTCAATGGTGCCAGACAGTTGCATGCAATTGTCCGGCTTGACAAAGAAAATCGGCGCAGGTGGCTGCTCGTTGCCCAGTTCAGTGGCGTGCTTTGCAAACGTTCGGATGGTGCACCATAGGGCCATGCCCCACCCATGCGATTCCCCTTGAAGAAGCCAAAGGGCGAGCAAGGGTCAAAGGGTGCCGTCATGAGGAGGTGATATGACACGCGACTGGAGCATCCGCAAGCGGCGACCTGTTCGGCGAAAGAACATCGCCCCATTGCTCAAGGCGCTCGAAGAGGCGTTGGACATCGACCTCTCAGTTGATGGCGCTTTTTTGGAAATGGCAGAATATGGACCGTGGCAAATGGTTTTGGTGGACAAGGTGCCCATCGGTGTCGAAGTCAAAAACAGCGAAAGCGAGCGATTTGCTTTCCTTACATTGCGCGGATTTCTTCAACATGATGCTGCTCAAAAATGGGTCGAAGTCGATCACGGCGCCATTCCATTTTTGATGAAGGGCGCCGATTGCATGGTGGCTGGCGTTCATGATGCCGACCCCAGCATCGAAGTCGGTGAACTGGTTTGGATTCGAGACATGACGCACAAGCGGCCCTTGGCAATCGGTTGGGCCACGCTCAGCGGTGAGGATCTGAAAACGACAACGAAGGGCAAGGGCATCAAGACACTCCATTGGGTTGGGGATGAATTATGGGACATGGAATTGTAGGCTTTTTGGCATTGGGACTGCCGTGACAAAGGTAAAGAGGTCAACTTCCTTAGTGTGTTTATGAAGATGTTTTCGTTGACCGTTGCTGTGTGCATGCTGCTTCTTTTGCCGCTTGCATCGGCAAGCTCGCTGGCAGGAGGTCAAGACGTCAATCCAGAGCCAGGAGAGGCTCCCTTCGCCATCATCACCCGTGATTCGCCGTCTTTCGATTCAGAGACTTGGTCACTCACTGTGGAAATGAATCAAGAAGAACATGACAACAACACGGTGTTTGAACTGACCACACAAATCTGCACCAACAACGGGGTCTGTGACCCACCGGTGAAAGCGACGGTTGGTATCGAAGAACGCCTTCATTCAATTGATGTCACGCCCAAAGCAGACCACACCTACATCAACTGGCGAGTCAAGGCCATTTACGAAGATGGAAACACCACAAACTTCCCTCAGGGTTCGTGGTACACCACATGGTCTTCCTGCTGGCAAAACGATGGTGCTTATGGCGGCGTTGATGCGAATCCAGCAAAGGATGGCTGTGCTGAGAGTGAAGATTCACCCGGCTTTGGCGCTCTTGTTGCAGTGAGCGGAGTTGCCATGGCGGCTGCGTTCATTCGACGCGACTGAAGTGCTCGCTCATCCGCTCGATGAAACGGCGCTGATCATAGCCCCATTCGATGAGAATCACTTCGCAACGGGTTCGATCTTCACTCAACAATCCGTGAGCAAAACCCGCTTGTTGTACATCGCTTGCCACAAGGGGAAGACCTGAGCCTTCAAAGACCACTTTACATCCGTTCTCTACGACGATTGCCGTGCCGTATGCAAAGGCAATCTCGGTTTCGGAAGGGGATTCCACTTCGACATTACCTGCTTTCAAAAAGCGAGTGAGTGCAGCGAGCAGTGGCCCTCCATCGCCCTCAATGGAGGTGCCCCCATACGCTGAAAGAAACTCCAGTTCAGTGGCGTTCTGTTCCATGAGATGGTCAAGGTCGCGTTGCTTTGGAGCCTTGTCGGTCATGGACATCCTCACCTTTCCAAGAAGAGGGTTGTTTTTGGTCGTATCGTCCATCGAGGATACATCGTAGGCTCATTGGATGGCGTCTATACCGGTGATGTTGATGCCGATCGTTTCGTATTTGGCAAGCACTTGCACGGCGCAAGGACTGTCGCAAATTTGCACGCCATGTTCAACGAGGGTGACCGTGGCGTTTGATGCCCAGACGCTGGTGTTGTTGCCTTCAACCACGATCAAGCAGGGCGAGGGCTCCACCAAGTCCCCATCGGACAGCGCTGGGAACGTCGTTCCATTGAGGGCTGCGATAACGATGGTTGGGTGACGGCTCTCATCGGCTTGATTGTAATAGGACAAAAATTGCATTTTGTACATCATCCCGCCTTGTTCGATGATGTAAAATCCATCGTTTGGTTGCACTCGATGCTCAGCGAGGTCGTAAGTGTACCATTCGAGGCGCTCTTCGGTTTGGTTGGACAAGTCTTCAGAAGGATACTGTGTGAGGCCTTGGAAATCAGTTTCCTCCACCAGGGCCCATCTGACTCCATCTGCGAAGAAGGCATCTGTTTTCGAGAAGCGAAGTGTGAAGTTTCCTTCATCGCTTTCTTTTTGTCCGGGAAGATCGAGGTGGGTGAAGGTTGTTTCATCTGTCGCATCGATGATGGTGGTGAACGTTGCCCCATCTGCTCCGAGCGAGGCTTTCACCTTCGTCGGAGCACCTCCTTCGGTGGATTGGCTACCGAATGAACAGGTGTAGGACCCGTTCTCAGTCAACAATGACATCTGCATGGAGGCCCAAGAAAGGTTCTCAGCGCCTTCATCGAACCTCAGAACAACAAGTGGATCATCGGTTGAGGCGGAGGCATTTTGCCCCGCATCGCTCACGATGATGGTGTTGTTTGTTCCAAGGTCCGATTCGTAGTTGATGACCAGAAAGGTCCAGCCTGCGGCGAGAGCGACCACAACGCAAGTTGCTATGGCAGCGGCTCTCTTCACATTCATACCGGTTCATTCCTCGTGACGGCGCTGGCTGATAAGAACTGCACCTAGCAAGGCGACGACGAGGGTCGTTGCCATGAATCCTGGTGTGTCTTCACTGTCCATGTCGTTGTCAACTGGCGTTGGTGTATCTTCAACAACGGTTGCTCCTGCACCGACGATTACCTTGCCGTACATGCCGGAGGCCATGTGAGGCTCGCATGCATAGTAGAAGGTGGTAGCGTCTTCAGTGAAGGTGTAGCGGAAGTCAACGGTGGTGAGAGCTGCTCCTGATGTGATTCCGTCTTGAGTGTAGGTGGTCGACGAATCGCCATCCACTTGACGCACGTTGTGCGCCATGCTCGAGTCGGTCCATTGCCAGCAGACGGTGTCGCCGGCGGCAATGGTCACGGTTGCTGGGGAGAATTTCAGACCGCTTGGAGCGATTCCGACGGTGGCGTCACACTCTTCGAGCACCGGCTCATCTGCAGGTGGCAACAAGACTTGATCGATGACGTGAATCACGCCGTTCGATGCTGGGACGTCAGCGAGCGTAACGTTGGCCATTTGTTCGCCAACCATCACAGAAGAGCCCGTGACGTGAATCATGAGGTCGTCGCCGTTTGCAGCAACAACAGTGGTCATGCCTTCAACGAGGTCTGAGGAAAGGGTGGTTCCTGCAACGACGTGGTAGAGAAGAATGTTGGCGAGCGCTGCGATTTCTTCCTCGGTGTCAAAAGCATCGAGATCGATTCCTGCTGCTTCAAACGCTGCGTCAGTTGGTGCGAAAACAGTGTAGTCATCCGTGCCGCTTAGGGTTGCAACCAAATTGGCTGAGGTCAGTGCAGCAACGAGTGAGGTGTGGATGGTGGTTGCGCCTGCGGTCGTTGCGAGGTTCACTGCCGGAGTCCACATGTAAGCACCGCATTCAGCCGCGCTGATGTCAGAAACTGCGTGGGTCACGGAGTTGTAACAACCCGTGATGGTTTGGCCCATCATGGTGAAGTTTTCGAGGTACATGTAAGAGTTGCACTCAGCGTTGGTTGCACCTGCTACGATGGAGTGAGACACCATGTTGTAGCAAATGTCACCAGGTGGCGGCATTAGGACCGCATCGATGACGTGGATGACACCGTTTGTGGTTCCGACATCTGCCCCTGTTACGGTTGCGCCGCCAACGCTCACTGCGCCGTCTGTGCCAACTGCAAAGGTGGCTTTGTCGCCGTTTACCATGGTCACGGCAAGGCCGTCAGTCACGCTGGATGATGCCACTGCGCCCGAATAGACGTGATACAACAAGATGTCCGCCAATGTAGCGTTTTCTTCCGGTGTGTCGAACGAGGCAAGATCAATGCCTGCATCGGCGAACGCTTGGTCGGTTGGAGCAAAGACCGTGAACGGGCCTTCGCCTTGGAGGGTTTCAACAAGACCGGCTTGGGTGAGCGCTGCAACAAGAGCGGTGTGTACACCAGTGGATTGGGCGGTTGCTGGAATGTCCATGGTTGGCCCTGCAACAGGTGGCATGAGCACGGTATCGATCACGTGGATGACACCGTTGCTTGCTTGTACGTCTGCAGTGGTGACTTTAGCGCCACCTACGGTCACGATACCGTCGGCGACGGAGAAGGAGAGGTCTGCACCGTTGACTGTGGTTGCGGTAAGTCCGTCGGTCACGTCAGCTGCGGCAACTGCGCCTGCAAGCACGTGATAGGTCAAGATTCCTGCGAGGGTTTGGTTGTCTTCATCCGTGGTGAACGAAGCCAAATCGATTCCTGCGCTGGTGAATGCTTCGTCGGTTGGAGCGAAGACAGTGAACGGTCCGTCGCCTTGGAGCGTTTCAAGCAATCCTGCTTGAATGACCGCTGCGACAAGCGAGTCGTGGACTCCTGTACTCTGTGCCACGGTTGGAATGTCACCAAGACCGGGCGGAGGCATCAACACTGCGTCAATGATGTGGATGATTCCGTTGCTCGCTGGCACGTCAGCGGTGGTCACCTGAGCGTTTCCGATGCTCACGATACCGTCGGCGACGGTGAATGTGAGTTCTGCCCCGTTGACGGTGGCTGCTGTCATTCCATCTGTGACATCTGCTGCGGCAACTGCGCCAGCAACGACGTGGTAGGTGAGGATGTTAGCAAGGGTTTGGTTGTCTTCATCGGTGGTGAAAGTCGACAAATCAACGCCAGCATCAATGAAGGCTTGATCTGTTGGGGCGAAGACCGTGAAGGGTCCATCGCCTTGGAGGGTTTCGAGCAATCCGGCTTGAACAACTGCGGCGACAAGTGTATCGTGATCCCCTGTGTTCGACGCATTGGTTGGGATGTCATCTGTGCTGTCTGCTGCGGCATTGAGCGGCATGGTGGACATCAGTAGGCTGGCTAATATGAGTGTAGCAAGTGCTCTTTTCATGACCCATCGCCATCGACTGAGTCATATAAAGGGCTGTAAAAATCCACACCTTCAGAATGGAGAACGGTACTCATCCACGTCAGCTGAGATTCGCAGCAGTTGGTTGTATTTTGCGACCCGATCTGACCGCGCAGGTGCCCCTGTTTTGATTTGACCAGCGCGCGTGCCGACCGCCAAATCGGCGATGGTGACGTCTTCGGTTTCCCCGCTTCGGTGCGAGATCACATTGTTGAACCCGTTTGATGAAGCGAGATCCATTGCCTCGAGTGTTTCTGTCACCGTTCCAACCTGATTCAACTTCACGAGCATTGCGTTTGCTGCCCCGATTTCAATGCCTTGAGCCAAACGTTCTGATTGGGTGACAAATAAGTCATCGCCCACGGTTTGCACGCGGTGGCCTTCTCTCTTGGTAAAACGGGACCATCCAGCCCAGTCATCTTCACCGAACCCATCTTCAATGGAAAGAATTGGATATGCATCGAGCCAACCCGAGTACACATCCGCCAAGTCTTCGCTTGAGAGCACCTTGCCGTCCATGTGGTAGCCGTCGTCGTGATGGAATTCAGTCGCAGCAACATCAAGGGCAATGCCCATTTGATCCACGGAGTATCCAGCACCTTCAATGGCTCGAACCATGTACTTCAGGCCCTCTTCATTCGCTGGGAGGTTTGGTGCAAAACCACCTTCATCGCCCACGCCACCAAGCAGGCCATCTGCTTTGAGTTCCTTCTTTAGGGCATGGTATGTTTCAACGCCGGCTCGCAAACCCTCTTCGAAGGTGTCAAATCCGTGAGGCATAACCATGAATTCTTGCACATCAACATTGGAGGCAGCATGTGCACCCCCATTGAGAATGTTGAGCATTGGAACGGGCATCAAGCCCCCGGCGACACCACCGATGTACTTCCACAAAGGCAATTCATGAACCGCTGCACCGGCATGCAAGCAAGCCATTGATGCACCAAGCATGGCGTTGGCCCCGAGGTTGGCTTTGTTTGGTGTGCCATCGAGTTCGATCATAACCTCATCAATGACGCGTTGTTCATCGACGGGCAACCCAACGAGGGCTTCTTCAATCCGGTCAGTGATGTTGTCCACAGCCGTGTTCACGCCTTTTCCAAGGTATCTGGAATCGTCGCCATCTCGCATTTCAAGCGCTTCATAAGCCCCAGTTGAAGCTCCCGACGGAACCGCGGCTCTTCCCAACAGGACGCCGTCGACAAAGCAGTCGACTTCAACGGTTGGATTGCCGCGGCTGTCAAGAATCATTCGAGCATCGAGGCCTGTGATGTGTCCAGACATTGGCTTCCCCATACAATGCCAGTTGAAGGCGACCTTTGAATCAAGCGGAAGCCGTTCGTTTCCATTTAGCCGGGAATTTTTAGCGTTCGATTATCTTCAAAATCGAAAGAAGGCTTTTTACCTCAACAGCACCGTGGATTGATTTGGTGGAGCCTTGTACACGGTCAATGATAACAATTCGTCTGTTTTCTCCCCTTTTACTTCCGCATGACGGACATTGAGCAGGCTTCATATACTCAAAGCGGAAGGGCCGTTCATGCCTCGTGTTGCTGAAATCGATCGTGCCATCCTCGCCCAACTTCGAAAGAACGGTCGTATGTCCTATGTGGACTTGGCCCGAGAAGTGAGTGCATCGGAGCGCACCGTTCGAACGCATGTGCGCAAAATGGAAGAGGAAGGCACCATTCGTGGCTACACCGTTCGAGAAGGAGGCGTTGGGTTAACGGCACTCGTTCGCATCAAGGTTTCACCAGGTGCAGAAATTGGTTCCTTTGCTTCGGAAGTCACCGGCTGGGACGGCATTGAAATCATCTACGAAATCTCTGGGGACGCTGACTTGGTTGCTCTTGTTCACGTCGACGACACCATGTCCCTTCGAACGCTGTTGGACAAAATGTGGCTTGCTGCTCCAAATGAAATTGCTTCAACAACCACGGAACTTGTCCTCGAGCAGTACTGATTATTCTTCTTCTGAGGGCGGAGTCTCCACCTTTGGCTTCTCCGCTGGCGCAGGAACTCCGTAGTCGATACCGCAACTGCGGCACACCATCTTGTCATCCCAATCGCATTGTCGTCGGCAACCGCTCATTTCGAAAACCTCGTTCAGGCGGTCCATTTCACCGAGCATCCGATTGAATCGGTGTACTCGACGGCGGGAGTTTGGCCAGCGAGCATTGAATCGATGGCGTCTTTGAGTTCGGTTGTCGTCACTTTGGTTGGATCTCTTGGAGCATCGTCCATTCGTCCCTGATACACCAAACGGTGGTTGGCATCAAAGAGGAAGAATTCAGGGGTTCGCTTGGCATCGTAGGCGTGCGCTACATCCTGAGTGAGGTCATGCAGGTAAGGATAGCCCATGGAAGTGGCTCGTTTTTGCATGTGTTCAAACGAATCGTTTGGATAGACCACAGGATCGTTGGAATTGATACCAACGAACCCGACACCAACCTCCTTGCACCAAGCTGCCATCGATTCCATTCGGGCAATGCTGGCGATGACGTAGGGGCAGTGATTGCATTCGAAGACAACAACCGTCCCGTTTGCTCCAGCAGCGTTCTCAAAGGACATCAGAGCAGGACCGTTTTCACCATGAGCATTTGTGAGTTCAAAGGATGGGGCTGCATCTCCAATAGCAAGGGGCATGGTCCTCCCAATCGCTCAAACCACTAAAAAACTTGCATTTTAGCAGCGCCGCCGGTAGAAGAGTTATCTACTGGGAAAGGCGATTTTTTGTTGATGCAACCGCAAATGCAAGGTATGCCTATGGGAGCCCGACCAGCGAACATGATGTCAATCATGGACGCCGTGAAAACATGTTTGGAACAGTACGTTGGTTTCGACGGCCGAGCCAGCCGCTCCGAGTATTGGTGGTTC
>CAJIZC010000019.1 GCA_905181785.1 uncultured Candidatus Poseidoniales archaeon
AATGCAAGGTATGCCTATGGGAGCCCGACCAGCGAACATGATGTCAATCATGGACGCCGTGAAAACATGTTTGGAACAGTACGTTGGTTTCGACGGCCGAGCCAGCCGCTCCGAGTATTGGTGGTTCATTTTAGCGTGCACTATCACAGGTGTTGTGACAAATATTTTGGATGGTATCATTTTTGGCTTTGGATTAACAGACCCAACATGGATCTCTACTATTCTTCAACTTGGTTTGTTCCTTCCAATACTTGCCGTTGTCTTCCGAAGATTGCATGACCATGGCAAATCTGGTTGGAATGTATGTTGGGCTTTCCTAATACTGCCGATATTCTACCTCACTTATCTCATGATTATCGACGGTGAGGCCCAAGGCAACGCATACGGCCCTGTTCCCACAAACACGCTCTGATCAGAATTTAGAATTCCAAGCGTTGAAGTTGTGAAGCGAAATCCACAACCATGAGCGCCCACACCGTACACTGTGGCGGCCACATCACGTTGTTGTTCTCTATTTGGAAGGACGCTCGGCTTGCTCGTTTTCAAGGCAGCAGAGGGGCGGGGTTCAACGTCGTTGACGGCGTGGAAGCGACCATCAAGCACTTCGACACAAACGAACCGTTGGAGCCAGGTCTTCTCTCCCAAGGGTCTGAACTCGATGAGCCGCCCGTGCAGGCTGGAGACGGTGAAATTCGATTGAGTGTTACCTCGATGGATGGCACTGCAATTGCCCATTCGACCGAACTTTACACCGATCTAATCGAAGCCTTGCGTGAAGTCCGATTGATTGACCACTCCGAGAGTTTTGATGTTGAAGTCACATTGAGTTTGCCGGTAAGTCAAGGCTTTGGCATGTCAGCTGCAGGCCTGGTTGCGGTCGCTCGAGCGTTTCATCTGCACAGTGGTATCGGCAAGGATGATCAATACTTACGAATCGCTCATCGCATCGAAAGACTTCACAGCGGAGGTCTTGGCGACGTGCTTGGGATTGCAGCAGGTGGCGTTGAACTTCGCTTAGAAGCAGGGGCGCCAGGCGTTGGGGGCAAGGCAGTAGGGTTCCAGACGCAGCAACCCGTTCTGTTGGTTTGGAAGCCCGATGAGTCAAGGCACACATCGAATTACATCGATGATGAGAAATGGCAGCAATCCATTTCCAAAGCTGGTGAGAAAGCCGTACGAACCCTTCGATTGAAGCCTTGGGGCCCTGAACGGTGGCCTGATTTGATGTTGGAATCACGGACCTTCGCGCAGGCTTCAGATTTGCTTGAAGAGCCCGAACGAAAAACGTTGAATGAAACCGTCATGAACGAACTTCGAAAATTGGACCTCCAATCGCGCGTCTATGTACGCCTGTGCATGCTTGGCGTGTCGTTGGCCATTTTGCCAAGGCGTCTTGAAGAGCCGCTTACACATGAAGAAATGGAACGCATCGCTGTAGCGTTGAGAAGCCTCAACCTTGGCGTGCGCCACACTTCCATTTCCTGATCAATCGGTAGCGTCAAACGCTCTCAAATCAAGAACATTAGCGTCCAAAAGGGTGCAACCGGGCATGAAGAGGTTCTCGCTGAAACCGTGACGATAAACCACTGCGCCGCTGCCCCATTCCTCGATGTAACGGTCCATTTGCTTGGCCATTTTCTTTCGCTGGAATTCGACATCTGCGCCGTAAAAATGCTTGGCATCAATCCACGCAACGGGCCGTTCGTTGATGTAGACGTGATCGAGGAACAGGATGTCAGGGGTTCGGACTGGCCGGCCAAGGGTTTGTTTTTGTTCCTTGACCATTTCTGGTTGCCTGCGAAGTCGAACACCTTGTTCTTCGAACCAGTCGGCAAGAATGTCTTCGAAAAGATCAGCTTTCTCTTGGGATTCACCTTGGTCCACATTGGAAACTCGGTCTGCGGCTTCCGCTGCTTCAAATTCATCGCGCTCGCGCTGCTTCAGCCGACTTGGTTCTCGCAGACTTTCCTTGATCTTGGTCTTCGACCAACGCATTTCTGCCAATATCAAACGGAAGACGTTCATTGGTGGACCGTCGAAACGTTGGGAAATATCAACCACGCTCACGCCCTCTTTGTAAAGGCGAAGCATGTCTTTCCCACGGGACCTTAAACGCCCGTGGCCATAGACCGTTTTTTGCTGCATCAAGGCTGAGCGGAGCGAAAGTGCTTGGTCGAGCGTCATGTTATGATCGCTGACAATGACGGCTAATTCGTCAACACGTTCGTCATCAAGCCATCCAAACTCTCCCCGACGGAGCACCAACTTGGAAAGTGCTTCTTCATCCTTGAGCGGAACAGGTTCTGTGGTCCATGTGAAGTTGAAGGTGCGTGGTTCTTCCATGCCCTCTGGGAATCCGAGCGGGGCCTCGTCGCGGTCAAAGCGCTTATTCGCACTCAAATCCATCGTTGCAATGCTCTCAGCATGCCGTTCCTGGAGCAGGGCTTTTGAGGTTCCACCGTACCGTTTTGGACGGCGATTGGAGCCGCTTCGGCTTGAACGATTGTTGCGCGAACGGCCCCGATTGTTTCCCCTTTTTTCCGAGGAATTGGAACGCTTTTCGTCCCCATTTTGGCCGCTCATTGAACAAGGTCGGCGTCGAGGCTCCATGAACACTCGCTTTCATTCTGATTCGGTATCAAGCGATTCAAGAGAGGGTGGAATCTCGAGGCTGCCCGCCGTGCAGGCATCATGCAACCACTGTTTGGCCATCGCTCTTGGCAATCGATTCACCCGGCCTTGCATGAATTTCGCCCACCAACGGGTGTTCCACCATGCTGCTATTTCGACGCCACCGTCCTCTTCGCCCCATACCGTCACCGACAAGCGCAGATCTGCTATAGCAGTACCAAGGGGGCGCCCCTCGCGTTGCTGGCCTTGCCAAATGAACTCTATTTCCAGAAAGTGGGGCGATGCACTCGTTCTGACGCTCTTCACAGTCCACATCTCTTCAATCAAACGTTGGCGTTCAATGCGATGCAGATCAAACCGTTGACCTTCGACGAGTTGACCGTTTTGAGCGGAAAGAATGCGTCCTGCTGAAGTGTGCCAACTTGGCCACCGGTCAAGGTGGAGAAGGTTCACCATGACCTCCTTGCAGGCATGGGGCTCGAGCGGCTGACGCCATACACCGTTTGGGGCCTCCATGAACTCCCGTTGAAGGAATTCTCTTTGAAGCCGTCGGGTACGAAAGAAGCGGGGTTTCAAATGCAATAAGTCAATCGGAAAACCATGCGATGCGCATTCACGGCGGCCATTTCTTTGCTTTTCGTGTTTGCATCGTTCTCGGCAGGGGTGGCGAACCCACCAAACCTGCTGGATTCAACAGACCAGCCAAAGCATGTTGAGGGTGACAACGCAACCGCTGAATTGGCCTATGGCTGGGCGACGAGTGCGGGAGGCGCTCTCGACGATTTCATTTCCCAATCCGCAACCTACGCCAATGGCACATTCATTGTAGCAGGCAGCTATGAAGGCGACATGCAGTTTCGCGACCAAATCGATGGTCATGGGGCAACGGGTGGATCAAACGATCGAGATGCGGTCTTAGGATGGGTGAACCCCAACGGAACGTGGAACGCAAGCCTTGCGTTTGGAACAACCGGCATTGATTCGATTGAATCTGTGGCTCTGCTGCCGAGCGGTGATGTGATTGTTGCAGGAAACTATTGCTTGAACAGCGCTGGCTTCGAGTGTCAATTGACGCTGGGCGATCTTTCGCCGTTAACAAAATCAGAAGAAGATGATGATGGCAACGTCTTCCTTGCACGGCTCAACGGGGATGGAACATGGGTCTGGGCTGAACAAGTTGGGAACGCCTATGACAACTTCGTGTTCGACATGCTGGTGACATCCTCAAATGAAATTCACCTCGGTGTATTGTACAGGGATTCGTTGGAATTCAACGGTGAAATCATCCCTGCCGGAGAGCAAATGAACTTGCTGGTTGCCATCTTTAACGAAGGCGGACAGGTGCTCTCACACGTTGATCTTGGCTCCCAAAATGGAATCGAATCAATTGGTGGTTTTTGCCAAGACGGCGCAGGCCAAACCTATGTTTCAGCAACCTTCTATGGCGAAATACTGGTTGGGGAAACTCTGCTTGTATCCCAAGGCGAAACGGATGTTTTGGTTGCTTCCTACCAAACCAATGAATGGACTTGGGCCATTTCAGGTGGCGGCCTTATGGAAGACCGTGCATGGGGTTGCTCTGGTTCCCCCACCCAAGGACTCAGTGTCGTTGGCGAACTTGTTGGCAACACTACTTTTGGGACCTTTTCAACCGAAGCAACCAGCAGCACCGACATGTTGCTTGGATTGGTTTCTTCTTCAGGAGCTTGGACAAGCATCGTTCAAGCCGGTGGCGTTGGCATCGACCGCGCAACAGGTGTTGTGACAAACCCTCAAGGTGACATCACAATCACCGGGACGACTTCGGCAGGTTTGACGATTGGCGTCGATGTGCTCCCTGATTTGGATGGAATAAACGATGACCTTCACAACGATATTTTCCTCGCCACATACTTGGAAAACGGTACTTGGGCATGGGCCGTATCTGCTGGTGGCGATGGCAACGATGAGCCAACCGATCTCACATTCGCTCTTGATGGATCGCCTCTTCTCACATTCATGCTCAGTGGAACTGCAAACATTGGCACCCATACAGCCACCAGTTACGGTGGGTATGACGTCGGTGTTTGGTTGTACCAAACCGACCGCGATAGCGATGGAATCCTCGACGGCGAGGACAATTGCCCTCGAGTCGCAAACACTCCCCAAGCCAACCATGACAACGATTTGTTCGGTGATGATTGCGATGAGGACGACGACAACGACGGCATGAGTGACGTCGAAGATGATTGCCCAACGGGAGCGATGGCTTGGACTTCCGATGCTTCAACGGATCACGACAGCGATGGATGCCAAGACGACGGGGAAGACTTTGATGATGATGAAGACACCGTGTTTGATTTCAATGACTTGTGCCCACTTGGACCCGTAGGCTGGATTTCAACACCAGAAGAAGACAATGAAGGCGATGGATGCGCGGACTACGACACCGATGAAGATGGGTTCATCGACCAAATGGACAACTGCCCCTCGCTGCCAAACCCTACACAGAGCGATATCGACCAAGACGGACTCGGCGACGCATGTGATGTCGATGAAGATGGTGACGGGATTGCTGCCCCTCAGGACAACTGCCCCCGAGACGCCCCAGGTTGGACATCCAACCTCATCAACGACCACGATCAAGATGGGTGCCACGACTCAATAACCGACGATGATGACGATAACGATGGTGTTCAAGATTCAAACGATGCTTGCCCGAGCGGAGATGTGGCTTGGAACAGTGCCAATGCCACGGTTGTCCTCGACCACGATCAAGATGGCTGCAAAGACGCAACAGAGGACCAGGACGACGACAACGATGGCGTCAATGATGCAATCGATGCTTGCCCTGTCGGGTTGATTGGGGTTGCGCTTCAGGGCCAAGATGCGGACGCAGACGGTTGCATTGATGGCGTTGAAGATGAAGACGATGACAACGATGGCGTCCTCGATGCAATCGATGCTTGCCCTCAAACGCCCGCTGGTGCCGAAGTCGGGGTCCAAGGTTGCAGCATGACGCAACTCGATGACGACCGCGATGGCGTCTCAAATGCGGCTGATATGTGCCTCAACAGTTCGCCTGGAAGGCTGGTCGATGCGAGCGGTTGCGCCATCCTCAACCAAACCGATGAACCGATCTCAACTCAAGACGATTCGAGCAGCCTCACGACTGCTTTGTTTATCATCGCCGCTTTCTTGTTGCTGTTGGCTGGTGTTGTGGCTTCAAATGGAAAGCCTCAACCAAAACAAACTCAACACATCACGCCTCCAAAGCGGCCTGCTGATCTTGATGAAGCCATTGCAATCAGCGCTGAAGAGCAAGAATAACCAACAAAACCAAGCGCATTGCTTTTTGGTCATCCATTCCCATTTATTATATAAAAAAAGAAATGAAGCCTCGCTCATGAAGACAAGCCTGAGGGTTCTTATCGCCGCTCTAATGATGTTGATGATTGCATCTGTTCCTGCTATTGAAGGCAATTCCAGCGGAAAACACAACCAAGGTGCTGCTGGATGCACGTGCCATAGCAACGCAGGCGGCGTGACCGTGGGTGAGAATTTCCCCTCAGTCTACACTGCAGGTCAGTCATACGCCATCACAATTGATGTCAATGGAGGCACGCAAGCCTTCATCGGTGGATTTTCTCTTCAAGTTGACAAAGGAACACTCGGCAACCCAAGCCCTGATGTTCAAATCGCTGGGAAAAGCGCAACCCACGCCAATTCAAATCAACGCAGTTTCACCTTTGATTGGATTGCACCAGCTGCAAACAGCGGTACAGTGACCGTGGATGTTGCGGTGCTCAACGGCAACGGGAACTTCCAAAACAGTGGGGATGGATGGGCAAAGACTTCCATTTCAATTGCAGAAACTGTACCAATGAACACACCACCTACCATTTCAAACCTCATCCTGAACCCTAGCGGTCCTGTTGGTGTAGATCAACCCCTAACTGTGAGTTATACCTTCACCGACGCCGATGGTGATTCTGAAGTGAACTCGCAAATACGCTGGTTTGTGAACGGGACCATCGAGCCAACTTACAACGACATGATGACCGTACCAAATTCCGCTACATCAATCGATGAACGATGGACTGTAAGCGTCACACCAAGCGATGGAATGGACTTTGGACCTGAAGAAACTTGTCAAGATGAAGCGATGATTGTTGACATTGATTCTGACGGTGACGGCGTGTTTGACAACGATGATGCATTCCCTGATGATTCGACTGAAACAGCGGACACAGACGGTGACGGAGTCGGCAATAATGCAGATGCATTCCCTGATGATGCGGCGGAAACGACCGACAGCGACCTCGATGGCGTGGGTGACAACGCCGACGCATTCCCTGTTGATGCTTCGGAAACAATGGATTCGGACATGGATGGCGTGGGCGATAACGCTGACGCATTCCCTATGGATGCCTCCGAAACGATCGACAGCGACGGCGATGGTGTTGGCAACAACGCTGATGCTTTTGACGACGACGCTACTGAAACGACAGATTCGGACATGGACGGCGTGGGCGATAACGCTGATGAATTCCCTAATGACGCTACGGAAACAGTCGATTCAGATGACGACCTCGTCGGGGACAACGCTGACGCCTTCCCGAACGACCCCGCAGAAACGGCAGACACCGACGGTGATGGTGTTGGCAACAACGCTGACGCATTCCCAACCGATGCCACTGAAACAATGGATTCGGACATGGATGGAGCCGGTGATAATGCCGATGCCTTCCCGAACGACGCCAATGAAACGATGGATTCTGATGCGGATGGCGTGGGCAACAACGCTGACGCCTTCCCGAACGATGCCAATGAAACTGTGGACACTGACATGGATGGAGCTGGCGATAATTCGGATGCCTTCCCCGAGGATGCTTCCGAGACAATGGACAGCGACCTCGATGGCGTGGGCGACAACGCCGACGCGTTTGCGAATGACGCAACTGAAACCCTCGATTCTGATGGTGACTTGATTGGCGATAACGCAGACTGGGCGCCAAACGACGCTACAGAATCCGCCGACAGCGACATGGACGGTGTCGGTGACAACGCTGACGCCTTCCCGAACGATCCTGCAGAAACGATGGACACGGACGGCAACGGCATGGGGGACATTGCGCAAGCTGCCCTCGTGGCCGCAGAGGCTGCGGCTGCTGAAGACGCCGCTGCAAAGCGCAACATGATCATCATGGCTCTTGTTGTCATTGGCGTGCTTGGTGGTGGAGCCGTGTTGTTCCTTCGCCGAAAAACGGAAGATGAAGAAGAAGTCAAAACCTTCGATGCACTGCCAATCGCTGGATTTCAGCCTGTGGCCGTTCAACCTGTGGCCGTTCAACCTGTGGCCGCTCAACCTGTGGCCGCTCAACCAGCGGCACAAGAGCCGACTGTGCTCCGCCAGTGGACCGATGAAGCAGGATACACATGGCGAGCCATGAGTGACGGTGGCACCTACTGGTGGACTGGAACCGAATGGCAACGCCGTTGATCAAGCATACACGACAGACGGGGAAAGAGGCATAGCGCCTCCTGCTCTACCAGTATCATCGTCTTCAGATTCACCGAGTACGACGTGAACGGTGGAAAGCCCCAGTTCCTCAGCGATAAACGATGAACGCAAACGAAGGGATTCCACTTCGTCCAAAGTGCTTCGAATAAGAATGCGTGATTCATCATCCCACTTGAACACTTGAGGAAGCATTTTCTTGCCCCAGAAGCCCATAATTTCGCCTTTTCGCTCACCTTGAGCGATTTCCATTTGGCTGAGAACCCCGATGAATTGTTTTGGATTTCCGCCTTGTTCCAAAAATTCAAGGGCGCTGACCGCAAGTTCCCGCTTCCAGGTTGGGGCGACGATGATCGTTGCTGATGTGGCTGGCCCGTCCAAATGGCGTTCAGCGACATCCTTGATTTTCCGGGCATTTTCAAGGAAACTGCGAGTGGTTGTTTCTCCATCGAGCGCGCTTTGTTCCGCTGGTGAGACCGGGTCAAGTTTGGGCATTTCAGCACCGCTGATCAGCCCGTCCATACCGAGCACAGCCCACCATTCTTCTGCGAGATGAGGCGTTGAAATTGAAAGCATGTGCGCCCAATGCCTGAGGATTTTAGAAGCGATTTCTGCATTGTTGCCGCCACGGCGTGTGTACCAGTTGACGTCTTTCACCAATTCATAGTGGGAAAGTTCGACCGCACGGCGCAGATCATACACGTCCATAGCGCTCTGGAATTCTTCGACGCGCTGCTTCAGTCGCCCTTCAAACCAGACATCCATCGGACCCGCTGGGCCGTCCCAAGACAGGAGGCGCTCAGGCATGCTGTACAACTGCATCATGACTTTGTAATTCGCTTCAAGTGCGGTATCGGACCAATCCATTCCCGCCGTGGGGTTTGCTGCAAAGAGGATGAACAAGCGGACGGTGTCAGCACCATACCGTTCGATCATATCTTCTGGAGAAACTGTGTTTCCGGTTGATTTACTCATCTTTGCAGAACGCTCAGAAAGTTCTGAATCGCAATGGGGGCAAGGAGCGCCAGCGTGTTCGACGGTGAACGTCAGACCGCAAGACTCGCACCATGGGGCCGCTTTGTTGACCATACCTTGGCAGAGCAATTCATTGAACGGTTCATCGATGTCATGCAACCCAAGGTCTCGAAGAGCCTTGGTCCAGAACCGAGCATAAATGAGGTGCATTTGAGCGTGTTCAATCCCGCCGCAATAGAAATCGACGTTCATCCATTGATTCGCCTTCGCTGCTTCAAAACACAATTCGTCATTGAGTGGGTCTGTAAAACGAAGGAAGTACCATGATGAATCAACAAAAGTATCCATCGTGTCGGTTTCTCGACGGCCTTGTTCCCCACAGGTAGGGCAATCGGCGGCAAGGAACGACGCTGAAGTTTCCAGAGGGTTGCCTTCACCGAAGGTCACATCTCTTGGAAGCTCTACCGGCAAATCGGCTTCAGGAACGGGCACTGCGCCACAGGAGTCGCAGTGGATTACAGGGATTGGCGTGCCCCAATACCGCTGTCTTGAGACCAACCATGGGCGGATCTTCCAATTGATGGTTTGAGATCCTGCATTCTTTGCTGCAAGAGCGTTGACGACCGCTGATTTGGCTTCGTCGCCGTAAAGGCCGTCGAACCCTTCAATTGGGCTGTTGACCATCCATCCGAAGTCACACTCAGCCCGCTTGAGTTCAGCATCAGCATCAGCACCTTGCTTCATCACGAGAACTCGGCGAATTGGAATGCCATAGGATTTGGCGAAATCAAAGTCACGTTCATCATGGCCTGGCACAGCCATAACGGCTCCAGTACCGTAACTGGCAATCACAAAATTTCCAGCCCAAATGGGTATTCGTTCCCCGGTCAATGGGTGGATCGCATGGGCACCCAGTGGCACGCCACGCTTTTTGTTCATGTTCTTGATGCGGTCGAACTCGCTCATTGCTGAGACTTCATCGTACAGGTTTTGCCATGCTTCTTCCTGAGGCGTTCCCTTGACCAGCGAACCTGCAAGTGGGTGTTCAGGGGCGAGGGTGACAAACGTGGTGCCAAACAGCGTGTCGGGGCGCGTGGTGAACACTTTGATTTCTTCTTCACGGCCTTCGATAGCGAAGGTGATCTCGGCACCTTCTGAGCGGCCAATCCAATCCTTCTGCAACGATTTGACATTTTCTGGGAACGATATGGTTTCCAATCCGTCGACAAGTTCCTGGGCGTACCTTGGGGTGTCGAGGAACCATTGGTTCATCTCTTCTTGTGTGATTGGTCCGTTGCAGCGCCAGCAGCGTCCAGCCTTGACTTGCTCATTGGCCAAAACAGTTTCACATTGCGAGCACCAGTTGACGGGAGCGAATTGCTGAGTGGCAAGACCCATTTCCATGAACTTGGTGAAAAACCACTGATTCCATCGGTAGTATCGCGGATCATGACTCTTCAATTGCCGCTTCCAATCGTATGAAAAGCCCATTCGCTTAATTTGGGCAGTGATTGAAGCCATGTTGCGCTCGGTGATCTCATGAGGATGAGCGTTTTCTTTGATCGCCGCGTTTTCAGCTGGCATGCCAAATGAATCAAAGCCCATTGGGTACAACACATCGAAGCCCATCATCCGCTTGTATCGGGCCACTGCGTCACCGATTGAGTAATTACGCACGTGGCCCATGTGCATTTTACCGCTTGGATACGGGTACATCTCAAGGCAGTAGAACTTTGGTTTATCGCCGTTCAAATTGCATTCAAACAGTTTGGCTTCGTTCCACTTCCGTTGCCAAATTTGCTCTGAATCGGGAGAAAATAGTATGCTCATCGACTCACCTCTACCCTTCGGGACACCCCTGCGACAAGCCCATTTGTCTTGAATGCCACTCTTCATGGGGTTGCTCACCCTGCGCAAAAGCATGGCGAAGCGAATCACCGTGCAGGTTCCTGTTCGAATCGACCTTGCGGGTGGCTGGAGTGATGTGCCGGCGTACTGCCACACGCATCGAGGTGAAGTGGTCAACATTGCAATCGACAGGTACGTAACGGCCACTTGTGAGGTGGATGAACAACGAAGAATGGAGGTCGCCTACCGGACAGAAACGCCAACAGGTTGTGGCTTAGGAACATCTGCAGCCATGAATGTAGCGCTTGTTGCTGCCATCAGCGAACAGGGTGAAACAGGCGCCTCCATCGCTGAAAAAGCATACCAAATTGAAGCCGTACTTGGCAACACGGGCGGGCGCCAAGATCAATGGGCAAGCGCTTTTGGTGGCGTCCAACATTTGATTTTTGAAGGGGATGAAGTGGTTCGCAGTGCTCTGAATCCATCCAGTGAATTCACGGCATGGTTGGAGCAGAACTTGATGCTGTTTGACACCGGCCTGCCCCATGTTTCTGGTCGTTTGCATGAATCGATATGGAGCCGGTTCGAACGGTCAGACGCGAACGTTCTGCAAGGGCTTGGCGAACTGCGCAAGGCTGCTGAACTGATGCATCGAAGCGTCTTGGATGAAGAACAGCAAGGTGTTGCCAGCGCCCTGCATAAGGTGATGCAAGGCGTTGATTTACTTGATCCGGCCCTCCACGATCCGTTTCGTTCGGTGACTGAACCGCTTACAGAGGCGGGGAGAATCACCGCATGGAAAGCGATGGGCGCTGGTGGCGGTGGTGTTGTTGGCATGCTTCAAAGCGGCAAGGCCGATGATGAAGCTGCAATCACTTCGGCCGCGGAAGAAGCAGGTTGGCAGAGGATCGTATGGCGGGTTGAAATGGAAGGGATTCAACGAACAGAAACCATCAGTCGCGGCTGAAATCGTCGTTTGTTTCGAGCAAGAAGATTGCTTCTCGAGTCAACTTGTACCGGTTCTTAATGCCCATTTTGCGCTTTTCGACCAGACCAAACTTTTGCAAGGTCCGCAAATGGTGAGAAACAAGTTGTTGACTCTTTTCCAATCGCTTTGCGAGTTCCGCTTGCGTTGGGAACTCGCCCATTGGTCCATCGGCGTCAAGCAGAGTGAGGATCTTGCCTTGCAAACTGTTCGGGTCAGGTGAGAGTGGGGGGACTGGAAGTTCTTCCTCGCTCATTGCGGGACTCATGGTGTTGGTGAGCGGGTAATATCGAACCAAACGTCCATCTTTACGGCGCCAGATCACTTCTTCGTTCTCAAGGATACGAAGGTGATGCGTAATCTGACCGTTGCTCATGTCAAGCGCCGCCATGAGGGCGCGGAAGTGGCAACCGGGGTTGGCTGTGAGGTAACCCATGAGTCGGCCTCGTTGATATCGCCCATCAGTGGTTTCATGCGTCCTACCGACCATACCAAGGAACCAAAGTCCAGCAGCAGTCGATGGAATGCGAATCGATTCATTGCCAAGCACGATGGTGACGAGAAGGGACAGCAGGGAGGTGGTGGTCACAACCATGATGAGGGTTGGTGCGATGGCAATCAAGGGTTCATCTGAGGATTGCAAAATGGTTTCTTTTGCTGCCTCTTCTGATTGGGCTGGAGCAGCAGGGGCTGCTTCTGTTTCGATGCTGAGCAGTTCAATTGAGGGTGCTTGGAACATGGCGCAGGCTGGAGCGGCATCAGTGGACACGGCATCATAGGTCCCTGTCCATCCTTGTTGTGGCATCCAAGAACCAAGAGCTGCTTTCGAGAGGAGCAACTGCCCTTCTTGAGGTGTTTCGATAATCCAACATGTACCTTGTTCGGTTAACACGCCCGACCAGGTGCCGCTGATCAGCCTCGATGATTCGGCAGCGGGTTGTTCTTCGATGATGACGGGTTCTGCTGAGACCGTTTCCACGATTGGCCACTCAAAGACAAAACCAGCCGATGTTGTCGGGTTTGCTTCCAGTGTGACCACCATCTGATAGGTTCCATCTGGAAGCGAGGTGTTCGAGAAATCGACCATGTTCACATCGCCTACTTCAAGGACAAGTCCATCCCCAACCGCACCGTAAGCAAGCACAACATGCCGCCCATCAAGGTCGTTGCAAAGGGATGCTTGACGGTGAACCTCTTCGGAAGAAGCGGTGTTGATGATGGCCACAGACACTGAACATGGTCCAATCCAGCGAAGGTCAACTTCGCTGACAAGTGGTTCGATGGTAACGCTCAGGTCAAAGCCATTCTCGATGCCTGTCAAAGCGGTGGTCAGGCCCACATCAAGGCTCTTGGCGCAGTCTGTGGAACTCATGCGGGCGTAGTCGATGGATTGAGCGTAGGACAGATGGAATTGAGGCACTTCCACGACCGCCGTATAGTGGCCTGATGCAATTTGACAACCGAACAGGTCGTTGAAGGTCCAGTCAGGAAGCGAAAAGAGAACTTCCTCTTGCGAATCGAGCCCGTAATCCAAGTTGATGGCGTTGCAGGTCTTGAACGAACGGCTATCAAACACGACTTCGCCTTGATCGTTGACGATCCAGAGTTCTGCACGGCAGGTGTCCGTGAAGCGGAGGGCTTGTGTTTCGTCACCGACGTTGAGCATGGTCATGCCTGTTTGCATGATGTCACCATCACCGTAGAGTCCATCCCCAAGCCCGGTCATGGTCAATTCCAAATGAGGCTGAAGTTCAGTGGTAAATCCGTCGATTGGAGTGGCAATGTCGAGGTCAATCGATGCGGCGAGTGCTTGGCCTGGTAGGGCGACTGCAATCGTATTGACGCCGCTCTGAAGCGAACCTGCTGGAAGCAGAATTTGCTCGATAAGCATTTCCTCATAGCCTTCAATTTGTGTGAACGATGGCATGCAGCTGGACGTCAGTTGCGTGGCTTGGTTCATGGTGAGTTGAAGCAGGCAATTGCCCAAATCTGGAAGGGCGATGGCTTGACCAGTTGGGTTGCTCATCACAACAGAGAGCACCATCTCATCGCTTGCAACAAGCGGCCCAAGGCGACTTGTAACTTCGATGGACAGTTGCAGGGGTTCAGGCACGATCACATCGGTTTGAACGTGGACGTCTTGTGCCGTTGAAAGGCCTGTTGCGGTATGGAAAGCGACCACTGAATACCAGCCGGGCAGCACTTCAACACCATCAGAATCTGTCAAATCCCAAGTTAAGATGGAAAAGTCATAGACTTCAGTGGAAGCAAGGTCAAGCATTTGCGTTTGGCCACGGCATGAAGAGCGGTCGTCAACCATTGTTTGGCCGAGGGCATCGTAGACTTGGAGCACAGCGCCGCATGAGGGGTCATTTTCGAACGCTGTTGAGGCTCCGTCGTTGACGAAATAGGAACGAAGTTCAACCGTTTCGCCCGATGCATACCAGCCTGTAGAAGGTGTTGTTTGAAGGCCTGATTCAAAGCGCAAATCTGCATCTTCAGCAGCGGCGAAAAGAGGCAAGGTGGACACCATGAGCAGGGTCACCAAAACCACTGCAGCACCACGCATACGCCCCGCCATGTTCAGAGAGAGGTTCTCATTACTTGAAAGCCCAGCGGTTCATACGATGTGTAAGGGGGAGCAATGAATGCAAGTAACTGAAGTCATTTCTAACGACCGAATCGTGGTGCTGCAAGCCCAATTAGGTGAATGGGACAACCTCAATCACCTGCTCGTATGCTTATCCACAAAACAGGCTGCAATCATCGACCCGTTTGATGGCATGTTTTGGCAGGAAGTCTGCACAAAGCGCGGGTGGAACTTACGAGAAGTCTGGCTCACTCACAGCCACTGGGACCACGTCAAAGGCGTCAAGAAAACAAAAGCCTTGCTCGGTCAAGAAGTTCAAGTTCGAAGCCATGCCTTTGAACGGCAGCGTGGGTGGGAAGATGAAGTGGATCATGAATGGACCAATGAAGCAAACACACACACATCGCTGACGCTGGGTTCGTTAACATTCGAAGCGCACTGTACGCCCGGGCACACACCTGGCCACACCACCTTCATCGGCGAAGGTGTTGTGATTTCTGGTGACTGCCTCTTTCTTGGTCGATGCGGCCGAACCGACCTCTACGGCGGCGACCCAAATGTTCAGCGTGCTACGCTGCGCTACCTTCGAGAACAAATGCACGGACTCCCGGAAGACTGGCTTGTGCTACCGGGTCACCAGTACGTGCTTGAAGATGGGCAAACACCGACCACAATGCGAATTGGCGACGTGCTTGACAGCAACGAGGCCTTGTTGGCAGTGGACAGCGATCAAGCGTGGGCAGCGTTACCGTTCTTGGCCTTTGAAGATTCAATGGCTGAACAAGCGCGCCGACGCCGTGCTAAGGACCAATAATTCGCCTCAGAGATGGTCGAGGTCGAGCATGGTTGGAATCGCTGCCTGAGTGGCGGCGGCTTCTTGCATTTCATGCTGCTTCCACTGAGGGACTTCAGCAGGCTCGGTCCAGCCAAGGGCTCGCGCTTCGTCCAGTTGGCCGGCAGCGACGTAATGATCAACCCAAGCAAGGCGGCGCTCTTCTTCTTCAGAGAAGGCGAGATTCACCTTGCGTTCTTCAGCACGTTCGACTGAGGCCTTGCGCTTGCTGGCAGCCTTTGCCACTTGAGCGACGAAGATCAGACCAAGCAGAAGCACGATGGCTCCGGTCATGAAGATGAGTGTGTTCGAGCTGCTGATGAGAGAAGCAGCGTCATCCGAACTGTCGTCGACTGCGTTCGGGTCGCTGGTGACCGAGCACGTCACAGCCTCAGGACCCGTGAGCACACCATTGGTGATGGCTGGGTCCCACGGGCAAGGATCGTAGACATCGGCCCGACCGTCTGCATCGCTGTCAATGCAACCGAATTCTTCGAGGGAAGACGTGCCGTATTCCTTGCGGCATGAATCAGGTTGGAACGCTGCTTGTGGGGTCATGTTGCCTTCTTCGCCATCGGGGTCATACACGCTGTTGTCACCGTACCCGTCACCGTCGAAGTCATTCCATTGACTTGGATAGAGTGGGAAAGCATCGGGTTGGAAGAAACTGGTTTGATTGTCGCCCCATCCGTCCCCGTCAATGTCCGACCATTGGTCTGGAACCGTAGGGAAAGCATCACCGGATTGATTCCTTACTTGGAAAAATTCACCAGGATTGTCAAGGTCGGCGATTGATTCATTGAACCACGCATAGTTGTCACCCCAGCCGTCACCATCGGTGTCGATCCACTGAAGCGTGTCGTAAGGGAAGGCGTCATCCACATCAGCCCATCCATCAAGGTCGGCATCCGGACAGCCGCGTCGGTTGTTCTCGTATGATTTACCAAACACATCGGCGCAATCATCGCCGCTCGGAACAAGCGTGTTGTCACCGTAACCGTCGCCGTCTGCATCAGCCCACTGGAAAGGATCTTCCCAGAAAGCGTCAATTGGGTCAACAAAACCGTCGCCGTCATAGTCTGAGCAACCGCGTGTGGCCGCATCTGTGGATTTTCCAAAGACCGTCGGGCACGCATCGGAGTAGCCTTCTGAAACGCCATCGCCGTCTTCATCGATGAAGTTGTCACCGTAGCCATCGCCATCTGTGTCTTCCCATTGGTCAGGGTCCTGCCAGAATGCATCGCCATTGAATCCATTTGGATTGTCACCGCGGCCATCCCCGTCCGTGTCCTTCCATTGAGAGGTGTCGTCGGGGAAAGCGTCAGGGTTGTTCCCATCAGGGTTGTCACCGCGGTTGTCACCGTCTCGGTCCGCCCATTGTGTTGAATCATCAGGGAACGGATCGCCTGCGTTCGAGTAGCCGTCGTTGTCGCGGTCAGCACAGCCAATGCGGTCCACAGTGGAGGTTCCAGCTTCATTTGGGCATTCGTCTGCGTTGTTGCCGCTGACGTTGCTGCCAAAGCCGTCACCGTCTTCGTCGCACCATTGCGTTGGGTCGTTCGGGAAAGCATCTGCTTGGTAGCAATCTCCGGTTGAAGGCCAGTTCGCATCTGGGTCGGACCAACCGTCGCCATCGGTGTCAAGGCATCCAAGGCGGTCGAATTCAGAATCGCCGTAAATTGTTGGGCACCCATCAGGGCGGTCGCTCATTTGGTTGTCACCAACCCAATCGCCATCAGAATCCAGCCACTGGGTTCGGTCGAGTGGGAATGCGTCTGGATTGACGGCTGACGATTGGAGCACACCCGGCCATTCAGAGGGCCTGAAGTTGTTCCATGTGGCGTTTTCATAATTGTCGCCCCAGCCATCGCCATCGGTGTCGTTCCATTGGGTCGCATCGTTCGGGAAAGCGTCCCCTGATTGATTCATGTGAAGTTGCGCACCGTTGAGATCAAAGTAGTAATTGTCACCGTAGCCATCAGCATCCGCATCGACCCATTGAAGTGGATCTGCGGGGTAGGTGTCGCCTTCGTCAGACCAACCATCGCCGTCAGCATCTGGGCATCCAAACCTGTCTTGGTTTGATGTGCCGTATGTTGCTGCGCAAGAATCGGGTTGGTAGGCTGGAACGTCTGGCGTCGAGGCGTTCGAGTCGTCGTCATAGACCAAGTTGTCCCCATAGCCATCTGCGTCGCTGTCGGTCCATTGAGAGCCTTCCGAAGGGAAAGCATCAATCACACCATCGCCTTGGTCAGTGGTGTTGTAGCCATCGTTGTCTTCATCGATGTCTGCGAACCAGAAGTAGACGCCCTCATCGTTTCGACCGTGGGCGGTGATGATGTGAGTCCCCAAAGGACTCACTGCAATAGCATTGATTTGGCCACAGTTGTTCCCTTGGCCTGAATTGCAGCCGCTGCTTGGTTTTGGCCCGACGATGGCATCCACTTGGACGCCCGTATCTGATTCATACACCCGGGCAGTATTGGAGTCTGCTTGGTACCAACTCATTCCAGCAATGACTTGCACGCTGTCGTGGGAAAAGGCGGTTGAAAGGCAGGAGGTGGAGGTCGTCTTTTGCCAAATTCGAGTCCATGAAACTCCGTTGAACTTGTACACATCGAAACTGGCAGACTGGCCTTCCCAGGCGCCGCACATAGAGATGTAATTGCCATCTGGTGACCAAGCGAGGGCGTTGACGCCATCAGACGGATCGGAAATGCTCCAAACAGTAGCTTGGGATGAAACGTTGACAATGTAGAAGTCGCCGCTCGCAGCGAGAGCGATGTGCTCTCCATCTGGAGAGAACACAGCGTCATAGAAGCGGTCTTCACCGCTTGGATTCAAGCTGTAGAGGTTTTGCCCGTTTGAAGTTTGAATCAAAAAGACCTGTCCGTTTGTACCGCCGTTGCCGGAACGGCCGATTGAGACTGCGACAAGGTCGCTGGCTGGATTGAACTCGACGTCATAGACGTAGTCACCGCCACCAACGTCAACGCTAATTGTGCCGTGGACCGAGGTCAGGTTGGTTGCGTAGTAGATGTCAATTGTATCGTCATCGAGCCCCGCTGCGATGTATTGCCCGTCTGGTGAATAGGAGACAGATGTGACTTCTCCGCCAGATATTGCGTTCACTGAGCGTGTGTTGATATGGGTGCTTGCGTTCCAAACTCGTACAAAGCCGTCTTCGGACCCGGTGACAACAAACTCACCGGTTGGCGAATAATCGACACCTACATAGTCAACATTGGAAGTCACTGTGAATTCGTTTTGGTAATTTGGATTGTTGATCGTCCAACCATCGTTGAAGTCAGAGGTCCCATCACCATCGCGGTCCGGGCATCCATCACGGTCGACCGACGAGGTGCCTGCGGACCATGGACAATCGTCAACGGAATTTTCGATTCCATCGCCATCCGAGTCCGCTCCCATTGCGATTGGTGCAAGGACCATCGCGGTCATCAAAAAAATAAGGATAAGTCCATTCTCTCGGCGACCCATAGATGTCCGTTCGTTTCGGCATAAAAGGTGTTATGGTTAAAATGTGCAATCAAAAAATTGCCAGTGAACAATATATTCCCCCAGCATTCAAGGGAAGTGTTGAGAAGCAAGCGAAGACAGCGAGGGGTGTGAGCGAAGGTTTTCCAAAGGTCAGTGTAGCGGTTCTGGACCGCGTGCTGCTCCACCTGAAGGACCACGAAGGGCAAGCTGACAGGTACGTCGTGGGCCCTGAACTGACCCGGCCCGGGATCGCTGAAGCCTGCGCTCAACATCCGCCCAATGTCAGCCGTGCAATGCGCACGTTGCTCAAGGATGAGATGGTGGAAGAACATACGCGCACCATTCGAGGCGAAGAGCGACGCCAGAAGACCTGGCAGTTGAGCGAACAAGGGCGTGAAAAGGCTGACGAACGCACAGAAGAATTGGGGCTGATCAAAATTTTACTGCGCAGCAGCGAGGGGGAGCTTTTGGAAGTGAATGCCAAAGAAGCAGCAGGCCGGCTGGAGGCTGAAATTTCGTTGCTCCAAGTATTGCTTCATGCCCAACACGAAGGCGTGCTGACCTATGGCGATATTCGATTTGGACGAATTCAGAAATCTGACGAGGACCTCCCAGCCCCTGGTCGGCTGACGCCGATGACTGGCGCCCATGCCACGTACAACAACCACCCACCAGAAACGCGCCCAGTTCACGGTCGAGAAGCCGAGATTGAAGAGTTGCAAACCTGGTTCGAACAGCGCAAACCATGCGCTGTTGTGCACGGTATTGCCGGCATTGGAAAATCAACCCTTGTGGCCCATTGGTTGCACCAGTTGATCGAGCAAGAACCTCACCTCTCTGTTTGCTGGTACCCTTGCCAACCTTGGGACCGGTCGCTTGGCCTTGCCACAAGCCTGCTTCATCGATTTGGGATCGATGAATCACACGACCCTTACAACCTCATCGAAACATTACCGCTAAGCCCGGGTGGCAAAATCGATGTTGATGCCTGGCGCCGCCGATTGCTGACCTACCTTACGGACGCACGAACCATCCGTGAACGGTTCAAGAACGAGGCAGGTGGACCACCGCCATACTGGTTGATTGTCCTCGACGATGTCCACCACATGGAAGATCAAGCAAAGGATTTGCTTGGCGCGTTGCTTCAAATCGCCACCAAAGCCCCGCTTCGCCTTTTGTTCATCTCACGAACGACGCTCAAGGTCTACGATCGAAGGGATGTTCACACCAGAGAGGTCGTACGAGAATTCCCGATTGCTGGCTTGAGCCTCGAAGAAACAACGGCTTGGCTCAAGGACCTCAACAACACGTCAGACCTGAAGGCAGGCGAGGTTCATGCCGCCACCGGAGGCCATCCCTTGGCGTTGGAATTGTTGGAACTCTATGGTCAGCCAACCCATGGTGACTGGCTGCGCTTTTTGGATGAAGAAATCCTTACCTCACTGCCATCCGAGGAGCAGGATTTGCTCGCAACCCTCGCCCTCGCAAAGAAACCAATGCCTTGGAAAACCCTTGCAAAGGCGGTGGGCTGGCAGGGCAATCCACCTGAAAACCTCGTCAAACACGGCCTCTTGATTGAACTTGACGAGGGCATGTGGCTGCATGAAGCGCTGAAGGAGCGTTTGCTGCGCGAAGTTGGGGCGAAACAAGACAAGCGAAAGGCAAGCCTTGGCAATTGAGAACGTACGGCTTAAAAGTCGTCAGCGGTCATGTGCTCGTCAACCCATTGGAGGACTGCTGCCTTGGGCATAGCACCACTCTTCTGGCTGACAAGTTGTCCGTTTTTGTAAAGGAACATTGCGGGGATCCCACGCACACCGAGGCGGCCTGCATTCATTGGGTTTGAGTCGGTGTCGACCTTAGCGATGATGAGTTCGCGCTCATCAGCGACTTGTGCCAAAACAGGACCCAAGGCCTTGCATGGGCTGCACCATGGCGCCCAAAAATCGACCAGAACCCAGTCGTTGTCCTTGACGGTTGTTTCAAATTCATTGTCGGTTACGACTCTCACTTCACCCATTGGCTCACCTTTCTTGCCCTTTGGCCCTTAGATTATATGGGTTTGTACGCCTCAACAAACAAGATATGGACGAAATCCTCATCACACCGCCCTTGTTCCCAAGCATGTAGGCGGTCCCATGATTATTGCACCCAGTGTCCTCACGGCTGATTTAGCCGACCTTGCCAGCGACTGCAAAGAAGCTCTTGATGCAGGCCTCGATTGGCTTCACCTCGACATTATGGACGGTAATTTTGTTCCGAACCTCACCTTTGGACCGCCTGTGATCAAATCGCTTCGTAAAGCGCTCGGGGAAGACGCTGTCTTTGATGCTCATTTGATGATTTCAAACGCGGAAGCATGCTTCCAAGACTACATCGATGCCGGATGCAACCACCTTTCCGTTCATGTTGAGGCTGCAACCCACCTCCACCGACTTGTCACGGCCATCCGTGCTGCGGGAGCGACCGTTGGCGTGGTGCTCAACCCGGGCACCCCAGTGGATGCAGCGCTCGAAGTGTTGTCTGAATTGGACCTCGTGCTGGTGATGAGTGTGAACCCTGGATTTGGCGGCCAATCGTTTATCCCTGCCGTGGAAAAGAAAATTCGAACCCTCAAAGCGGCAATTGACCAGCAAGTTGCCGATGGTGGGCGACCCGTGCAAATTCAAATCGATGGTGGAGTCAAGGCTCACAACATCGCCATGCTCCAATCTTGGGGCGTCAGCAATTGCGTGGTTGGCTCTGGTTTGTTCAACGACCGGGCGACACTCAGCGAGAACCTCGCCGTGATTCATACAGCCCTTCAAGGGTGAGGAACGGGTGGAAGCGGCATGCGCATCTTGCTTGTGTCGCTGCTCTATCCATTACCGACCAACGCGGCGCGTGGAACCTTCGTAGCCGACCACGCTTTGGCGCTCAAGGAAGAAGGCCATGATGTTCGCGTGATCAATGCACTTCCTCGAATGATGCGCTATCAAGAAGCGCGCCGATCGACGCTGACGGGTGTTGCAAAGGCCCCAAAACGATTCGAACATGGAGGGCTCAAGGTGTTCGCTCCTCGATTTACCGCTTTGCCAGATCATCCTTGGCCAAGCATCACCAAGTGGAGCATACGCCGTCGCACACGCTCCATCGAAACATGGCTCGACGGGTGGCGCCCTGAAGCTATTGTCTGCCACACGTTGTGGCCAGCAGGAGCGTTGAGTGAACACTTGTCAAAGCGTTGGGGTGTTCCATGGACCGCCGTCGTTCATGGTTGGGACATCGATGTCGGCCTCACCCACCCTTCATGCGGCCAGAGCGTGAACGCATTGCTCGGCGCACCGAACCACCTTGTTGCCGTTTCCAAAAGACTCCATGAACGAGTGATTGAAGCAGGCAGGCCTTCTGAAACTTGTTCCATGATCCCTTGCCATGTGGCCGTCGAAGATGAATGGCGGACACCGTTGCGTCCGTCCAAAAAACGCTGGCGCAAATCGAACATTGACGTGCTGTTTCCAGCCGACCCTCGCCGTCCAGAAAAAAACCATTTGCTCGCCCTTCGATGCGGCGAGGTGTTGGAAGAACGTGGCTGGATTGTTGGCATCACAACGCTCAAGCAGCAACCAAGGCCCATTGTGTGGGACCGAATGCTCGTTGCTGATTTGACACTGATTACCTCGAAGCGGGAATCCGGGCCACTTGTGGCGAAGGAATCGATGACCTGCGGCACCCCTGTTGTCGCCGTGGATGTCGGGGATCTGTCAGAGTACCTTCCCGAGGAATGCGTGGTTCAAGATCCGACACCCGAACGCCTGGCCGATGCTTGTGAAGCAACGCTTAAACTGCGGTGGGAAGGTGGTTTTGAACTGCCTGAACGTTTCACTCAGCCTGAAGTGATGGCCCGTTGGAGCGAAGTGTTGCAAGACCTCGTGGCGTAAAGGTAAACAAGCCAAGGCCAGAGAACATAAGTGGCCAAAACCAAACGAAACCGCAGCACGTCAAGAAGGATAAACTCAGGGCGAGAAGCCAGTCCTTTCCACGGTCCAAAACCAAACTCTTCGAACCAGCCAAACGAAGTGAAAGCGCCAGCATGAACGCAGCAGTAAGGCTTGAGGCTACCGCCGCAGCAAACAAACCGTCACCAGGGGACGCCTCACTCTGCCAGCCGATGAGCAGCCATCCAACACCGCCAGCAAACACGACCACGCTGGTGATGAAGGCGGTGAAATGCCAAGGCTGAGGCCCAGCCTGAAGGGCCGTGTAGGTCGGTGTTGCCAACACGGTGCAGCACCACCCGAACAACAGCACCATGAACAATTCAATCGCTGATGCACCGAGCGTTCCGTCGGTGTATTGCTCTGGGAAGGCGATCGGCAGCGCAAGCCAAACGACGGCAGCACCGCCGTACAAACCGTAGGGTAAGAGAGCGAAGCACAAGTCAAGGGAATGGTTCATTTGAGCAGAAAATTCTGCAGGCTGATCTCGTCGCTCACCCAACAATGGCAGCAAAGCGGCCCGCATGGCTTGTGGCACCACAAGACCTGCCAACCATGCCAATTGCGCCACATGAAACAGGGCAGCAGCATCCAAGCCAAGCGTGCCACCAAGGATGAACTTCTCAATTCGCACAACATATGGCAACACGCCGAGGGTGATGGCAAAGGGCAGGGCGTGAAGCAGCAGGGTGGTGTTGGAATGCCATACCTCACCGAGGCTTGCATCTGCGCTGTTGGCTGCTTGAGGTTGAAGCAATTTCTTCGACCACCACAACGAAATCAAAAGGCCAGCTAAAGCCCCAATGAAGAAAGCCATAGCAAACATGGTGACCGATGTAGAGCCCAACCAAAACAACACGGCGTAGCCAAGCACGGTGAGGCTGCGTTCTGTCAGTTTGGTGAACGCTTCAAGGCGAGCCTCCCCGCCAACTCGAAGTGCTGTCCGAGGTGCGTAAGAGGCGATGTGTGCGATCGCAATCCCAGCGCACAGCAGCAGCAGCGGTGCATGGTCGCGCCAAGAAGCATCGACGAAAGGGGTGAGCGCACAAGCAATCGCGATAAACGGCATCAGCATGATGGCTTGCAATCGATAAATTCGGAAGATGCTCGGCCACACCTTGCCGAGCGCCTTGGCTCCGTCGCGAGCAAGAAGGGTTGGCAAACCGAGATCGACAATCAAAAACAAGGTTGCAAACGCATCAAAGGCGATGATGAACAGTCCGAACTCTTCGGTGCCAAGCGCCCTGGTGAGCAACACCTGTCCGAAAAGAGCGAGGAACACTGCGACGAGGTCAGCCCCGCCAAGCCAGGCTGAATCCCGGCCCATCTGAGGTTGGCGGGCGGCAGCAAGAGGTGTGCTTGCGCCCATGCTCGCTGGTTGTTGGCCCAGCCCTTCAAGCATCGCTTGAAAGAGCGCAGGTTCAAAGCCATCAACGCGTAGGGCGTAGCGAGGCGTCTGTATGGTGAGCAGCGAGTGGGTGGAAGCGGAAGTGCGCAAGGCTGTGCCTGAGGCAACCATCGAAGTTCTCGACCTCCACGGCTCCGGTGACCACTTTCACGTGCGCATTATTTCGGAATCGTTCGATGGTGTGCGGCCCCTTCAACGCCAAAAGACCGTGTTGGCCGTCATGAAGCAGCACATCCCACATCCCGTTCACGCGCTTGACCTCAAGTGCATGACCCCCGCCCAAGCTGAAGTGGCTGGCGACACTGCATTCGACCCCCACGGGGGCGGACAAGGCGTACACATTCGCCGAATCAACAAGAACAAAAAGGAGTGAATTGAATGGACTGGACCCCTGAAGAACTGCAAGCAATCGTCGATGAACACAACCTCGTGCTGTTCATGAAAGGCAACCCGAATGAACCTCAATGTGGTTTCTCAAACCGCGCCGCACAAGTGATGCAACAGTTCTCAGAACAAGTTGGTGAATCCTTTGCCGCCGTCAACATCCTCAGCGATCCACGAGCCATCCCCTCGGTTTGCGCTTGGTCTGACTTCCCAACCATGCCTCAAATCTTTGTTCAAGGTGAACTGATTGGTGGATCGGACATCGCTCTAGAAATGCTCCAAGATGGCAGCATGAAAGAGATGTACGAAGAAGGGCGAAAGGCCTGATGCTCTTCATCTTCTCAAACTTCATTGATGACGCATACTGAGGAGTGATTCTCTTGAGCCATAGCGGCCTTCCGATGTGGTACCACCCGCTCTATACCGATGGCATTCATCCAGACGCTCGATTCCCCCGGGATCGATATGTTCGCGTGCTTGAACGCCTCACACCTTACCGCACAGGCAAGCAAGAACAGGCTGAAGGGAGTCCCTTCATCGAAATTCACACGCCAAAACCAATCAAGCGAGAGCATCTTTTGTTGGCCCATGATGCAGAATATGTCGACCGCTTCCTAGCCGGCACCCTCACAGAGAAGGAAATCAAACGCATCGGGCTGACGCCATGGACCGAAGACATGGTCCAAAGAACCCTTTTGCTGATGGGTGGGGCTCTGGAGGCGACCGAACATGCGGTCCAATTCGGTGGGATTTCAGCGAATATGGCTGGAGGAACGCACCATGCACACCGAAATTTCGGCTCAGGCTATTGCGTTTTCAACGATCTTGCCGTCTGCGCACTTCACGCTTTGCAGAACCTCAACGTTCGCAGGGTGGCCGTGCTCGACCTTGATGTTCACCAAGGGGACGGCACAGCAACGACACTCCAACACGTCCCAGAAGCCCTCACGGTGTCGGTTCATTGCGATGTGAACTTCCCATTTCGAAAGTCAAGCAGCGATTATGATCTACCAATCGCGGCAGAAAGTGGTGACATACGCTACCTCGAGGCGGTGGAGGAAGCGTTGGACCTCTGCTTTGAGCATCAACCTGAATTGTTGCTCTTCCAAGCCGGTGTTGACGCCTTGGCCGCCGACGCTTTGGGGAAACTCAACGTGACTCGAACTGGAATGCAGCGACGAAATGAGATTGTATTCGAGCGAGCAAGCAAGCACAACGTACCCGTCGTGGTGTTCATGGGTGGGGGTTATGCCAAGCCTCTTGACGGCACCATTGACGCCTTCGAGGATTTGTTCACCCAAGCCGCCAGTTGGTCAACGGGTCGGACAACGACGGCATCTAATGTTCAATGAACCACCGCATCCACCGGATGGCGGTGACCGGCAAGGCTGATGCTCGATGAAGGACCATCGTGGCGAACTGCGGATGGAAGAAGAGCGAGGGCTGGAAGACCCACAATCAAATGCAAGATGTTCAGCATGATGGCTGCTTGTAGAGTCCCTGATCCAAACGAGAACATTCCGTAAGCCACCAAAAACAGAGCGCCACTGGTTCTCCACCACTTGTCGGGGTTGCTCGTGACCGTCTTCAACAGAGTGTGAAAAATAACAGTGGTTGCACAAAAGGCAACTGTAGCCACGAAGCTTGCCAGCGTAAACAACACCGGAGGGAACATGGTGTCCACTTGCCTCTCCCAAGGAGCCCAGGGCGTATCCATACCTATTCCCACGGTCAGAACACCTGCCCCGATCGCACCCATCCCACCAATCAGTATGAGCGTCCTGATGGATGACCTTAACGCCACAATGTGACCGGTGAGCATGCTCAGCGAACAAGCACTCGAGTACATAGCCTGATGTTTATTTTAGCGAAACAGATATCGCACGATGTTCAGCTAAGCGGTTGGCCTTTTCAATGCCTAGCGTCTGACAAGGCCCACTACGAACCTTTTGATTTTTCTATACCTAAGCAATGGGTATTCGGATGACCCCTTTGCATTCATCCGAATCAATACTAACTTGAATGTAGATTTCAATCATCTTTGGGAGTTACATTATTATTAATATCCCCCGATATTGCACTATCTTGA
>CAJIZC010000020.1 GCA_905181785.1 uncultured Candidatus Poseidoniales archaeon
CCACAAGGATGAACTTCAATCGCTCGAATGCGCTGACCCTGCGCGCAGTCAATACTCGCTCACCTATCTTGTGCCAATGGCCAAGGTGTTTGGCCCGCTTGAAACGGTCGAAGTTGGGTTCGGCGAGAACTATCCATTGTCCATGAAGTTCTCCTTCAATGACGGTGCGGCAAACGTTCAGTACTTCCTCGCACCTCGTGTAGAGAACGATTACTGATTTCAAAAGGGCGCACCGCCCTTCTGATTGTCATAAAAAACCTAATTGTATTCTATCCTGTTTGCCTTTGCTGAAGCATACCAGCCCAGCAACGGGTGATCATTCGTCGGTCTTCTCAAGGTGTTCTTTCACTGCTGCCTCAGGTGGCAAGAAGATTGTTTTCCACGAGGGTCGCTTGACATCGCTTTCTTCATTGACGAACGAGCGAATGAACATGGACAGAAGATCAAGAAGGACAACCACAACGAAGATCACGATGATGAAGGTCATGACCTGGCGGTACATGAACAGCCCAATGTAGAAATTCAGGTAGTAACCGATGCCACCTGCGCCAACAAGCCCGAGGACCGTTCCGTGCCTTACGTTGTACTCGAACATGAACAACAGTTGGCTCAGCAACCCGTTGCTGGCCTCTGGAATCACCACGAGGAACGTAATCTCACTTCGAGATAAGCCCATGGCCCTTGAGGCTTCAAGAGGATCGCTCCGCATCCCCTCCATTTCTTCATACTGCAATTTTCCAAGGTAGCCGATGGTGTAGAAGGTCATTGCCAACACACCAGCGAGCGGGCCAAGGCCAACAATGGCGATAAAAATCACAGCCCATATCAGGCTCGGTAGACTGCGGGTTGCGGCCATGAAAATTCGAACCGGGAAGGAGATCGCCTTTGGAACAAGGTTTCGTGCAGCAAGGGGGGAAAGAAGAATGGCTCCAATGAAACCGAGAACGGTGGCCACAAAGGCCATTTTTATGGTTTCCAACATTCCAATATAGGCTTTGGAACAGAAGAAGCCAATGCTTGCTTCGCAAGCGGGGTACTTTCGAGCTTCAAGCAACGACCAATCAGGAGGCCAGAGGTCTTCTTGCCAAAACTCTACAAAGTTCTCTTTCCCTCCAAACAAAGGCGACCAGTCGCCTCCAATGAGGCTGTCGAAGACCACGAGGGCAGCGATGACAGTGCCGATTCCAATCAACGAAAAAGTAGTTTTCCGACGGATCATTCCTGCTCACTCCCGAAGTCAGATAATTCTGTGAGTTTGCCTTCCCTTACCGAAAAGGTACGATGGGATATTTCTACAGCCCGTTCAATGTTGTGCTCGATAAGGATCATTGCAGCGTTGCTTTCTTCGAGGTAATTGATAACCGCTCGAACGACAACATCGATGTTATCTTCGTCCAATTCACTCAAGAATTCATCAGCCAACAGCAGTTGAGGTTGTTGAGCAAGTGTTCTCGCGGTGGCCACTCTTTTTTGCTGGCCACCGGATAATCTTCGAGTTGGCTCGTCTGCTTTGTCACTGAGACCCATGAGTTCTATCGCATCGTTCACTCGTTGATTTCTGCGCTTCCACCATGTCAACGGATCTTCTTTGAAACTCGTGCCTGCACGGGCACCAAGGCCGACGTTATGAGCGACGCTGGCATGGCGTATGAGGCCGAGTTTTTGCGGGATGTAACCAAGGCCACCTCGTGGTTGAATGTTCAAATTAATTGAACCTTCTAAGGGCTTGACAAGACCTGCAATTGTTCGCAGGAGGGTGGTTTTCCCGATTCCAGAGGATCCTACAATTGAGATGATTTCACCAGGTCGGATTTCCATGTTGATCTTGGAAACGAGTGGTTCATCGTACCCAACCGTGAGGTCGTTCAACGTCACAAGGGGCTTTGAGTTGGCGTGATTCACGTTCAACCCTCCCTGCTTGGTCCAATCGCCGCTTGCTTTTATGTTGATGCGTGGTTCATGGTACGTTGCGTTCTGTGTGGGCCATTGCTTTGGTTCAGGCCCCACAGGGTGAGAAAGGTGGGGCGATTGGCTACTGGGTGAGGCAACCAATCGCCCCGAGAGCTAAACTCGGAGGACAATCCGATTTTAATTTCAAGCGTAGGTTCCGATATCTTCAGCGGTGATGCCGTAGTGGTCCCAAACAGGTTGCAACCATGCTGTGACATCGTAGGATGTGCCAAGTTGAGATGCATCGGAGAGATCGAAGATGTTGTTCATCGATGTTGCGCCGTAGTTTTCATAGAAGTACATCGAAGAGAATGCACCGCATTGAGTCTCGTTGGCGATACCCATGGCGACGGTGTGGCTCACGGTGTTGTAGCACGTGTCAGCGGTTCCGTTGGCCTCTTGAGAGCCGTTGGTCCAGATGAATGAATCACAAGCAGCAGCAGCGCTCGATCCAATCCATCCCATGGTATGGGTGTCCATGTTGTAGCAAGCGTTGTCGGTGTGAGGTGCAGCGTAGGCTTCGATAGCCTTCCAGAATGCGTAGCCTTCAACTTGGTACTTTTCGCCGGAGTCGGCGTTGTCCATCTTCGAGGCGTACTTGAGGGTAGCCTGGGAGTAAGTGATGATCACGTTCTTGACAACGGTGTCGGTTGCGGCGGTGTAGCCAGCAGAGTCTTCTGCTTGCAATGCAGCAAGTCCAGCGACCATTGCGGCCTCGGTGGAGGAGAGAGCGTTCGAGACACCGTCGGTTTCAGTACCGTAGTCAGCAGCTCGCTTCTTCATGGTGTATGCTGGGGAGCACGACCAGTCTTCATCAGGGCCGTGGAAGAATGCCCATCCTTCGTCCCAGTTGTGTGGAGCGCCGGAGTCGTTGTCGACGTTGCCTGCATCTGCCTTAGCAACTGCGGAGTTCAATTCGTGGATTGTGTAAGCAACCATGCCCATGTTTGCAGTGAGCTTAGCGATACCTTGGTATCGAACGGTGTCGGAGGTTCCAGCGAAATCACCGGTTCCGTCCATGGCTGCCGTGATGTGAGCATCAACGGAGCCAGATTGGTTGTAGTAGGCATCGTAGCCGTGGTTCTTGCCATCGGCGGAAGCGAAGCCAGCAAGTGTGCGGAAGGAGCCATCGCTCTTCTCAGCATTCTTGCCGTTTGTGTAGATGTCCTTTGCTGTGGCAAAGTCATAGCCGCCATCAGAGCTGGCGGCAGACTTGATGTCACAGAGATCTTTCATCAACGCTCGGTGGTTGTCGACGTTCGAGGCGTAGGTGTATCCTGCGTCTGTAACGACAACTGCGGCGGTTTCGGTTTCGGTCTCATCAGACTCATCAGTTCCAAGGCAACCGGCGAGTGCCGTGCCGAAGAGAATCAAGGTCATCATCAGTGCGTATTTTTTGGTTCGGTTTATGCTCATATTTAGGTCTCCCTAAACCAACCGGAGAAGGGTCTCCCTTATAGAATTTAGGACGGCCTAAACTCTCAAAACAAACTCGCAGTAGTACAGTTAAGGATGCCCTAAACTAATATACGAGGTGTTCCTCGCCCAACCATGCGAACCCCTACCGTATCGACTCAAAAACTCCAAGTTCTTTGCATATTGACTGTTTTTGTTGCAGCTAGTTTTGCTGGCTGCCTCTCAAACACCGTCAGTTTTCCAAAGTGTGAAGATAAAGACAACTGCCTCACAATTGCCTTTGAAGCAAAAGAAGAATACAAGAACACGGAAGAAAACCCGCAAGAATTTGCAGATCGTCTTAGCGACCTTATCGGAATGGACGTCGAAATTTACCCCGTAACCGGTGCTGCTGGAATGATTGAAGCGCTTCGCTTCGGTCACGCCGACATTGGTTTCCTTGACGGAGGGGCTGCATGGCTCAGCTGGCAAACTGCTGGCCTCCAAGTCATGGCTGCAGAGCAGAAAGCAGATGGTCGGGCGTACTACAACGCCATCGCTTGGGTTCACAAGGATTCAGACATGGCACAAGCCGACATGGACGATGATCCAGATACAGATCCATACGCACTCATGGCTGGAAAAACCTCCTGCCACACCTCAGCACTCGGAAGTTCTGGAATGCTGTTGCCAATGGGCTTCATGATCACCAATGAATACATCGAAGTCGTTGGCGACCCTGATGAAATCGACTCCCTCACAGATACTGTTCGAAACCATTTCTCTGAGGATTCAAGCATCCCGAACAGCGGTACAAAATACCACAAGTATCAGGGCTCATTGCGATGCTTAGCCGAACACGAAGGGGGCACTGCAAATGATTACATTTCCTTTGCCAAGGACCCAACGGTGCCAGACTACTGTGGCGAAGACCCGCAGGATTGGTGCTTTGAAGGTGGGTTCGCATCCACTTCTGATTTCCACGGAATCAACTACACCGGCATTGAGAACGGTGAAGGGTTTGGCCGAGCGCCAAGCCACCCAGTGATGTATAACCCTGAATACCTTTCAGCAGAGCAGGTCACCTTGCTTACAGACGCCTTTGCTCTCATGAGCAAGCAAGTCACTGACGGTGGTAGTCAAAGCGATCTTGACATCTTGGACGCTGTTTTCAACACACCAGGCTTCACCATTATCGGTACAGAAGACCACCTTGGTACCTACGGTACTCACATCGAAAATGTCCCAGGAATACAAGCCTACTTTGCAGAAAAGTACGACTGATTGAGGCCTCGAATTGAACCTTAAAGTCGCTCTCATGAGCCTTGTGCTAGCCTCTTGCTGCTTTACAGGCTGCCTTGGAGAAGAAGAAGACCCGCCTTCCCGGTTCTCCTGGCCTGAAAGTGAAGGTACAGGGTGCGAAGTGAGCTCAGATGTTTTTCTTAATTGCACTGAATATGTGACAGGGTTCACCACTCCGGTCAAGGTGCTTCACCACCCTGTCTTAGAGGAGATTTGGATCGTTGACCTCTCTGGTCACATTTCAAGCTGGGACGGGCAAGAAAAGCGGGAAATTGCTAACCTTTCTGAAAGCATCAGCACTTGCCATAATGAGCAAGGGTTGCTCGGGATGGAGTTTACGGATGACTTCGCAACAACAGGTATGGTTTTGCTTTCATACATTGATACAGGTCCGTGCAGAACCGATTATGCGGCCAACTTAATCCTTGCCGAAGCCACAGTCATCAATGGGACAATCACTGGGGATAACCTCAACGTCCTTTTTGAAATTGAACAACCGTTCAGAAATCACAACGGGGGATCCATTCAGGGACTTGGTTCAAACGAATACCTCTGGGGCATTGGTGATGGTGGAAGTTCGAAAGATCCGCTTGAAAACGGTCAAAATCGAAGCAACTTGTTTGGAAGCATCGTGATGTTCAAGCACGCCAACCATTCCATCGAACCTGTGCTCTATGATGAAGATGGAAACGAAACGTTCGTGCTTCATTATGGATTGAGAAACCCATGGAAGTTTGACGTCGATGGTTCTGGAGGCTTATGGATTGCTGATGTTGGTCAATACTGTTTTGAAGAAGTAAATTACATCGAAAACTACACTCATACTTCCAACTTTGGCTGGTCCGTCACAGAAGGGCTTCACCAATTCCGAGCCAGTGATGAAGACTGTGATGTGCCCCTGTATGAAGAAGAGAACAGCAGCATTACCCTTCCAATAATCGAATACGATCACAATGACGGAAATTGTTCAGTTACAGGCGGTGAATTCGTCGAATGGAGAAATGATATGTTAAACAACAGTTACGTGTTTGGTGACTTCTGCAGTGGCTTGGTCTGGATGACTCAACCCACTGCTGATGGTGTAGAACACCAACAGATTGCAGACACCAACCTCTTCCTCGTAGGCTTTGGTCAAGGCCTCAATGATGAACTGCTTCTGCTCACTTGGACCGGAGAAATCTACGCCCTCACATGATCCTCGCTCATACCAAGATTGGTATGCTCGGTTCAGTTGAGGCTTCAGAGGAAGAGGGTTTCAACCCAACCAGAGCCCTGAACACCTTCGCTGGGCCATTCGATTGCAGTTGCATCACGATCAATGCCGCTGTGATTTGGAATCCTGCAAACATGATGCTCCACGTTAGACTGAAGATCAGTCGAGGGTATTCTGCACTGAATGCATACATGTTGAGGCACCCCATGATCAACAGCACTTGCCCGAGGACATAAGGGCGCAAGGAAAGGTGCTGGGCACTGAATTCATTCAACAAAGCCACTGAACAAAGAAGCAGGGGCGTGACGATCATGAACACCATCCAGGGTGTTGCTGGATTCACCCTGGAACCGATGTATCCACCTCGCACCATCACGGCACCGGGATCCAACTCTCTGGGGTGAGGGCATATGCCTTCGATGCAGGTTTGCAAACCATTGACTTGGCCAAGGGCGGTCCACCACAGGATCCAAACAGCCCAGGGCAGAACTGCAAGAGCGACATATGCTCGAGGGTGAGAAAGAAGACTTCGTTCTCGACCATATTGTTTGTCGAACCGTTTGAGAAGTTCCGGTAGGGTTGAGAGCAGAATCAGTGTTGACATAGCAGACCATGCACCCCATGTGAGAAGCACGAAACCAGCCAATAGCGTACCTGTTAATTGCTTTCTAAGGACTGCATCATTCGACCATTGAGGTGTTGTTCTAAACCATAAGAACAGCCCTAGGGTTGTGGCCAAGAAGAGCAAATCAATGGCACTGGAACCTGCCGCTTGCACTGCGAGGCTCAACATGAGCCATCCACAGATTTGGGACCATCTGCGAAGAGCGATTTTTTGGTTCAATGCAACGGTGCACACGGTTGTAGCAACAAGGATGGCTAAAATGGAAAAGACCCAACTGCCAATTGTATCAGGCCATCCGTACCTCACAAACTCCAACATCCAATGGCGGCTGAAGATCCTTCGATGGACGGTAGTCAACGCTACCAACAGCAACGCACTCAAGGTGAGCATGGAAATGAACGCGCTTCTCTTGCCGTTTTCCTTCCAGGCGATGTAGGCTTCTTTCGATGTCCAGATAAACAGAGGAATGAGTGCAAACCAAAGTCGTAAGCTTGCAAAACTTATGGCGGCGAAGGCCAATAAGATCGGCGTAAAGCTAGTTTGTTGTGTGTGGCTCAAAGAAGGCCTTTGTGCCAGCGTTTCGATTGAGGCAGTTGCCATCCAGAACAAAGATATGCAGGCGACGGCTTTCGAGAGGTCTTGGAATAGGACGAAGGCTATGAGGGCCAAAATCACCCAAAGTTTGTGTGATGAAAATGCCGAAAACGGTAGGTGCTTTTCTTCGAAGAACCCACCTGAAGGCGTGGATTTGGTAAGCCTGTCTCGCACAGGAAGCAGCGGCCATGCGACCAAAGCAATGACCAAAGCCCCTCCTAAAAACCGTGGAACCATCGGGTATGCTGATAGATTGATGTGGCTCCATAATGAGGCACAAATCACGCCAATGAAAAGAAGATAGTCCATTCTGAAACGTGAGGCACTGAACGCGTGCTTACCAACCGAGGCCAGCGATAACAGGACAATGGCAGACCATGCTGCAATGGCCAGGTATTGGTCGCTGCTCCGGGTGAATGTCGATTCTTGAGGGACTTGATCCCAATCGATTTCACCTTGGCCAAGGCGTTCCCCATCAGCACCATATTCGTCGTGATAGAAATTGTTTCTTTGCACTGCTGCATCCCAGTTCCATTGCTCCAAAGCAATCTTTTGACTTCCCGGCATACCCAGTATTTCCAATGGTATTTGCCCGTGCAATTGTAGAGGGAAAGGTAGACCAAGAGCACTGACCATCAGGGCAGGTAAATCCCTTTGATGCACGGCTGCAGTTGAAGATTGAGCAATATCAGGCCCAGAGATCAATGCAGCAACTTCTCGTGTAATCTGCTCTGCTGATCCGTGCGAACCACTAGCGGTCATTCCGTGATCAGCGGTGACCATAACGGTCCATGTGTCGGGAACATTGTGAAGAACGCGTTTCAACATGAGGTCCATATCCAGCATTTTCGCACGATACTCTTCGCTTTCAGTTCCCCACTTGTGGCCTACTTTATCTGGGCCTGAAAAGTGTGCAGAAATGACATTGTGGGTGCCTTCTGCCAACCATTTGGACAGTTCTGCCTCCGTATCGATGTCGCCTTCATAGAAATCCCCATGCCCCCTGAACGTGTCTACAAATTCCATCTCTGTCCGTTGAGAAAACAGGTTTCCCATGACGTAACTTCCAACCAAGCCAACAGAATAACGCGGGTCTTCTTGGCTTAATGTCCAAGGGTCTGTCCCACCTGGGTGGCCGAGATTGAAATTATTCAAACCGTCAACTGGACTGTTTGGAACACCCGTCATCAATTCACTTATGCAGGTGGCAGAAAGTGTGAGAGGGCCAGTCTCCACTTCCAACACAGCAGCATCGCGCATCGTTGCATGCAGTCGAGAAAATTGTTCTTGGTCAAGCAATTTTTCTCGCCCAACGCCATCAAGAATGATCAAAAGAAATCCATCACTCTCCATTGCCACTTCCTCAGGAAACGCAAGGGTGCCGTTCGGGTTTTTTGTGTCTGAAAGGATGTAGGGCGCGGTTGTGAATGATGGAATGAGGATCAACATTGCGAGGGCAATAATGTAGATTTTTTTGGACAGTAAGGGCTTAACACCCACCTCCAAAGATGGTGAATCCCCCACCGTCAACCCATCATCTGAGGCGGTCATCGGATGCTCGTCTTCGACAGAGTGTTTATATTTAGGGGGGCCTAAAAATAATGAATCAACTTACCCTCAATGTTTCCATCGACTCGAGGATCTCATTCTACGCAGCTCGAACGTAGCGAGGCGGTTTGGCCTAAGCCATGGCTTCTTCAGGACTGGTCCCAAACTTGAGATGGAGCCTGAGTCGCCTCTTGTTGAGGTTGCATTGGTGCTTGCTGTTGCACAAGGGGCGGTTGCATTTGTTGCTGCATTTGGCCAACAGGTGCCTGGTACCCCATCCCTCCTTGGTTCATTGGCATGCCCCCCATCACCACTGGTGGTTGCTGTTTACCACCCATGATGAGGCCGACAATGAGCAGGATGACCCCGCAGCACAATCCAATAATTCCGAAGCAACTTCCACCAAACAATTCACCCAGAAATTCACCAAGTTCCCCCAAGATGTCGGTATAGTACGAATCGGAGTCAAAGACCATCATGCCAGTGTTGCCTTGGACGGCGTACATGGTGCCAACGGTGCATGATTCAACATCTTCCGAACCATTTCCTTCATCATCATACGTGTCGCAAATTTTCGCCACTGTGATGAACCCATCATCAGGGAATTCATCGTCCAACTGGGTCGTTCCATAGCGTGTACAATCCACTTCAGAAGTCTGTTCAGTCACATCGTTTGAGCCATCCATTACGGTAAACTCAAAGTCGACGCAAGCGTCGACAAAACCATCCTGATCCTCATCCGTTGTTTCGCCCTCCATTAAGATGTAAAAACCTGCACTTCCTAATCCATCGTCGTCAACATAGTTGATGTCATGAGAGGTTGATGTTTCAGTTAAGTAATTGTAAGGCGTTATTTTCTCAAAATCATCCTCAACACCGTTGATGGCTGCACCTGCAACTGCAAGGGAGCCGATGCTCAAGACGAGAACAACGGCTGCAGCGATTAAAACGGGCTTATTGGCCATGATTCTTCGAGCACGATGCTCTATTTTAATTTACGCGGCCAAGAAAAATCCAAAATCAGTATTCCCGCCAGCCGTGACCGCATTCTTTGCAGGTCAGCATTCGAGTTTCAGGTTCATCGCTTGAGCGGGTTTGTTCAAGGTAAGAAAAGACCTCAATGCAATCGCAGGGTGTTCCATCG
>CAJIZC010000021.1 GCA_905181785.1 uncultured Candidatus Poseidoniales archaeon
CAGATGGTCAACGGGGACAACGCAACGCTCTCCCTCCTCACGGGAATCGACGGCGCAAACATCACGCTCGCTGATGTCATGACTTCGAACGGCGTGATTCACGTCATTGACAAGGTCATGATGCCCCCTGCCGATGAGGTGGAAGATTCCAGCGATGCAACTTCAGGCGAGGAGGAAGACGATGGAGGCCTGCTCACCATTCTCTTGATCGTCCTCGTCGTGCTTGGTGGAGGTGCTGGAGCGGTTCTCTTCATGAGGAGTCGCAGCGGCGAAGAAAAAGTGTCTGCTGATTTCACTCAAGGCGGAATCATGAACCAATTGCAACCCGTCGACCCAGCAATCTATGGGACTCAACCGATCCAAGCAGTGCAGCCAATTCAAGCCGTACAGCCGATTCAGACGGTGGAAGTGATTCCTGCGGTTGTTGCTGAGCCAGTTGTCTTGCGGCAATGGACCGACGAAAACGGTTACACATGGCGAGCTATGGACAACGGAACCACCTACTGGTGGACTGGAACCGATTGGCAAAAGTACGCTTGATCTTCATGCCTCGGTGGCAAGGTTGCGTGGCTCAGGCCACGGCCTTTGGTCGTCCCAATCCGCCCATTCGCTGACCCATGGTTCCATGAAAACGCGCCCTTCAAAGCCGAGTTCCTCCATCACCTCGGTTGGGAGGGCCGTTCCACCCCTGTACCGAAGCGCTGTGCGCAGCAAGGCTGCCGAACACACCAAACCCCCTTGTTCAACAATCTGTTGGAAATAGAAAAACTTCTCATCTAGGCCGACCATCTTCGTTCTTATGATTGCCTTTCGAAACGGTCTCACCCGTCGTCGATATCGAATTGAAGAGCCTCCAACCACAAAGGCAAGCTTGTTTTTCCGAACATATTGAACCAAACCAACGGTAAACGCCAGATCGTATCTGGCCATGTCGAACATGACAAAGTGACGTCCATTGTTCACTTCAGGATAGACATCCAAATCCCCAACCAACGGCCTGTAATGGTAGCAGAATTCTGCCTTCCAATCCACCGTTCTCTTTCGACGCCAGGCATGATGGAGCAGCATCCGAATCAATCGGAAGTATGGGTACATGGGCCGGCCATTCAAGGGGTGGTGATGAAACTTCGTGGCTCGACCAAGGCTTGGCCGAGGTTCGACCGATGGTTCGAAGAGCCGTTCAAGCGGTTGGCAGTTCCAATTCCACTGCGAAAAGTGGGTCTGGGTCGGTTGAGTCGTGGTAAGCCACGACCACACCGCCATCGTTCAGTATGGCCAAAGATGCGAAGTCGAATCGAATGTCGGCTCCGGCGCCAGAAGTCGAATCCAAATCGCCTTGACCGATGTACGTCAGGGTGTCTGGAGCCAAACTCTCACTGTAGCCTCGAACGTGGAACACCGTGTCGACGTCCGGCCCGTCGCTGCTTTGATAGCGAACGTTGAGGACAAACAGGTCCAGGTCACCGTTGGATTGGAATTCCCATTCTTCAATTTCTGTTCCCATCGAACTGATGTCGTAGGTTTGGTTGATCCATGTTTGGGCCCCGTCCATCGAGAGGTAATGCGTGAAACTGGTGCCGGTGTTTTCGACGCAGTGCAAAGCCCCTGCACTGTCGATTTGGCAGTATTCGGATGGGAACTTGACGTCCAGTTCGTTCCAAGAAAGGGTGGTGTCCATGTATGCAGCGTTGCCATTGCTGAAGTAACTCGGGAACAACAAACCTCCGCTTGGAACAGGGAACGCTCGCATTTCTTTGTGGGGCTTGTTGACATCCCAGTAAGCAGGCAAATCCGCTTGTGTGAAATCCAAATCGAGTTCAATCGAGGGTTCTCCACCATCTCGGCCTGGGAATTGGAAGGGGTAGTAATTAAGGCCATCAACGCTGATTTGACCGCCAGCATCTTGAGTTTGGTGCCAGAAGTTCGACACAACCACGCTTGCCCATTCGCCGTTGCCGAGGCTCGATGAAATAGGTCCAACCACTTCCACTTGCCACGATCGGTCATAGAATGGTTCAGTGATTCTGTTGTAGCACCAACTCCATTCGTCCTCGGATTCGTCGTAAAGAATAGCGTAAAACTTGTCGAGTTTCAAATCGGCTCCAAGGTAGGGGAACCACGACATGGAGAGAATATCGCCGTTCGTCGCTTGAACAATGCTGCCTTCTCCAAGCCCTTCTTGCCCTTCGTTGGTCGGAACGAAGGTTCGGCATTGAGTGTCTGGAATGAAGCCTGGGATGTAAGTGTCCCACGCATGACCGCGGTCCATTGAGTACACAGGGTACTCGCCACCGATGTTCATGATTTGGCCTTCAATTGATGTGGCAATGTAGTGTTCGCAGCAGTTGCCGCCCTTGCTTTTGTCAAACACAGCCCATGTGGTGTTGGTTGTTTGGTTGGTCATCAAGTCGATGGTGACAAACATTCGAGCGTCCTCATGGGCGGCCGAATCAATCAAACTGTAATTGTTCCATATCGGTTCAGGGCTTGGCTCATTGATCATCGTTTCGCCCGAACCAAAGCAACCAGCCATGACCATCGAAGCCATCAGCAGGACGCTCAGTATGACCCGACGCATGGTGCAGGGTTGATGCGGTGGACTTTGAAGGCGTCGCTTGTGACTGTTGAGGACAACGCTTGGTCAAATCAATGCAGAATGAAGCGTTTTTAGGCCTTGGGCGGTATGCGTTCCAAACCAAGTCAAGGCTTCTCCATCGATGCACTTCGACCATATTTCTTGCCCGCCGAGTTCGCTCACCTTCGCGGCTATTGCTGCCCCTTCTTCAAGGGCAAACGGGTGAGGCTCACTCGACAGCAGCAACCCTTCGATTCCATGTTGAATCAGAAGTTCAGGTGTGACGACAGGGTAACCGTTGCCACCCTCGACAAGGGCAGGGACCTCGAGGCCAAGGGTTGTCAGCACGCCCCCGGCGTACTTGTGTGGCCCAACCGACATCAACGGCTCATGCCAAATCATTGGGGCGATCCTCGAGGTTCGCAAAGGGTTTGCCTCCAGTTCTTCCAAGACTTCTTCAAGCGCCGAAGCCCATGCTTCCCCGCTCTCCTCTCGATTGATTTTCGTTGCCAATCCTCGCAACATAGCGGGCACTTCTTTCGGGTGTTCCACAGAGCATACGAACACGTCGATGCCAGCTTCGACCAACGAATCATAGACCGCTTTCGGGTTTTCCTCTCGATCGAGAACGACAAGGTCCGGGTTGGTGGCGAGTATTTTGTTGATGTTTGGCGTTTTTGTTCCGCCAACAACCGCGACCTGTTCGACCTTTCCCGCTGGATGAATGCACCAAGGTGTTCGGCCAACCACTTCTTCAACAGAACATCCCAAATCAAACAGGGTGAGCGTGAGGCTTGGAACCAAGGACACAATCCTCATGCTTTGACCGCCTCAAACCACTGTGAACCAAACGGTGGTGCCGTCAACTTCGAACGACTCGCTTCCGTCAGCGGGCGTTTCTTCTGTTGGATGGAAGATGGCCGCTGCCGACCGAGTCTCATTGACGATCCACTGCTGGTCATCGGCAAAGAGTTCCGGTGCGTCCTTCATCCAAATTTCCAAATCGATGGTTGCTTCAATTTCCAAATCCAACGTCTTGCGTTTCGCTTGAATGCGGCGCGTAATGTCCCTTGCTAAGCCCTTTGAAAGCAAGGCAGGGGTGTCGTTCATGTCCAACACGAGGCTGATGTGCGTGGCTTGTTCGCCTTGTCCAATCTGAACGGTGGAGGCTGCAAAACCATCGCGCTCTGTGCGCTTCAATTCGACATCAGTCATTTCGATGGCAACGCCCATGATTTCACAAGTACCCGCTTCGATTGAGGCTAACAGTGCTTCAGGGTCTTCGCTTGATTTGATCTCATTGGCCACGGCGTTGACGTTAGCCCGTGCCTTAGGAGCGAGCGCTCGGAAGTTTGGTGCCAGTTCAATGCGTTGGAATCGATCTAAATCTTGCTCGAGCAGAATGGCTTCAACGTTCAATTCCTCTGCCAAGATGCCATGGAATTCTGTCAAATCTGGCCCTGCTACAATCCAACCTTGCGCGCACGGCAGGCGCTGACGGCGGCCTGCATCAATACGGATGCGACGCCCGACTTCTGCCAATTCACGAACAACGGCCATCGAGGTTTCGAGCCGTTCATCTTTGGGTGGCAACTGCGCAGTAGCAGCAGCGGCCTTTTTGTCCCACGCATCGGCGGTTGCTCCGTCAAGGCCACCAGGTGTTCCAAGCGGCCAAGCGGCTTGGTGAACCGTATCACCCGTCAAGTTTCGGTGAATGACATCAACCATGAAGGGGCTGACAGGTGCCATAAGTTTGCACACCGTGGTCAACACTTCGTGCAAGGTGTGCTGGCAAGAAAGTTTGTCAGTCGATTCGGCATCGTCCCAAAGGCGGCGGCGGCTTCGGCGCACGTACCAATTTGAGAGGTCATTGACGACGAAATTTTCCAAATCACGGCAGGCTTTGTGAAAGTTCCACGAAACAAAATCGTTGTGGTAACCTTCGGCGGTTGTCGCCAAGCGCGACAAAATCCAACGGTCAAGGTTCGGCCGGTCCCCGACTTCCACCGTGGTTGCTTCAGGGTCGAATCCATCCAAAGCAGCATAGTCTGCATGGAACTTGTAGATGTTCCACAAGGTGAGGAACATCTTAGCATAGGTTTCACGAACTCCGTTTGGATCGAACTTCATTGGGTTCCAAGGGGCGCCTGCAGTGACCATGTACCAGCGGGTTGCATCTGCACCTTCGCGGTTGAAATGGTCCCACGGATCGACGATGTTTCCCTTGGACTTTGACATCTTTTTCCCATCGGCGTCTAAGATCAAACCAAGGCTCAAGCAACGTTTGTATGCGGGTTTGTCGAACACCGTCGTTGAAACGGCGAGGAGGGTGTAAAACCAGCCACGGGTTTGGTCGACGCCTTCGCAAATGTAATCGACAGGCGATGATGCATCGAAGGTTTCCCCGCCATCGAACGGGTGATGCCATTGAGCAAACGGAGCGCACCCGGAGTCGAACCAGCAGTCCATGACAAATGTCTCTCGTTGCATTGGCTTTCCTTCATCATCGACGAGGGTAAAACCGTCCACAATCGGGCGATGAAGATCCACATCATCGGGGCAAGGAGGGTTTTCAATGCCGGCAGCGGCGGCTTTTGCCACTTCAGCTTGGAGTTCTTCAATCGAGCCCACACAGGTCATTTGGCCGTTCTCGCTTCGCCATACTGGGAGCGGTGTGCCCCAATACCGTTCTCGGGAAATCGCCCAATCTTTGACGTTGCGCAACCATTCTCCAAACCTTCCTTCGCCCACCCAATCGGGGGCCCATTCAACACCGTCGTTGAATTCCAGAAGGCGTTCTTTGACGGCGGTCATGCGGACAAACCATGAATCCATGGCGTAGTAAAGCAAAGGATGGCCGGTTCGCCAGCAATGCGGGTAATCGTGCAGGTAGGCCTTTTCCCTGTAGAGCAAACCACTTTCCGGGCCTTTCGTGTTGCTTCCACCTGGTGCTGAAAGCAATTCAATCACCGTTTGGTCGCAGTCCTTGACGTACCTTCCATCGAGTTCAGCGTGGGTTCCAGCGATGAAGGCGCCGTCCATACCAACGGTGTGATGGGCAGGCAAGCCTGCTGCCATGCCGAGGTTGTAATCGTCTTCACCGTACATAACGGCGGTGTGAACGACACCCGTGCCGTCGGTGGTGGTGACCCAGTCTGCTTCCAAAACGGTCCATGCCGTTTCAGAACCATTGCGTGGAACAGCGCCGGGGAACAAAGGCTCGTAACTTCGGCCAACCAATTCCTTGCCTTGAATTTCTTCGAGCACTTCGACGTTGTGTCGAAGCACTTCTTTCATCAAATCCTTGGCTAAAATGACAACTTCACCAACTTCAGCGCCGCCTGCGCCCTTCCAGTTTTCTGCTTGTTCGGTCACCCGCGCTCGAACATAGGTGACATCAGGCCCAACCGCTAATCCCACGTTGCCAGGAAGGGTCCATGGCGTTGTGGTCCATGCGAGAATGCTTGCATCTTCATCGGTCAGTTTGAACTTGACATAGACCGAGGGCTCTTCGACTTCCTTGTAGCCTAAGGCCACTTCGTGGCTTGAATAGGAGGTTCCAGTTTGGGGGCAGTATGGCAGGACCTTGTGGCCGCGATAAAGCAACCCCTTGTCGAACATCTGCTTAATGGCCCACCAGCATGATTCTACGTAATTGTTCTCGAGCGTCACATACGGGTTGTCAAGATCGACCCAGTACGCCATGCGCTCGGTCATTTCACGCCATGCGGATTCGTAGGTCCAAACTGAATCCCTGCAGGCTTGATTGAAGTTGTCCATGCCGAACGCCTCGATGGCTTCGTTGCTCATCAGGTCCATTCGCTTTTGAACTTCGATTTCGACCGGTAAACCGTGGGTGTCCCAACCACCTTTTCGCTTGACTTGAAAGCCTTCCATGGTCTTCCATCGGCACACGAGGTCTTTGTAGGCCCGTGCCACGACGTGGTGGATCCCTGGTTTCCCATTCGCTGTAGGAGGGCCCTCAAGGAAGATGAAAGGGGCGCCGTGGCTGCGCGAATCAATGGAGGCTTGGAACGCATTTTCCTGTTTCCAAGCGGACAACAGGTCCGTCTCGAGCGCAACTGCATCCAGTTCACCAGCAGCGTTGGGTTGAGCCATGCTTCGCCCAACGGTGGTATTGTCTTGAACCTCACCCTTACCCTCCATCGAAAAAAGAACATTCATGGCGCAAAGCAAACGCTCCTGATGGCGATGCTTCACCCCCATTGCCTTGAAATGGCGGCGTATGTTTCAAGTTGTTCGACTTGCACGCAACACGCATGGGGGAGGTGCCAACGCTGAAAACTGCCTTGTTTCTCACCCTCTTGATGGTGCTTGGTGGTCCGCTTAGCGTTGGATTGAGCCAGAACACTCCGGCTCAAGAATCATTGTTGCTAAGCGATGACCATGTTGCCTCCGTCAGCGCAGGTGAAAACAGCAGTTTCCTACTCGCAGGCAACGGCTTTACCTCGACCTCTTTTTCAGTTGATGTCCCAAGCGACGCTCCAATTACCAACATCCATTTGTCGATGGAGCCTACCACACAAGCCACGCAAACTGGTTTCCTATGGGATGACGCTGCAGCGTGGTCTGCATCATCCGCCGTTCACAACGGCACATACGGCTCTGCTGGTGTTTTGACCGGTGACGGTGGCGGCACCCTTTGGGATTTCAACACGGGCCTCCAAGGCTGGACCGCCTCCACGGCAAGCTATGTCGGACGCTACACGGCAAACGCCTGCGGCTACAACGGTAGCACCGGAGGTTCGCTCAAGACACAAGCCAATTACAACGCTCCCGAACACGCAACTTCACCGGTGGTCAACCTTGCGGGGATGAGCACAATTCCTCTCCATGCATGGATTCGTCAAGGCTCGTCTTCATGCGGTGAAGAAGCAGATTCCGGCGAGGATCTCAAGGTTCAGTACAAAACCACAGCAGGCGCTTGGACCACGCTGAACACATGGTCGGGGGCGACCATTGGAGGGACAAACCAACAGTGGATGGGCACCTTGCCAGCCGCTGCTCTCCACGCCAACACACAAATTCGATTTGAACAAATCTCAGGTTCTGGAACCTGTTGTGACTTCTGGTTCATTGACGATGTGCACCTAGCGCTCCCCCCCTCAGCCGATTGGACAAGCCCAAGCATCGGTTTCGGTGCCGGTGATTTCCAAACCATCAACGCAGGTCCTTGGGCGCCGCTCTACTTAGACGCCGAAATACCCGATGGAGCAACCCTCAATTGGACGGTGCTCGATGCAGTGACTGGTCAAGCCATCGAAGGCCTGTACGGCGTTGGCACGGGGTGGATTCCAACCAATGGCTTGGATTGGACAACCCATACCTCCATTCGGATCTTGATCGCATTTGGCCCTGCGGCCGATGGCAGCATGCCGACGGTTCACTCCATCAGCGGCGACGGGCAATACGCAGTTGCGGCAGCTCACGCCCTCGCCTTTGATGACTGGTCAACCAACAACGGGGGTATTTCCTATGTTTCGAACACCGCTTCCTACGATGGCATGTCAAACGACCAATTGACGTCACCATGGTTTTCCACCTCTGCTGCGCTCACGGAAGTTCATGTCGACGCCTCGAGCAACCTCGCACAGGCTCAAATCCGAACGTCTGTTTCTGACAATTGGACCAACATTACCTTGCCCTACACGATGAACCTCGATGGCGCAGAAGGTTCAGTTGGCGCTTACCAAGTGCAGTTCATTGCCGCTTCCAACAACACCTCTACCGTCTGGCAACTGTTTGATTTTGAAACGGGCGCGTACGGCGGACTGCAACCCGCCAACCCGCGAATTGATTTCGCCGGTGATGGCGCGCTTGAATGGGGTGGCAGCGATGCAAGGGTCGGTTCATGGGGTCATCAAGACCGCTTCGAAAACGGAGCGACCCACATTGCGGTCAATCCGGGGATTTCAGGTTCAGCAAGCACCAAGGCTTGGATTCCAGCGACCGAACTGTCTTCGTTTTCATTTGCAGCGCTCTCCAGTCAAGGCATGCTTGACAGCGTTCTGATGAGGATTGGCAACGATGAGGTGGCAAACTGGACCATTGAAGGTTCAAGCCTTATCGCCCTCAACGGTTCCCAACTCGCCACCCTTTCCGCTTCATTGGGGAGCCAAACTTCGACCGTAGGCGTGCTTGGCATGTCCTTTGCTGAAGTGACCTTCGAAGTAACCGGTACGGGCAACGTCACCCTTGCGGGCCTCTCCGTGCCTTACGAGGTCGCCGCATCAATCGAAGCCGCATCGGATTCAATGTTCGTTCTGGCGATGAACACCGCTCGCTACGGGTTGTCGCCAATCGGCGGCTTGCACCAAATCCCTGTTCCCTTTTCCTCTGACACATCGGGTGGCCTGCGTGTTTCAATTCCCGGCCTCAACACCTCCTCAGCGGTTCAACTTGTAAGTTCAGAAATGCTGGTCGATGATCCAATTCTTGCCCCGAGTCAACGGTGGCAAACCATGAACTCAACCTACAATGTCTACGGCTCTGGAGCAACAATGGCTCGCCTCCAAGTCACCGATGGTACCACGACAGGAACTTGGCTCATGCCGTTCAACGGAGGCTCGCCGATTGGCTTAGGTGCTTCAGACCAAATCGAACTCCATCCCGAACAGGGCCTTGTCGTGGTGGAAAGCGGTGTCCAAACCACCACCAGCATCACCTTCCGCATCGAACCAACTTGGGACGATGCCGATTCGATGACGGTCACTTCAAGACTCGTGTTATCCAACACCGTCATTTCAATTCCATCGGTTCACATTTGGGGCGGATTTGGCACTCAAGGATACGAGAATGACCTTGAAATCAAAGAGGTCGTGTTCACCGATCAAGAGGGTGAAAGAACCCTCGAATCAAGCGATTACTACCTCAAAGCAGGCATCGATGTTGACCTTTCAGTACGAATTGGCTTCGAGGGCCTTGACACCACCGACGCCTTCGCTGATGGCGATGCGTTGTTGACGCTGTACCGGGGCGAGACCATGGTCACCAACACAACGATCTTGGATGAAAATTACTGGAATTACACCGATACGATTCCATTCACATTCGGGGTGCTCACATGGCGCTTGGAACTGACTTCTATCAACGGGTCAGGCCTCACTTCGGACGCGATTTACGAACGAACCTTCCATGTGGATTCCATCAATCCACAGGTGCTCTCAACCTCGATGGACCTCTATGATCACCGAACACCATCGAGCACACAAACCATGCAAATTCAAATCACAGATCAGCCATTGTTGCCGACCAACGTTCAAGCGATGGTGTGGCGGGAATGGATTGACGACGCCAACCTCAACCAATGGCCTGATGCTGAGGAATACACTTCTTTGGGGCTCTACATACCAAACGATTTGGAAACGCTGATTGGGCAATACACCTTGTTGCTGGATGATACCGGGGGCAGCCTTGGTCAGAAGGTCGCCGTTTACATTTCAGGATCCGATGAAGCAGGGCAAGCCATTGAGAAAGGCGGTAGCAACGAGAGCGGGCGACATCTGTTCATGTACCAACTTGCTGTTGATGGAGCCCCCACCGTCGAATCGGGCGCCTTTTCTTATGAATCGGGGCGTGAACCTTGGTTGCACCCCCAAACGCCTTACACTGTGAACGTCGATATATCGGAACCAAACGGTGGTTCAGACCTTGCGGATGTTATTGTTGAACTGGCTTCAAACCAAGGCAGCGACCCGCTTCCAATCCGCTGGGATTTCACAACCGGAAACTGCACAACAACAAGCCCTCACCTCACCGTTATCGATTGTACCATGTTTGGCGCAGATGGTCCAGCTGACCCTTACGAACGGGACATCACCCTCAACGTCGAATTCACCCTCGCATGGACCACACCAGATCTCGGAGAAACTCGAAGAGAGCCTGGTGTGCGAGTGATTGACAAAGCAGGTCAAGAAGTGGTCAAGGCGTTCCCAGAACACCGTTGGCGATTCTCTGCAGCAATGGAGATTCCAGAGGAATCCGTGGCGCTCGTGCTTTCTCAAGGCTCCTTGCTTGGTGATGGCGCTCGACTCGCTCCTAACAGCCCGCTTGAAATTGCTGGCGGTGTGGTGTTTAGCCAATCAAGTGCCGTGCCAATCTTTGATTGCCAAGTGGACGTTCTGTTTGCCGGTGCAACCTACTCGGCAACAACATACGAAGGCATTTGGTCAATGGAACTGCGCGCACCTTCGGAATCCGGAACCCTACCGCTCACTTGGAGCATTGGTTGCCTTCAGGGTCAGGGTGTCGACGCAACGGACAAGGAAACTTCCGTGCGTTGGATTGTCATTGACGGAACCGGGCCAGAGCCTGTGGAAGTGTTGAACCCTCGACCGGCAGCGGTGCTGTCAGCCGATACGCACGAAGTCCGCATCCTTCTTTCGGAAGAAGGCGGTTTGGAAGTTGATTCGCTTGAACTCATTTGGTGGGTTGAAGAGAAAGCAACGGGCGACCGACTTCGAAACGGGGTTGAACCCCTCACTTTGGTTGGCAACGAAATCTCTGGTTTGCGCCTCGAAGTCTACGGCAGCATTGACTTGAGTGTCATCACGCCAACCATGCTGGAAAACCGCTTGGAGTTCCACGTGATTGTGGCAGGGCGCGATCTTGCCGATAACGAAGTGCTTGGCCTTGATGCATCCCCTGCTGGAACCCCAGTTGGTGTTTGGGACATGGAATGGCTGAAGCCAGAATTTGAAATCAATCAGGGTTCGGTCAAATACTCCCGAGTCAACATAGAGGTCGGCCAAACTTCAATCGTCACGGCTTACGTCAAGAACACCGGTACCCTCGACGGTAGCGTTGAACTCGTGTTCACGATTGTCGATGCTGATGGAAACCGTTCCACGCTTCGACGAACCTCCACTGAAATCCCAAAGGGAGGGGAAGTGCCGGTTCAAGTGGATTGGAACCCCGAATCACCAGGATTGCAATGGATTGAAGTGACCCTTGAAAACGATGTTTCTTCGAGCGGGCCATCCATCGATGTGCGACCGTCCAGAACTGAATCCCTCACCGAGCGCGTGTTCGGAAACGTCAATCCAGTGATCGGTTCTGTTGCAGCCCTGTTGTTCCTGTCCATTCTCATCACCGGTCTGCTCTACGCCACCCGCATGACTCGCAAGCGTGGTTCGAAGGCAGAATACGACTGGGACGAATATTCCTCCGAAATCGAAGACGATGAGGCGTATGAAGACGACGATGAGCACGAAGATGCTGATGACGCAGATGGCGTAGCATCAGCCGCAAAAGTCACCGCAACCGCTGCCGTCGCAAGTGCGGCCAAAGAGGAATCCGAAGAAACGGATTGGGTCCGAGGTTCGGACGGTTATTGGTGGTACCACGACAAGGAAGCCAACGAATGGTGGTACAAAGATTCTCAAGGGAACATCGTAAGGCACGACTGAACAGGTGGTGGCTCAATGACCCGAACGATTGCACTTCTTCAAGGTGATTCGACCGTTGGGGACCTCATTGGGAACGCACTGAGGCTCGAATCGCTTGCAGCCCTCGCCGCTACCAATGGAGCAGCCCTTGCGTTGAGCACAGAACTGGCTATTTGCGGCTACCCTCCAAGGGATTTGTTGCTTCAACCAGAATTTGTCAACAAGGCGCAAGACCAAGCATGCCAACTCAATGTCCAGATTCCGGTGCTTGTCGGTACGCCTCTTGCGCCGGAGCACACAAAACAACTGCCCAGCAATGGCGTCGTTCGCTGCGGCCCGAACACGGCTTCTTCGGACCATGGCAATCGAGTTGTAGCGCGCAAGCAATTGCTCCCAACCTACGATGTCTTTGACGAGGCGCGTTACTTCAAAGCAGACAACCGGCCTGGCATTGCCCGAACGATTGCAGGGCTTGACCTCGGAGTCACGGTTTGTGAAGATGCGTGGCAAGTTGCTGGAATGACGCCTTCATCTTACGCCGCAGATCCAATTGAATCCCTCGCAGAATGGGGCCGTCAAGGCGTCAAACTTGATGCGACGGTGAACCTCTCTGCCTCGCCTTACCATGCTGACAAGCTGGTGGCCCGAATACATGTCTGCCGAACAGCAGCCGCAGTGCTTGGTCACCCGTTTTTGATGGCCAATCAAGTGGGCGGAAATGACGACTTGCTTTTCGACGGCAATTCATTGGTGGCTTGGCCAGACGGTCGGGTTGTCATCGCACCCGCTTGGAAGGAAGGTGTGTTGATGGTTCACCTTGATGATCCTGAGGCCTGCGTGTGGGTGGCTTCAACCTCCACTGACGCACTCGATGTGGGCAGCGATGTTCTTCGCACCCTCTCAGCGGAGGAGGATGGGAAGGAGCACGAGCGCGATGTCTTGGACGATCTGGCCGATGCCGTCGTCACTGGATTGTCGGATTACTGCCGGAAATCTGGAATCAAATCGATTGTTCTTGGCCTGTCAGGCGGCATTGATTCCGCGGTCGCAGCGTGCGTTGCTGCAGCAGCGGTTGGGCCGACCAACGTCACGGGCATCGCAATGCCTTCGCGCCATTCATCTCAGCATTCCATCGACGATGCAGCCTACACAGCCGCTTCACTCGGGCTCGTGTTTGAAACGATTCCAATTGACTCAATGCATGGCTCAGTTGAGGGTGCGATTGGTGAGATGCTTAACGCAGGTGCATCGGTTGCAGGAGAGAACCTCCAAGCGCGGCTCAGAGGGCTCGTTGTCATGGCGCATGCCAACGCCCAAGGAAGCATGGCCATTGCCACGGGCAACAAATCCGAACTCGCCCAAGGGTATTGCACCCTCTATGGCGATATGGCAGGCGGATACACGCCGCTCGGGGATCTCTACAAGATGCAAGTCTATGGATTGGCAGAAGTGTTCAATCAACGGGCGTTGGAACATCAGTTGCCACCGCCAGTCAACGCCTCCACAAGGACCAAACCTCCCTCTGCAGAACTCGCCCCCGACCAAATCGACGAGGATTCATTGCCTCCTTATCCTGAACTGGATGCCATTTTACTGGCTCACATCGAAGGCGGCATGGATGGAGCAAGCATTGCAGCACAAGGCCACGACTCTGCGGTTGTGCTTGACGTGTTGACCCGCCTCGAGCGCAATGAACACAAGCGCTGGCAGATGTCACCTGCGCCACGGGTTTCCAGTCGGGCGTTCGGGCAAGGATGGCGCCGGCCTTTGGCGTCGCGCCACGATTGGCGCCGCTCTTGATGTCGGAATGACTCAAAAACAGCATGCCATGGCGTGAGGTATGGCGGAAGCAATCCTCAACATTGCCGGCTACCGCTTTGTTGATCTTGTAGACCGCGATGAATTACGCGCTCCGATGAAGAAAGTGTGCCAACAAGCGGGCCTCCGCGGCACCATTCTCTTGGCCCATGAAGGGATCAATTTCTTCCTCGCTGGAACAGAGGGTGGCATTGAAACGTTTCTCGCCTACCTCGATCAGGACCTCCGCTTCCTCGATATTCCACTGAAGACATCCCATACGGATTACCAGCCTTTTAATCGAATGAACGTGAGGCTGAAAAGTGAAATAATCTCCATGGGCATGGATGAAGTGAAACCTTCAGAATTCACTGGAGAAGTCATCGCACCAACGGAATTCAAGCAGTGGCTCGATGAAGGAAAATCGGTGACGGTGCTCGATACCCGCAATGATTACGAGATCCGTTTGGGGACGTTTTCAAACGCAGTCGAGCTTGACATCACCAGTTTTAGGGCCTTTCCCGCTGCAATTGAGGAACTTCCCGATGACCTCAAGGACACGCCCGTCGTCATGTTCTGCACCGGTGGAATACGCTGTGAGAAAGCGAGCGTGGTGATGCTCGAAGCTGGATTCAAAGACGTGCGTCAACTCAAGGGAGGTATCCTCGGTTACTTCGAAGAGGTCGGTGGTGCCCATTGGGAAGGGGATTGCTTCGTGTTTGATCACCGCGTCGCCTTGACGCCTGAACTGAAAGAATCCGACGCTGTGCAGTGCTTTGCCTGCCGTGAGCCCCTTTCCATTGAAGAGCAACAATCGCCCTCGTATGTGGTCGAAGTTTCCTGCCCTTACTGCATTCATTTGCGGCAAGATTAGGCCCAAATCAACCATTCATCGGTCAGGCTTGCGTGACTGAATGCGTGCCACTCATGGCCCGATTGGCCATCGTTGGCGATGAACATCACGTGGTGCTCCGAAGCGTGGACAGACCCGTACATTCCAGCGTTTGAATCGTTGGTGGCTCCAGGCCATGGGTCGTACACCAGCGTCGGGGATGCTCCGGAACTCAACGACCACAGGCAAGCACCGGTTTCAGTTCCGTTGATTTGCCCGCTGGCCACAACAAACAGGGCGCCTTCAGTGACCGCAAAACCTCGAACAAGTGCGCTCGCAGAACCAGCCCTCATGTCCGTTTCGGGCCCAGTTCCTGCGATTGTTCCATCGCTTGAACACACTTCATGAGCGATTGATGGCGCCACGCAATCAAACCACAAGCGCCCCTGATGCACAACGCCGCCAGCCCAATCGCCGGGTGCTAAAATGGTGGTTGAAAGCAGGGTTGTATTGGCTTGAGTCAGGTTGTGGGACCACAATTGAGGATCCACACCGCTTGTCAAGGCGTCGAATACGAGGACATCACCAAGGCGATGCAAGCCAAGATGTTCTGCAACGCGCTCAGTCGGGTTGCCGGTTCCACTGTGAATCAGAGCGGTGAGCCAGAGATGAGATCCATCGTGATTGAGGCGGACCAGTTGCCTTCCTTGCCCGTTGTCCGCTACGACAACAACCCCTCCGGGGGCATCGACAGCCGAACTTGGTTCAGCATCTCCAGTTGCCAAATCCCATTCGAGGAAGTCACCTTGGTGGTGGAGCGCGTAGGGCTCGACGCCGTTCTGAGATTTTGCTGAAAACCAAAGCCAACCGTTCTCGGCGTACAGCAAGGAGGCTTGATAGGATTCAAGGCCACCAACAATCAACCGGTCTTCGTTGCTCATTCCTGCGTATGCGGAGGGATGGTCAACGGCCTTCATGGCCACAGAGCCATCGCTCCACAACAAATCACCGAGGTTGTTGAGCATCACAACACCGCCGTTCCAAACGACGGGTTTGGCAGCTGAATCCACGTTTGTGCTGATGTTGCCGCTGAGCCGCTGAGTGCCGCCTAACGTGCCATCAGTTCGCCAAAGTTGGCGGCCATTGACGCCATCATCAGCGTCGAAGATTACGACCTCATGGCCGTTGTTCCAAAGCAAGGTGAAGCCGGCGTAGCGGCCCGGAGATGCATCACCTGTAGGATTGATCTCAATCAGCATGCTTGATCCCTCCGGCGTGCCGTCGCTCGACCAAAGTTCACATCCGTTGAGGCCGTTGCTGCCGGCAGTCAACAGCAGGCTGGCCTCTGGCATCCAGAGAAGTTGGTCGCATCCGGTGGTTACGCCATTGGTGCTTCCGATTGTGTAATCGTCAACAGGACCAACGAACAACGGTTGATTGCAGATTTTTAGGCTGCTGATGACTTCATCGCGGTGCATAATGCCGTCAAGAGCGGTTGCCTCACCCTTCCCGTCGTCGAGGCCGAAGTCAATGACCAAGCCGCTGGCACAAACGCTTGCTAGGGGGGTGCGTTGGGCCACAAGGGCTGGTGCACCAGGCATGCCTTCTGCGCCGTTGAGCCCCGTGACTCCGTTGTTCCCAGCTTGACCCAATGAGCCGTGACACAGGTGATCGGTGGATGTGATTTCTTCTTCACCTAAGGCACCATCCTGATTCGCATCGATGCCACTCAACAAGGCGATTCCGCCAGTTGGGCAGGTGGAGTTGCCAAGTGGTATGTCCACTGTTTCGATGAGGCTTGCCGACTCAGCAATGCCGACTCCATCGTTGCCTGTGAGTCCGGGTAAACCATGGCAGAGGTTTGTTTCGGAGGTGATTTCATCGCCATCGAGGTATTGATTGAGGTTGAGATCAAGGCCAATCATCACGGTGGAGCCACCATAGAGGCAAATTCCATCTGCACCCCTTCCTTCAGTTCGAACGAGCAATTCGTTTGTGGAAGCAGTGTTGCTTTCAGAGGCGTCAGGCCATGTGGCAACGGTGTACATTGCGTAACTCGAGATACCTAAGGCACCAATCAGTAACATCACTTGAAGCACAGCGAGCACCTTTGTGGCGCGGTGAGGGCGCGCTTGTACGTGTTGAGGTTGTGTGCGTTGCCCATGAAGCGCAGGCACCGCTTTATTGGGGTTTTCAGATGCAGGTTCTCCTGCAATAGGGGCCGGACCATCCAGTTCATTGGGGGTTGACATGTGTTCCGAAAACAACCTCAATGGTATCAAATCCTTCGGTTCTGACCTGTTTTAGCCAGTTTCGGTTTTCTAGACTCGCCTTGGTAGTACTTTTCCGAGGGGGTGAGTTCATGAGCGTCCTCTGCGTGCGTGCATCATGGACTTGCCTGGACGCCTCTCAGCACAACTGAACGGCGATGAAGGCCCGACGCGACAGAAAGCGGCCCGGCTTGTGGTTGACCTCGCAATAACGGCTCGTGCTCAAGGGTTCATCGAAGTAGATCACGCTCACGTTTCAGGCGTTTCAGTCATCACGGGTGGCCACGGGCTGCGACGCTTTTTGGCGGACTTGTCGAGTTCTGGCGACGGCCAAGTTCTCATCCCTACAACCTTGAATTCAGCCGGTTGCGACAAAGAAAAAATGAAAGAAATGGACATCGAGTGGCCCGATTTTCTCGAACAGCAATTCGAAATTGTCCAAGCCTACGAGGCACTTGGCATCGATGCCACACTTTCCTGCACGCCTTATGACCGAGGGGTCGAGGATGAAGCGGGTGTTGCTTCATGGGCTGAATCAAACGCAGTTTGCTTTTCCAACACATGGACTTCATTGATCACAAACCGTGAATCAGGCCTTTCAGCTTTAGCCACTGCATTGACTGGTTTTGCTCCCAAGTGGGGCTTGCACCTCGTCGAAAACCGAACACCCAACATCAAAGTTGACGTCCAGTGTCAACTCAACACGCTTTCCGACTGGTCCATCCTTGGGGATTGGATTGGCAAGCAAGTGAGACCCGGCTGGCGCCTGCCATGGGGCCCAATGCCGTTCATCCAAGGTTTGCCGCAACGTGCGAGCTTTGCACGGAAGAAAGCGCTTACAGCGGCTGCTGCGAATTATGGTACGCCGATGCTGTGGGCTGAAGGGTTGTCGGCAGACCCACCCTTGCCAAAAGATGCCCAGGGCCAATGGGACGCACCTGTTGATGGCTGGCAAGGCGAGTTGGTGTTCACAGAAGCCGATCTCCAATCGCGCTATGCGGACCTCGCTCCACAGGGCCAAGTCGACCTCATCGTCATTGGATGCCCGCAAGCAAGCCTTGAGGAAATTCGAATCACCGCCTCAGCAGTGCGCTCCTATGCAGAGATGGGACTGAAAATGCCAGACCAGCGGCTTTGGGTGTTCACGAGTGGGGCCAACCATGATTTGGCTTTAGCCGATGGAAGCATCGAGGTTTTGGAGCAAGCAGGGGCGGTCATTTTGCAAGACACCTGCCCCGAAGTCACACCTTACAACCGGTCGAAGTACAACCACCTGTTGACAAATTCGCTGAAGGCAGAGCATTACTTGACGAGCGGCCTCAACCGTTTGCCAACAAGCGTGCTCCCGATTGAAGGTTGCGTGGCTCATGCGTTCGATCCCGAACTGTCCGCCGGAGAACGCCCAAAATTGGCGGCCAAAGCACAACCCCAACACGCCAGCAACAAGACGGTTCAAACAGGAACTGCATCGCTTGCAGGCCAAGGCCTGTTGAGTCAAGATTCCTTTAGCGTGCGTGGAACGGCGATGGTTACGGATGTCCCCATTACCTACCTTGGTTACGTGAATAGGGACACCGGCGTTGTGGAAGAATACGGCCATCCACTGGATGGGCGAGCGATTGAAGATCGTATTTTGATCTATCCAAAAGGGTCTGGTTCCACAGTTGCTCCTTATGTTTTGATGGGCTTATTGTACACCGGTAAAGGCCCGAAAGCAATCATCAACAGCGATGTTTGCCCCTTGACGCTTCCAGCCTGTTCATTGCTTAACGTTCCTTACGGCCACGGATTCGACGTCGACCCTTGCATGAGCATCAACGATGGCGACCTCATTGAGATGACTTCGAAAAACGGTACGGTGACCATTGAAATCCTTGAACGAGCGGGTTGAATCGTATGACGATGCGCATTCTTGTCACAGGCGGGGCTGGATTTCTTGGGTCTTCCTTGTGTGAAGCATTAATTGGCCAGGGCCATCAAGTTACAGCGCTCGATTCACTGTTCCGAGGGTCCCTTGCCAACCTAAAGGCGTTGGAAGACCATTCCAACTTCATTTTTCTCGAGGGTGATGTTCGAGATGTCGACGCGCTCGATGCTTGTGTTGAGGCCATGGGTGGTCTCGATTTGGTGTTTCATTTGGCTGCGATCAATGGGACGAAATGGTTTCATGAGGCCGCTCATTCAGTGATCGATGTCAACATTAACGGGACCTTGAGGACGCTTGAACTCGCTATGGCCAATGAGGCTCGTTACGTGCTGGCCTCATCGCCAGAGGCCTTCGGAGAAGCAGAAAAACAACCGATTGCCAACGGCAATCCGATGCATTTCACCGACCCGCACCTCCATCAACGCCACTCCTACGGAGCGAGTAAGTACCTCGATGAAGTCGCAGCCCAGCATGCTGCAAGGGATGGTTTGGATGTTCGAATTGTTCGACCGTTCAACGCCTACGGTCCTCGATTGGACGGCGGTGAATACGGTCAAGTGGTGGCGATGTTTTTTGATTCAATTCTTAATGGGAAACCGATTCAATTGCACAACCAAGGCCGACAAACGAGGTCGTTCACATGGATTGACGATGTCACCGATGGCTTTCTGAAAGCTGGTCTTACCGATTCGAACGCTTCACCTTCGCACTTATCCGGACTTGCGTTTAACATCGGTTCAACCGAGGAAATCAGCATTGCTGGATTGCAGCATGCTATCTTCGAGGTTGTAGAGGCAGACGATACATGGGCGGGCGGTTTGCCACCTGTTGAGGCCAGTGAAGGCTACCCAGGGGATGCAGGGCGCCGTTTACCTGATGTTTCGATGAGCGAAGTTGAACTCAAATGGCGTTGTAAAACCACATTGGTTGAGGGTCTAACCCTGATGTGGGCGTCTTTGCGTTCGTGATCAGCGGTTGTAATGCTTGGCGACTTTTTCGCCCCATTGGGCAGGCGCTGGCGTCAAGCGATCGTGGCCGTGTTGACACAGGACATCCAGGCCTTCTGCAGGTATTTCGTCGCTGGTGGTCCACAACGCAATGACTCGCATCACGGCGAGGCGAGCTACTGCATCCGGCAAGGGGCGGTCCTCAAGGAATTCAACTTCCAAAGCAGCAACAGATTCGTTGATGAGCAGAGGTTCATCGGCATGATGGGTGAACGCTGCCATGTTCCATTCACTTTCCCCACTTGGAAGAGGTGCTGCCGTTTCGTCGACCGATGACACCATGTCCAAGGTCGCAGGCATCAAGTGAAGGAACGCCCGTTTGGTGCTTCGCAAATTGTGCAACGTGTCGCGATAGGTCCCTTCTCTGTTGCAACTGAAGGAAGCGATGAGCAGCGGGGGTCCGGTGGAGACCGCCATCACTGATGTGTAAGGAGCGAGGTTGAGTCTGCCTTCGGCATCTTGTGTTGAGGCGAGAATAAGCGGACGCGGCGAAAGAAGCCCTGACAGCCAACCTGCTCGGATTGGATGGTCCAATGCTTCAGCCTCAATTCGGCGAGCCGAAGCCATGGTTTGGGTTGGTTTTGGCGTGAACCAGGCATCGAGTTTTCCATTGCCCAGTTCTTCGATGGCATGGTCGTTGAATGCAATGTATGAGCGCCAAGCTTCGGTGTCCTCACCCTCACCCCGTTCTTCTTTGCGTGCAATCGATGCCTGTGCGTACGAGTTGCATTTTTTCAGATAATCTACGACGACGCCTTTTCGGTCCATTCAGTTGCCCCCATTTTCGTGGTGCATGCGCCCACCTTTTTGTTCATACGCTTCTCGAGTCATCAATCGCTTTGCCGGGTTTCCAGCCCACACTTCATCAGCAGGGAGGTTTTTTGTTAAGGTTGAGCCGGCTCCAAGCACTGCGTTTTTGCCAATGCTAACCCCTGCTACGATCGTTGCCCCGCCGCCGATGACTGCACCCGCCTCGATGTTCACAGGAACCCATTTGTTTGAATCTCTTGAAGGGGGGTAACGGTCGTTGAGAACGGTGGCATTTGGACCAATGAAGACATGTTCTCCGAGCACAGTGCCATCGGCGAGGTAAGCACCGCCTTGGATTCTGCACCCGGGGCCAACCTCAACATCGCGCCCGATGTGCGCCAATGCTCCGATTGAAGCCTCTTTTCCAATCTTGAGCCCTTCTCCAATGTGGCAAGGGCTCCAAGCCACGCTGCCGTTTTCGAGATCGATTTTGGTGGTCGAAGCCATGGTTTCACGCTCACTCGCTCATGCCAAGTTCTCGCATCAGCATGCCAACATGCCCCTTTGCTTTGACGTTGTAGCGTAGCCATCGAAACGAGCCGTCTGGATTGATGACGAAAGTTGAACGGGCGCAGCCCATGTATTCCCTTCCATAATTTTTCTTCATCCGCCATGTTCCGAATAATTCATGCAATTCCCCTTCGGTATCCATCAGCAGCGGAAAATTCAATGTTTGCTTGTCAATGAACTTGCCATGGGATCGTTCTGAATCCTTAGAAACGCCGAGCACGACCGTATTGGAGGATTGGAACAGAGCCATGTTATCTCTAAAATCGCATGCTTGGGTTGTGCAACCAGGCGTAGAATCCCGAGGATAGAAATACAAAATAACGCTTTTTCCCTCATTCATGTACGATTCAAGTTCGTGGGTCTTCCCAGTTGAATCAACAGATTTGAACAGCGGGGCAAGGGCTCCAACTTCGTGAGAAACAGCGTCGGTCATGAGGCTGGGTCAGGCTGGTACATCAAGAAGGGTTGCTTTTGGCCGAAAAGAAGGGTTTTGGAACTATTCCAATGCATAAGTTGGATGGAGTGGCAGCGCAGCCCCCCATTAATGCACGATGCATGATTTTTGATTTACTATGCGTAAAACGCCTCATAGGAACCGATTCTTTCAATAACCGGCAGGTTGACCAAGGCTTATGGTCGCAGGACGGATGTCAAGACGTTCTCGCCGTTATCTCAAGCGGATTCAACGGGTGACGACCAAGTTTGACCTTCAAGCGATCGCAAGCAGCATCCAAACAGATTTGGACAAGCGGAATGTCTCCTATGACGAAGCATTGTCCCTTGGAAATATGATTCAACATCGTTCCGATCAACTGCCTGGGGACACCATTGTGTATGCTGTGTCGGATCGAGATGCCTACAGGCGAACGCTTGAACTCTACCTTCGGGATGCCCTGTTAACCCGCACAGAACAACTCCTTCTCTGGGAGGAGCGGCGCCGGCTCGGCATCAGCGAACAAGTCCACGATCGACTCTTGCATCAGCTGCTCCTTCAGTGGAAATCACAGGGCAAGCGAGTCACGATTGATCGCTTCGATAAGCCAGGAGGTGAGGCTTCTGCGTGAACTTCCACCACCAGGGACGAAACTTGCATTGATGCTTGTAGTTCTCTTCCTCATTCCGATGGCAACGCCCCTTATCGGCAGCACCGATGCAGGCACTTCGGGCCGTGCGGCTCCCGATTTTGGCGTGACCATCATGACGTTCGAAGGCGCTGGTTCTATCGACCCTGGCACTGGAATCATCCTTGAACCAGCGGACCACAATGTGAGGATCACCGTTCGAAACACCGGCGATGTAGGGGGAAGCGCTTCGCTCCACCTCGTTCACAAAGGTTCGCCAACAGCGGGCGAATACATTGTCACCACCATCGCTCTTGGAACCATCCCTCCAGCGGCGACCTCTAACCCAATTGTCATCCCATGGACCGCAACGACAGGGGACGGCCAAACTTTGTTCGCCCGTGTTTCTGGAAACGGCGACACCAATCCATCAAACAATGAACAACGGAAGGACTTCAACGTCACTGACCTGCACAGCGCAATCGTGGTGGGTGGCGACACCGAAGTCTTCCAGATGGATGATCTCGATGAGAACAACTCGCGTGGGATGACACTGACTGAAAAGACATGGAATGCTTTAGTCCGAAACAATGGCGTACGGGACATTTCTGCTCAGATGAAAGTGACGTTCACTTGCAAAGACAACGACCAAGTATCGCCGCAAGTCGATTGTCCTATGCCCCGGGCAACCAGCGAATTCTTCGGAGGCACTGAGACGCTGGAAGCTGGGTCACTTTTTGCACCGTCGACGGCAGAATCACTTTCCATCACGGTTGATCCCCGCACCTTCCCAACCGGCAACTCTGGTCTGTGGGACATGAAGGTCGAGTTCCTTTACCTTGGAGGGGGTTGGAATCCTCTTGGGCATGTGACGAACGAAACAACCGTACGCCCCTCAAACTACGTCTCAACACTGTCCACTCTTGGCGATCGCTCTATTGAACCGGGGCAAACGGGAACCCTAACATTCCGCTTGGTCAACCATGGGCTTTCGGATGATTTCGACGTTGACTCAATCACATCCATACCGGCAAGTCGACCTTGGGCTGGGCCCGCTCCTTCGATCCCCACGCTCAATGTGAATGGAACCGTTGACATCCCCATCACAGTAACCGTCCCGGCGGGCACACCTCGAGGCGATGCAGTTCAAATCATACTCAAAATCAAAAGCCTTTCCGCTGAACCCTACACGCACACCACCAGTTTGGTCGTTCAAGCAGGGGAATACCATGCTGCCGAAGTCACCTTACCAATCGCCACCACCAGCCTTACTCCCGGAGTCGGAACAGATATCCTCGCCACCGTATCAAACACCGGCAATTTGGGTGGCTTCTTTTCAATCGACTGTGGTCTTTCAGTTTCGGCCGCTTGGGACTTGAAAGTCGGCGCCACCGATTGCGACCAGATGCTCCCGACTTACATCGGGCAGGGCCTTTCTGTCAGCATCAACATTAACGTCAAGCCGCCAAGCATCAAATTCCCTCTGGATCCCGCAGATTTCAACCTTGCAGGACAACCGCTCCAGTTCTGGGCAACTGCGACACCCTCCGGCGGCGGGCTTCCATCCACAGCCGCAACCACCAATATTCTGATTCTTCCTCGAATCACCGTTGATCCCGGCTTCGACCTCATCGGCGATACGATCACCCTTTCCAAGGAATGGGTTCGCAACGGGGGCGGGGAAGTGCCCAACACCCTTCTCAATGTAGAGGTTCGTCACAACTTGAACTCAAACCTCGATGATGAGTTGGACGTGGATATCGAGATCGACCATCAATTCCTTGCTGCCAACACCGGTGGGTTTGAAGAAGTTGTAGAACGGTGGGAGTCTAAGATTACCCAACCAAAAATGTTCAACCTCAAGCCAGGTGATACTCAAACAACCCACTTAATCATCACCGGCCCCAAGGGAACCTCAACCAACCCCAACTATGCAATGGCTGGCACCCATACCATTTCCGTGACGCTTGACCCTACTCTGGGTGGCGGTTACCTGGGTAGCAATGTGGAAGCAGAATCGATCACCAAAACGATCCAGGTGGTTGTACCATCTGTTCTTGGCGGAGAAATCACCCCTGTTGGAGTGGTGTCCGTGCCAGTGGCAGACCCCACGAGCATCCCACTTAGCCTCCAAAACATAGGCAATGATATGACTTCATACAAACTCTCAGCAACCAATATTCCAGAGGGTTGGAATGTGACTTGGAACGGCACGACAAATTTGATCACCGATCTCTCTGCAGATGTTGCAGATTTCCCAGCTACCGGAGCCGCTCACATCAACCAAGACATTGAATTGCTCGTCACCACCAACAGCACATCGCTTCAGACAGTTGGCGAGGACTACATTATCCTCCCTATAATCGTCGAAGATTTGACAACAGGAGTCATAATCAGCGAATACCCGCTCCAAATCGAGGTCGGTGCGCTCAGAAATGCATCACTTTTACCCGTGACACAAAACGCCACTCTCGAATTACAGGATACCGAGGTATTCAGGACCATTCAAGTCAAAAACACCGGCAATTCACAAACTGCCTTTTACGTTAACTTCGACACCAGCGACGCAGCTGGCATGATTTTCGCCTTGGATTCGAATCCGTCTTTCATCCTCGCGCCCGATCGCACTGAAGTGATTCGAGTGGCCATACAGGCCACCTCTTCGGCCAAAGCCGATGTGAATTATACAGCCATTGTTTTGGTGACGGACGCAAGTGGTACAGTCAACGCATCTGCGACCATCGTTGCGAACCTCAGTAAATCCGAAACGGTCATGATTACCGGGCCAACGATTGTCCCGGTCACACCTGGGAAAATGGCCAAGGTTGAATTCAACGTCACCAACACTGGAAACTTGCTACAATCTGTCCTCATCACACCTTCTTGGGGTGAGATGGAAGAGAATGAAGAATGGACGACCGATGTGTCTGAAATTGGGATGACGCTCAGCATCAATCAAACTCTTGCTGGGCAAATCGTTGTCAATGTACCAGGCCTCGGAGGCTCACAAACGCTCCTTGACGGTGCTGTTTACTACCTCACGTTGACTGTTAAAGACACATCAACACCGCCCAAGACGCTCGACACCATGATTATACAACTCAGAGTGGGCGCACTGTTCGACCTTGTGGCAGAAGGCTGGCCTAGCGTGATGGAATTTTCCCGTCAAGGGACCAGGACATGGGACCTCATGCTGACCAACACTGGGAATATTGATCTCAGCGTCGATGTCGGATATTCCATTACCCGGCCCGGCACCAACCTTCTTTCCGATCAATGGGCAATGGTCGATGGTTACACGAGCGAAGTGTACCTTCCTGTTGGCGTCCCCGTGAGTCACATTTTCACTCTAGAAGGCATTGACTTCCAACCGGACCTGTCCTTGACTGCTGATTTGAACATCATCTATGCACCCAGCATAAACGACGGGACGATTGAAGGTAATTATTCAGCAACCACGAGCCTCATCATGTCGAGGTTTTACACAACAAATGATTTGGTTTTGAGTCCACTTCTTGGCGATCCCGTCCTCGAGAAGACAATTCCGTTTTCCCACATACCCTCTGTTCTAGGTGATTCTGAAGAGACGCCCAGTACCTATGAACTGGAACTCTGTGAAGCGGAGCGATTGCTTGATTTCAGCGCTCTAAACCTTAACGGAGCCGACTACCCCTGGGCCTTCAGCATCGTAATTCCAGGAGGAAATGGCACTGACGTCACCCTCCCTATCGACACCGCTTCATGCCAATCAGGCACACAAGGAGCATCTTCAAGAATCACCATCCCTGACCGACCGGCTTGGGAGACCACTGATCCGCTGAAAATATTGATTGACGCACCGAACCGACCAAACATACTCTCCGGTGATGGTTGGGCGCTCACGTTCCGTCTCTACAATCTAGAAGAGATGGAGTCACACAGCGTGTATGAAGAAGTAACTTTCAATTTCACCCTTGACGTATTCGCAGATCCTATGATTGAATTCCTGCCACCTGTAACCGTCCAAGAGGGTGAGGAAATTGAACTCAAACTGAAGGTAATCAACGCAGGAACAGCGACAACATTGGGTGTGAATGTAGCGCTGGTTTGCCCCGATGCAACCATTCTAAGTAAACCAGATGCGGAGCCAATGATTGGCGTGCTTGGGCCTGGGGAGGATATGTACCTTGTCTGGAGGATTCAACCAACAACCATCGATTGGTGGACGTCAACGAAGGAAAGCAGTTGTACTGCTACAGTGGATGCCCTTTATTGGGATAAAAACGTTGTAGGAAACGATGTACGCAACATTGATATTTCCGTCGAATCTTCTTCCCCAGGCGTTTCGGTCAGCTTCATTGCCCTCATTGTGTGCTTCTTGACCTCGTTTATTCTTCTGCGCCTCACCAGGCAAAATGAAAAGTTCAGATTGCTTGCTACTTACGCAGGAGTGCTTGGCTTTGGGTTTGCCTTCCATGTGCTCAACGTTGCCTATTGGGGCGTTGCAATTTTGGTCCTTGCTGCCTTGTGGATTTGGCGCATGAGTTGGACGAGTGGAGAAGAATTCAAACTGATTCACGAAGACTATCAACGAGCCCGGCGAGGTGTGTCCACCATCTACGCTGACCACTTCGACGCTCTTCGGAACAGCAGAAGGCAACTCAGCGTGATTCTTGCTGCACCTGTACTCGGTTTCGTCGGCGTTGTGCTTGGGCTTCCCCCACAGATCTCAAACGATCCAAACAACCTTGTCTCAGTGCTGGTTTACATGGCCGTAGTGATGATCGGCGTCTGGCTGCTTATCTTCCGCGCTGACCGCGCCTATGGCAACCTCTACGGTCGACTGACTGATGTCGAAGTTAAGGCTACACGCATTGAGCGAGACCTCGGAGACCCTGCCCGGCTGTTCAATGAACTCGCTGGTGATGGGCTCAACCTCGACGAAATCTTTGGTGATGTTTCGACGACAGCCACTGTTGGCAGCCTCGTCAACGCTGAAACCGGTTCGGAGGAGGTGAATGAAGATGGCTAAGAAAGATGTTGATGTCATTGACGACCCAGACATGTTCCTCGATGAAGTCGATGCAAGTTTTGATTTCACAGCTCCTGAGATGATAGATCCTGATCCAGCAACCGACGGTGAATCCGCTGATGCAACAGGAAACATGACAGAAGCCGAAGTTGCTGACGCTCGGGCAGCAATCTCGGCGAGCAAAGATTCAGCAGACCAGTTAATTAACGCATCCCGTGAACTTGAAACGCTTGTTTTTGGAGTCATCCAAGATGAGGGGAATTCACTGGCTGGCACCGAAGTGGACATCGCTGACGCCAAAGAATATCTTAACACCCATAGCCTCAAAAAGGCTAAGAAATCAGTGAAAAAGGCCGAAAAATCCCTTCTCACACTCGAAGAAGACGTGCTTCACCTGAGGAGGAACATCGCCATGGTTCACCGACTCTTGACCGAGAAGAAAATCAATGAAGGCGAAGTGGAAACCATACTTTTGCGTTTGCGCTCAGCCACAGGTGCTGCTGAAATGGGGGATGTAAGCGTTGCCGCAGATGAAGTTGAGAACCTTGTCGACGATCTGATTGGGGGCAACACCTCTACGCTCAACCCGTTCCTTTTCAGACACTTTTGGCTTGGCCTCGACACACGCTGGCCTGCTGGCGGCGACGAAGGTATCCTCATTGTTCGAATCATTAACGATGGGCCAGTTGCCATGCCAAACATGCGCTTGTCCCCACCAATCCCTGAGGGGTGGACTTGCGTGCCTACTTCGGTTGATTTACCAATCATTGCTCCTGGTGGCAATCTCCCTCTTCGATTTGAAGTCAAAGCCAACCGGCGCTATGGTGCTGATGAGGTCCCCCTCTCCCGCAAACTTGCGATTTCGACCGCATATGAGATGCGAACTGGCGAGATCACCGCAACCATTCGAGCCCAAAACCGTTCGATGGAACCCCTCCAAGACATCGTGCTCTCCCCATGGATTCCGCCAGGCTTTACAACGCCAAAGGTCCCCTTCATCAATCGACTCGCACCAGACGAAGTCGCTCTTATTCGCATGCCTCTGCGCATTAAAATTGGTTCAGGAGGCAAAGCCTGAACCGCTCCGATTCCACCCTACATGGGGGATACAAAAAACAAAAAATGGTGAAAAATATGAAAGAAAATACGAACGAAAACAGCGATAACCTCGCTGCAATTGGTATTGGTGCAATGATTGTCTTCATTGCCCTGATTCTTGTTGCGGCGGTTGCAGCCGCAGTCATTATTCAGACTGCAGAGCAATTGCAACAAAACGCACAAACAACTGGTGAAGAAACAACAGATTTGTTGTCATCCAAGGTCTTCATCAAGAGCATTGTGACAACCGGTGCTGCAGACCCTGCAACATCGATCTTTGTCACATTTGAACTCGCACCCGGCTCTGATTCAATCACTGCTGCAAACGTCATGTGGGCAATTCAGTGTGGGGCAAACTCAAACGCAGGCGATTTCACAACGGCTAGCCAAGTTGGCGCAGTCGGAAACGCAGGTACCCTCAACACCGGTTCTACCTACAGCATCACGCTAAGTTTGGCGGGCGCTACAAACTGCCCACCAACAGCAAACACCGCAAATGAATTCATGATCCAATCCGGATCCGGTGGATTCACTTACGAACTACTCAGCTACGGCGGTAGTGTCGACAGAGGAGTGGTGGTTGTATGAAGGCAAACACTCGCAATCAAGAATTCCAAGATGACAAGGTCGCTGCCATTGGTATCGGCGCTATGATCGTCTTCATCGCTTTGATCCTTGTTGCTGCAGTTGCAGCAGCCGTGATCATCCAAACTGCTGAAGCGCTTCAACAGAACGCTCAACAAACTGGCGACGACACCGCAGACAACATGGCTGGTAAAGTCATGATCAATGCCGCATACGTCGACGGAACCACTGGCTACAAGCTGTTCGTGCGTCTCGCACCAGGCAGTGAGCCAGCACCAACCAACGCAATCACTTACCAATTGATGTGCCCAGGTACATTGCCAGTTGAAGGCGCAGTTGGAAACGTTGTTCTGATGGATGGAACTGGCGGAGCAGTTGCTACCATGCAACCCTCGACCGGTTACACAATGATCCTTTCCGGTACGGCTGCTGGAGGCCTGGATTGTACCGCTGCCACCGTAGGCACCGGTAGCTCAGTCCAAGCTTACATCCACGTCGGCTCCGGAGGAACCACCTTTGAGACCCTTAGTTTGGGTGCCACAGCTGCTGGGTCCAAGGTTGTTTGATGCTTTCTAAGGGCTCTGCTTGAAAAAGCGCCCTTAGAGGAGGAATTATCATGGCATGGCCATTTGGCAACAGTGCAAATGAGGACGTTGATGAAGACGCAGCTCTCACCGAAGATCGGCTCAAAATCATGGCGAACATCGCCATTGAGCAGGTCCCTCTCCCTGAAGAAGGAGAACTCGGAGAAGAAGATGCGTGGACCATCTCCGCAGGTCCCACCAAGGCACGTCTCAACAGCATCGGCAGTGTGCCGAGCGTGGCGGCAAGCCTCGCACCAGCATCGACTGCACCTGTAAACGCTACAATTGACACATCTGGACTCGAACGCATGATCAGCAGCCGCCTCGACATGGTCGAGGATGTGCTTCGGAATGTCGAAGTGAGTCTGGAATCATCTTCTGCAGCATCTGCTGCAGAGGGCGTGGCAACTGAAGGCGGCGATGGCGACGCATCAGCGCTTGATGGTGACATGATTGTCACCGCGAGCGGTGAAGTCATCTCCGTTGCAGGCAACGACCGACTGAAGGAAGTTGATGAAGCACCCTTGGTGGAATTGTACGAAGCGCAAGCTCTCGCAGCAAATCCATTCTTGCACGCTCCATCACATGGCGCAACCGCTGCTGGAAACAGCGTGGGTGCCCCAACGGTTTCTGCACTCCTGCTCGACAACATGTCGGGCATGGCGGCAGTCAGTTTCACTCAGAAGGCCATGTCTTCAGGTATGCTGAACGACCAAGAAGGTCGGTCCGTTTTGGCCATTGTTCAACTCGCAGCACCCGGGGAAGCCGAGGCTGCACTTGATGATCATCTGCCGCACAAAGATTTGCTAACGTTCTCATCGCTCGTCAGTTCCTGGCGAAGTGTGAGTTCCCTCCGAGGTGGAGCTTGAAATGGCTGGCTCGGTAGGTATTGGTGGCCTCATTATTGGGGTCTCATTGTTGGTCGTGTTTTCCATGGCCGTTCAAACAATGAGTTATCAAATGGAATCCTCAATGGATTCGATTGAAGCCGCTGCCGAGCCTCTACCGAGTTTTACCGTTGATTCGAGTGAGATCTGGGAGTTTGCCCTTGAGGATCTCACCATCACCGATGGAGGAACAGATTACGTGAACGGGACCCTTGTTGCGTCTTCGTGTACGGGTTTTAGCGCAAGTTTCACAGTTGACAGCAATGGAGTCATCGACGCCGTGTCCATCACCAGCACCGGCGATTGTTCGACATCCACTCCTGTCATCTCTTTTGGAATCCCCGCTCAAAACCCTACGCTTACCGCAACACTTGCTCCAGTCATGAAGACGTATGTCTTCGCCGAGGTCACCAACGATGGTACAGTCACTCTTCCTACCGAGGACGTTTGGCTGTTCTTCGATGGGGCAAATCCTCAAACCCTTTCAGGATCCAATCCGGTTGGCTTGTCCAGCGAGTATTGGTACTCGGGGGAAACGCTTGATTTGCGTTGGGAATTATCGCCTACAAGTCATACCCGCCTTGCCTTCACCTCAGGCGGTAGAACCGTGGGTACGACACTCTGAGGATTGGCTATGGCAGACGGTGGCGCATCAACATTCATCATGCTCATTACGGGCCTGTTGATCTCAAGTTCTGTGAGTGCATTGCTCATCACAGAGTGGTCAGCGATGGCGAGGGCAGCGCAAAAAACCCAGCAAGGCATCACCTTCGCAGGTGAACTTGGATTGGATTTTGCCGGCGACCCAATGATGGTTGATGTTGACACCACAGGAACAACGCCAAGCATCACTTTCTACCTGCAAAACACCGGAATTCACCCCCTCGACGAGGCCCTCATCGCCGTACTCGTGAACGGTCAAGCCCCAACCAGCACCACTGCCACAATAACCGGACCGACTTGGGATACGAACGAAATCGCAGAAATTGTGGTTGAAGACACCTCTTACGGAACCACTCCATTTGCTACAGGGGACGACGTCAAGTTGTACGCCATCGTTACGTCGGAAGACGTTAGTGGTATGTCCTCAAGTGCATCAATGAATGTCGAGGTGAGGCTCTCTTGAAAGAAGATCCATTTTTGACGGCTCACAAGCCAAAGGAAGACGGCTTTCCATTCGATTTGGAAACAGACTCCCTGGGTGATTCGATGGGCTTGCGTTTACCAAACCGTTCCCTCTACGTTCTCCAAGGAGGCGTAGGTGGCGGTAAATCACTGATCTCACAACGACTTGCCTTTGGCATGGTCGAAAACGGAGTGAAGGTCCTTGTCATCACAACGGAACTCACGACGCGTGGATGGATTGAACAAATGGAGTCCATTGGTTATGGCATCACGGATGCCATACGGGAAGGCCAACTCATGGTCTTCTCTCGATTTGGAACCATTGCAGAAGCCCTGCCTAATGTCGGTCTCAATGAACTGCTTGAGTCAGAGGCGATCGCTCTTGCTGACGTCGTGATTATCGATGCGGCGAGTTCACTTATGCCAGATTCACTCGACGAATCTCAACGGTTTGCCATGATGCAACGCCTCCGCCGCATTTGTGCGGATGGCCGTTCGCTCATGTTGTGCATTGACCCTGACGAAATGGATCACAAAATGATGCATACATTGCGTGCATCAGCAGAAATCGTTCTTGACCTCGCCACCGCTATGATTGGTGGCGAAATCAAGAGAAACATCGTGGTTACGAGGTTTTTGAGGGCTGCAGGCCCGGTTCAAACTTCAGTCGGATGGCGTGTTGAGCCAAGCATGGGCTTCATCGTCGACATTACGGCGGTCAGCTGAAGGAGGTATCAAGAATGTCCGACGATCCACCATTTGCTAAGGGCGACCTAGCTGCCGTTATGGCAGCACACCAACACGTGGCCGACTGGGTGCGTGATTTCGAGGCACGTTACGGAACTCGTCCAATTTACTACGGTGACCTTGACCGTGGAGCGAAAAAAGAACGACCGCTCAATCTGATTTACCTTGCCAAGGAACCAATTTTTATTCACATTTACGAACCACCTGCAGACGAAGAAGGAGGCGGCCAAGTCCTGTGGTTTGGTCTTGAACCTCAGTTGACTGAGGAAGAAGAAAACATTCGCCGAGAATTAACCGAAACCCTCCTCCAAGAAGCACCCGCCGCACCCTCATTCACAACAGACAACGAGTTTGAAAATATCCTACGACAGATGGTCGCTCGTTACACCGTTCTCGACACGGAAGTCGGTCTGGCCCCACGGCGCCAAGGGCGCCTCTGGGAGATGCTTGGATTAGAGGATCGACGGCTTGTCGTCAATCAAGAGCAACGCACACGGTTGGAATACATCGTGATTCGTGACCTGATTCGCAATGGTCCACTTGAACCCCTGCTCTCAGATGAGATGCTGGAAGATATTCACTCCATTGGTCTGAAGCATGTTCACATGGATCACAAGGTGTTCGGTATGGTGACCTCGAACATCCGGTTCAGAGATCGAGAACTGTTGTCTCGTTTCCTTCGAGCCATGTCAGAACGTATTGGACGCCCTGTTTCCGACAACAAGCCAATCATCGACGGTGCGCTGCTTGATGGTTCCCGTATCAACATCATTTTCTCTGATGACGTCTCTATGTTAGGACCGTCATTCACCATTCGTAAGTTCGCTGAAGAAACAATTTCCATCACACAACTCATTGCATGGGGCACCATTTCATCCCAAGTGGCTGCTTACATTTGGATCTGCCTTGAATACGGCATGTCTGTCCTTGTGTCCGGTGAAACAGCATCCGGGAAAACCACAACGCTCAATGCAATTCTTCCTTTCATCGATCATAACGTCAAGATTTACTCCGCAGAAGACACACCTGAAGTCAAGGTGCGCCACAAGATTTGGCAACGTCTGGTGACCCGTTCTTCAAAGAACGAAGAGTCGCGTGTGGAAATGTTCGATTTACTCAAAGCAGCATTGCGTAGCCGGCCTCGCTACATCATCATCGGTGAAATTCGTGGTGTTGAAGGGGCGACAGCGTTCCAAGCCATGCAGACCGGTCACCCCGTTATTGCGACCTTCCACGCATCGTCGATTGTCAAGATGATTCAGCGTTTCACAGGGGACCCGATTAACGTTCCAATTCGTTTCTTCGACAACCTAAACTTTGCAATTTTCCAAGAAGTTGTTGAAGCACCTGGCGGAGGAATCGCTCGGCGCGTCACTGGTATTGACGAGGTCATTGGATACAACAAACACAGCGATGGTGTGTTGACCCGTGGTATGTTCGAATGGGATCCGGTCAAGGATAAGCATTACTTCCGCGGAATGTTCCAAAGCCACTTGCTTGAAAACAAAATTGCCGCAATGGCCGGATTCGCCAACAAGCGAGACATTTACGATGAAATGCTGAAGCGAGCCGCAGCGCTCCAACGAATGGTGGACCGAGACCTCACTCATTACGATGATGTGTTCGATCTGCTTGGAATCTACTACAACAGCGGATGGGATCACTTCGATCGCGCCGTCGATTCATGGAAGGGCATCAATCACGAGTGAGGGATGATGAATGAAGCGAATGTCGATGTGGCAAATCGCTTTGCGGCGTCTTGAAATGCCCATTTTGAATTTCCTCGCTTACTTTGTGGGCGGTGCCGCTTTTGCCGGTCTATTCTTCGCAGTGGTTCTTATTCTTCTCACGGGTGGTCTATCGGAAGGCGCTTTGTTTTCAGGGTTCGCCGGAATCCTTCTCATTCTTTTGCTTCCAATCCTCACAGGGGGTGCGGCAATTGCATTCCCCCTTCTTGATGTGCAACGATCAGCTACACTGATCGAGAAAGAAATGCACATGTTCATCACCCGGATGGGTATTCTTTCATTGGGCGAAGTAGGGGCTCAGTCCATCTTCGACATTCTCAAACAAATGAGGGATTATGGAGAATTGGCCAGTGAAGTCCAGCGAATTGAAACCCTTGTCGACAAATGGCACACCTCCCTCCCCGAGGCTTCACGAATTGTAGCGCAACAAAGCCCGTCCCCTCTATGGGCCGATTTCCTCGACAGGATGGCGTTTTCCATCGAAGCAGGCCAACCGATTGATGAGTTCATGCGCTCGGAACAGGAAACAATCGCAGAGCAATATACAACGCTCTACGACACTCGTTTGGAATCAGTTGATATGATGAAGGAGATTTATGTTTCACTTGTGTCTGCGGGTTTATTCGGACTTGTGATTGCCGGCATCCACCTCGTTTTGTTCGAAGTCGGTTCGGCAGGCGACGCTCCAATCGAAGTGGCCAGTCGCCTCCGTTTTCTTTTGTTAGCGGGGTTGATGTTTACCATCGTTCAGATTGGTGGCGTCTATTCGTTTAATTCGACGATTCCAGAAGACCCGACCTTTGCACGTGACGAAATGGACACTCCGTTTCGAATCAATTTTCTAAGAGCGCTCATTGCTTCCTCGCTGATCTCTGCATTATTACTCGTGGTCACCATCATTGTCATTCTGGCATCTTGGCGAGAAGTTAGCACTCAATGGGATCGGTATGGTTTGCTTCTTATTGCTGCCCCACTCTCCCCGATGCTCATTCCCGCATTCATGGTCGGGCGTGAAGAGAGTTCTGTTCTTCGGCGAGACGAAACCTATCCTGATTTTATCCGCGCACTCGGAGGAACTGCACAGGCCCGGTCAGCGGAACCTTCAGCCACCATCAAAGCCCTACGCGGCATTGATTTTGGGGTCTTGGACAATTCAATCGACCGATTGGAAAAGCGCCTCTCGACCAGAATTAATTCCGACAGAGCTTGGGATTATTTCACCGCCGACACAAATTCTGCCGTTATCTCTCGTTACACCCGAATTTACATCGAAGGTTCACAGTCATCAGGTCAACCAGCAGGAACCGCAGAAATGGTCTCACGCTCGGTCGGAAATCTTCTCTCACTGCGCCGTCGACGGGCTCTCTCTGCCAACACAATGCGCGGGGTCGCTCTGGGTTTGCTTATTGCAACGGTTACAAGCCTCAACGTAACGATTGCAATCGTATTGAAATTAGGAGACTCGATCGCTGGCGTCGCCGAAGGTTTTGTTGATACCGATGTCTCTGCGCTGTCACGTTTTGGTTCTGATTTAGCACTGCCAGTGATGGAAGATGCTTCTGCTGTTGGAGAAAACATTCGAATGTTCAAGGTTATTGTATCGATCCTTGTTTTGTTCCAAGTCATAGCAGTTTCCTTGATTTCCAACCGTTTGCGCGGCGGAGGGAAAACCACTGCGCTTGGTCAAGCCATACAATTGCTATGGGTTGGCGGAATTACATCGTTCTTGACTTCGGTTGTCTTGGAAAGCGCTTCTGGAATCTTTGGCGTTTGAGTTTTCACGAGCGAAGGACAATAACTTGAATGTCGATGGCGGGGCATGCAAGCCATCCCTCCACCCCCCGGCCCAACCGCCCAACCCGTCCCCGTTGTTGCACCTACACCCTCACCAGTTTCTCCCTATCAGCCCGCAAAGGGTTTTGACAAAGCCAGCCTTTCGTATTCATTTGAACGCTGGTTGATGGTGGGAATTGTTCTCATCCTTGCTGCGGGTCTCTTTTCTGAAGTCGTTGCCATGTGGGGGCCACCGGATGAACCTGCTGTTGATGCCACGTTGGATGATTTGTCTGAATACCTCGAAGACCTTGATGGATACAACGACCTGGACCGTGTTGTCACTTCGATTGGGACCATCCTTCAGACCGTTGGGTTGGGACTTATCGGCTATGCTTTGTTGAGGGAATCTCATTCCAGCAAGCATGAGCATACAGCTTTGCGTGTGACATCGATGATCCTTGGTGTAATCGTGGTGACGAACCTCGCAGCGCGAAGTCTAAACTTGTTCTAATCAGCGCCTTGCCTCTTCGGCAATTCGCTTTTTGGTCGCTGTCCATGAACAGATGGGGCATTGCGTCAGATCGTGGCGCCGTGCGGGGCAGTATTCTCGCCCAAAGAAAATGATTTGCAGATGCAATTTATTCCACAAATGCTTGGGAAAAAGCGCCTTCAAGTCCTTTTCAGTGCGTTCAACCGTTGTGTCATTAGAAAGGCCCCAGCGCGCAGCAAGGCGGTGGATGTGAGTGTCGATTGGAAAGGCAGGAATGTCAAACGCTTGCGCCAGAACAACACCAGCCGTTTTGTGCCCTACGCCCGGAAGTGCTTCCAGTGCTTCGAATGTGTCTGGAATGATTCCTCCATGGCGTTCAACAAGCAGTTCAGAGAGGCGTCGGATGTTTCGAGCTTTGGTTGGAGCTAGGCCAACTTGACGAATGTCGTTCAAGATTGTTTCAACCGGTAGGTTCGCCATCTTTTGCGGTGTGTTCGCTTTTGCAAAGAGAGCGGGCGTGACTTCGTTGACCTTGAGGTCGGTTGTTTGAGCGCTCATCAAGACGGCGACAAGAAGTTCGAAGGTGTTCGTGTGGTCGAGCGGGACCGGTGTTTCAGGGTAAAGTTCCTCAAGCATCGAAGCGATGAGATCAGCCTTTTCACTGCGTTTCATTCGTTTCCACCTTTCAATTGAAGCAGTTCTTGAGGTACGGTGTATGTGTAAGTGGCTCCGTTCCCGGTGCAACACACTGCATTTCGAATATGGTCGAACTCAAATCCATCAAACAATGCCTCGAGGCCATGCAATGGCATTGACGCGATTACGATTCCGTTGGCGTGGATTGTGAATTGTGTTTGCACATGGGGGGGCACGGAACGAAAATGAAGCCGTTCGTTGGTAGCGTCAATTTCACCCAATTCGCCAAAAAAAGACTGGAACGCGACCTTGAGTTCTTGCCACTGTGACAATGCAAAGGACGCTGCCATCAAAACCGCCTCATTCAAGTTCCATTTGGACGGAGTAAGCCTCACCCGTCATCCAACCAAACACGAGACCAGACGTCACGGAAAGCAGGGGGATACCGTTGCAGATCAAACTCTCTATTGGCTCGCTTGTTGGCTTGCCAGCAATGTACCATATCAAGAACGCAAGCAGCAATCCCGGAATAAGCATGGTCGTTCCCATGATGAGTGTACGGAGCAGGCGCATGGACAAAGCAACAGGCCCGGAGTCAAGAAGGTGTGCATTCAACCCTTTCAGACAAGGCGGCTGGCTAACTCTTCAGCGGGGAGGGTGTTGAGCACATCCCCCTGTTCAAGCCAGCCTTTTCTCGCCGCCATCACGCCGTAACTTATGTCGGCCAGACCTCGGACAGAGTGTGCATCTGGATTGATGATAACTGGGACGCCAAGGCCCTTAGCGTGCTTGCACAAGCGCCAATCAAGATCCAACCGGTAAGGGCTGGCGTTCAGTTCCACCGCCTTCAATCGCCCCTCTTCGTTGTGCTCTGCCATGTGTTCAAGAACAGCGAACAAATCGACTTCATACCCGTCCCTCCCCTGAAGGATGCGACCGGTAGGATGGCCGAGAACCGTTGTGGCTGGATGATCAATGCAGCGAATCAATTCCTCAGTGTTTTCCAATTCATCCCGCGCCCGCCATTTGGAAATAGCGTGCACTGAGGCCACGGTGTAATCGAGGGTGGCGAGCACGTCATCGGGGTGGTCGAGTTTTCCTCCAGGTAAAATATCAGATTCCACCCCGTGGAACAGACGGAAATCAACCCCTTCTTTGACCCATGCTGCGTTGTAGGATTGAATCGTCGTACCTTGAGCCAGCAAGTCATCAGCGCTTGCACCATTGGCGATTTTCAACGTCGGTGAATGGTCGGCAATACCCAGCCAATTCCATCCCATCTTGCGGGCTGTTTCAGCCATTTCTTCGAGGCTCGCTTCGCCGTCAGACAGAGTGGTGTGATTGTGCCACGCCCCTCGAATGTTTGCGCTTGTGATTAAATCAGGGAGGTTTTGAAGTTCTGCGGCCTTGATTTCACCGGTGTCTTCGCGCAACTCGGGGGTGACCCAAGGCAAGTCGAGGTGAGCGTAAATTTCAGCCTCATCCACGGCGGGAAGAGAGTATTGAGCCGCAGCCATGCCCTTTAGGTCCCCTGCCTTTGCTTCGGGGATCAATCCAAATTCATTGAGCCGCATGCCGCGATCGATGGCGCGTTGACGCATGGCGATGTTGTGTTCTTTGCTTCCTGTGAAGTAAGCCAAGGTAAACGGAAACACTTCGGGTGGGACTAAACGGACCTGTGCATCGATGGTACCACCGCTTTCGAGTTGTTCATAATCATCGCCGCCAATAGCGTCGAGCACATTCGGATCGATGTGACCCACTGTGAAGCCTTCTTCGAAAATGGAAGTGTCCAAAATGAGGCTGATTTTAGAATCTCCAGCGCCCTTGATATCCGCAATACCGGGGAGGCTGAGAATGGCATTCGCCACGCTTTCATGGTGTTCTGCATCGACGCCAACAACCAGATCGAGGTCGCCGATTGTTTCCTTTCTCCGCCTGGCACTCCCTGCTAATTGCACCTTGAGCACACCTGGGATTTGACTGATTCTTGCTTCAAAGGCCTCACCGTACATCAAACCAACGTCGAGCCTTCGGCGCGCTCGGAACCGGGCTAAGAGTTCAATTCCATCGAGCATCCGTGCCTGTGATTTTTCTCCAAACCCCTTCATCGGGGCAATTTTTCCTGCTTCTGCAGCTTCCTTCAAGGAGGCAACCGAGTCCACGCCAAGTTCTTGATTCATCAGTTTGATTCTCTTTGGGCCTAATCCCGGGATGCCAAGCATTTCGATCATGCCTTCTGGCGTGGAGGCATGTAGTTCGACCCAGTCGCTTGGCCATAGGCCTTCTGCAATCACTTGAGTCAATGCAGAACCTAGCCCTTTTCCGATGCCTTTCATTTCCAACAGGCGCCCTGTTGCAACGAGTTCACCGAGGTCTTCAGTCAAGGAACCGAGCATGCGGCTGGCGTTTTGGTAGGAACGGACCCTGAACACATTGGCACCTTGAAGTTCCAAAAGAACCGCGACTTGATGCAGTGCATTGGCCACTTGGTTGCGGGAAAAATAGGGTGGACCGCTCGGACGTGCTTTCGGAAGGGAAAAACCGCCGCCTGCCATGGAAGGTCTGTGTCGGCGACACTTGTCAAAGATTGCGCTGTAGCATTGTGGTTTTGGTCTTCACATTGAAGAACTCCGGGCGCTTCCCTTAGCCATGGTCGACCCCGCCACCATTGAACATCTGGCGGAAGGCTTGTGTGGGATTTCAGCAATCTTATTCACCTTCATAGCGACTTTTTCCCGCTCCCCGCCGATTGAACGCTTTGTTCAGAACTTGATTGCGGCTTCTTTGATTGCCGCAGCGGGTGTGCTGTGGTGGCTGTCGTTATCTGGTGGTGAACTGTGGGGCTCGAATTACCTGCCAAAACCGCTGTCCCTGGTTTGTATTGTCATTGCGATTTCAGCTCGAATGAACCTCAAGGGGGAGAACGTTTCGTTTGGGGCCAATCCACACACGATTGGTAAAGAAAGCGCTGAAGAGTGATCAAACAATCTCGCCCTGAGGTTGAGGGCCGCCTTCGTCTTTGTCTTCGTCGCTGGTTGAGTTTTGCAACTGCTCCTTTGCCATTTTCTGGTCGATGAAGGTGCGCATGTATTCTGGAAGTTCGCCGTTGACAAAAATGACATCGTTGATCGCCTCCAATTTCTTCAGTGAATAGTAGATTTGCATGGCCGTCATTGGGGTCGAGGAACAGCCGTTGCATCCGCCGTCTAAAGACAACATGATGTTGCCATCGCTTGTGTCCAGCACGGTCACGACACCATCGTGTTCGTCAAGGATTTCTTGAACCGGTCCAATCTCGGCAAGCACCTCCTCAGCAGTGATGGTCATATTAGCCCCTTGGGTTTCTCCCCTTTCAACGATTGCTTCTTTCAAGTCCTTGTGAGCGATGGCTCGGCGGGTTTAGAACTGTGCGAAAAAGAGCAGGAGTGACGGTTTTACAAGGGGAACCACTTATGAGGGGTTCTTGGGTCGCCGAGGCACAGGTGTTCTGTTATGATGGAAAATATACCAATAATTGCCGCAGTTGCAGGTGTCGTCGGACTTCTCATTGCGTTTATGTTGTATCAACAAGTGAATAAAGTGAAGATCGACAATGAAAAAGTCGCTGGAATCACTCAAGAAATCCAAGAGGGTGCAATGGCCTTCCTCTTTGCAGAATACAAGGTACTCTCGATTTTCGTTGTTGTTGTCGGTCTCGCATTGACCCAACTCAACGATATGGAAACCGCCATCGCCTTCTTCGCAGGTGCTATTGCATCGGTCATTGCTGGGTTCTCTGGAATGCGTGCAGCGACCTCGGCCAACGGCCGAACCACCATGGCTGCTAAGAACGACGGTAAAGCCGGAGCATTGGCAGTATCGTACAACGGCGGCGCAGTCATGGGCCTCTCCGTTGGTGGACTTGGCCTGCTCGGAATTTCCCTCGTGGCTTACTGGCTCGACGCTGGCTCGTCTGGCTCAAACCTCTCAGCAGCAGCAGGATTCGGTATGGGTGCATCATCAATCGCCCTTTTCGCTCGTGTTGGTGGCGGTATTTACACAAAGGCTGCCGACGTCGGTGCCGACCTTGTTGGTAAAGTCGAAGCAGGTATTCCTGAAGACGACCCACGCAACCCTGGTGTGATCGCAGACAACGTTGGGGACAACGTTGGTGACGTCGCTGGAATGGGTGCCGATATCTTCGAATCTTTCGTTGGTTCAATCATTGCCGCAATGATTATCGCTGACAATTCCTCAGCAATGGGGGCAGACTACATCATGATGCCAATTATGCTTGGACTCATTGGTTACGTTGCCTCGATCATTGGTGTGTTCTCGATGTTCATTCTCAAGAACGGCAAAGATGCGGCAGCAGCACTTCGAAACACCACCTTCATCGCAGCCCTCCTCTTCTGGCTGGGCGGTTACATTTCTCTTTACGAAGGCGCCTTGGGCCAAGGCCTGATTGATGTCGACATCGGCGTCATGCATTCCGTTGTTTTGGGCAGCGTGGTTGGAATCGCTATCGGACTTGTTACCGAATACTACACTGGAATCGAACCGGTCTTTGGAATTAAGACCAAGGCGATCCCTCACATTGGTGAAATGTCCAAGACTGGACCTGCGACAAACGCTATTGCAGGACTTTCGGTTGGTATGATGTCGACATTCATTCCGATCCTCTTGATCGCTGCTGGTATCTTTGGAGCCAATCACTTTGGTGGAGATGATCTCGGTCTCTACTGCATCGCAATGGCTGCAATGGGCATGCTCGCTACTGTTGGCGTCACCATGACCGTCGATGCTTACGGACCAGTTGCCGACAACGCAGGTGGAATTGCTGAGATGAGTGGACTTGGTTCCGATGTTCGGGCCATCACCGATGAACTTGATTCAATCGGCAACACAACCGCAGCAGTCGGTAAAGGATTCGCAATTGGATCTGCTGCATTGACTGCACTTGCACTGTTCGCAGCTTACACTGCAGCAGTCGGCCCAGATAATCTTGACTTGACATTAACCAATCCAGAGGTCGTTATCGGCCTGCTGATTGGTGGCGGCCTACCGTTCGTTGTTGCTGCTATGACCATGACTTCAGTCGGTAAGGCTGCAGGTGACATGGTTGTCGAAATTCGACGCCAATTTGCTATCATGCGGGAAAGTCTGTCACAGGATTCTTCCTTCGAAGGAAACATCGAAGACGCTACAACATGGCCTGAAAAGATCGTTGTAGGCGACACAACCTACCCTGATTCACAAACATGCGTCGACATCTCGACCAAGGCAGCTCTCCGAGAAATGGTCGGGCCTGGTGTTGTTGCAATTCTTGCACCAGTCATCGTTGGACTGGCACTTGGCCCAGATGCCCTTGGCGGACTTCTCGCAGGTTCCCTCGTGACAGGTGTGCTCATGGCGCTCTTCATGGCCAACGCCGGCGGCGCTTGGGACAACGCAAAGAAAGCCATCGAACAAGGTCACATTGAAGGTGCTAAGAAAGGCGACGCTGCTCACGAAGCAGCCGTCATCGGTGATACCATTGGCGACCCGTTCAAGGACACATCCGGTCCATCGCTCAACATTCTCATCAAGTTGATGTCAATTGTTGCAGTTGTGTTGGCTGGTACTGGCCAACTTTTGTGAGACCCTTCGAAGCGTTAGGCTCTTGAAGGCCTCACTGTACCCCGTACCATGAAGGGACCAACACGTGCGTTTATTCTCGTTACGCTGTTTGTGTGTTCAACAACACTTGCAGGCTGCACGGATGGTGCCATGGGTGGGTCCTCCGAAGACACAACCACAGAAGCACAAAAGATGCTTCCAGAATGGGAAGTTGGCGATCAGTGGCTTTACACCTTCATCACACCACAATTTGGCGAGGACAGCGCACGACTCGTCGTGGCTGAAATCGATGAAGGCGAAGGCCTGTACCAACTTGGCATTTCATCGGAACGGGAAGCGCAACGGCATGCCGTAATCAATCACAACCCGTTCTTGGGTCGAGTGACCATGGACGGCCTTTCTGTTTATGAAAACGGAGAGCCTCAACAGGTGTTTTCATTCCCTTGGACGGTTGGAGACAGTTGGAGTTTCACCTTGCTTGGTCAAGAATGGACCGCAACGACCAACTCAATCACCAACGGCAACGCCCGTGTTACGGCCGTTTCTTCCGAAGGCCACGAACTCAGCTACACCTTCAGCGGCGGCAAAAGCTTCATGGAAAACTTTGTTTGGATCGATGACGAAGGCGTGCGTCAACTTCGCATGGATCTCAATGTTGCTCGTACCGGTTATTCTGGAGATGTCTTCTTCTACCGGGCACGGGATTTACTTGACAGTTTGTACGAAGAGAACGACCAAGAAATCTATGACACCTTCATCGATGAAGGCCATCCCAACGATGGCGATTGGGACACCCTTGTGTGGTACCTCGATGTGGAAATCGCTTCCGCAGGGGCTGCTTCTGGTTCCCTCTCTATGAAAGACCATGCGGGTGCCTCCCCCCTCACCCGTGCCTGGGGCGCTGGTGCAACAGAAAAGGGCGCCATTGGCACCATTCCATCCAATTCAGGTGAATACTCCTTGACGGTTACCGTTCGAGGCCCTGATTCCTTCATTCATCTTCGTGTGGCCGGAGCACAGGTGTTCGAGTACACCCTTTGAGGTCAACACCATGCCAACCTTGGTGATGATGCACGGCATGACTGGCGATGCCAGCATGATGCGTCCTTTTGCTGAAAAGATGCTCCCAGATGGTTGGACGCTCATTGTTCCTGAGGCGCGCTACAAGCACCCTCGGAGGGGCAGAACCTGGTGGCGCTATGAAGACGAAGATGCGGATGCTACGCGCCGCATGAACCTCTCGCGCCGAGAATTAATCGATGTAGATTCAAGCCTGTCACAACTCGAACAAATCATTGCTGAACGCGCCCCTATGGGCCCGTTGGTGGTTGGAGGTTTCTCCCAAGGTGGGGCAATGGCTCAAGAATTGCTTCAATTGCCGCTTGCGGATCGAATCGTCGGCGTTGTGGCGATTGGCACGCGATTGGTCCGTGGCATGGAACTTGGCCTTCGATTGGCCGAACTCGACCCCAAGCATTTGTTTTGGATGCACGGTGAACGCGATGTTCGAGTTTCGATTCAAGACGGGTGGGCTGTTGCTCACACCTTCGAAGCAGCAGGTTGGGCTTTGGAATTAATTGAACACAAAAAGGGCCACCTGATACCAATGGAGCACCATGAGGCCTTGAAAGAATGGCTGACCGCTTTAGGACAAGTAGGCTTGTAACTGGTCAAAACCACCAATGAACATCGGTTGTTCTTGGCGCAGATCCAAAATAACCGGTACGGTTCTGTGCCCTGTTGCGGCAACAATGTCACTGCGTTCAGCTTGACCTGCATCGAAGTTCAATTCAGTAAAACTGAGGTTTTTCCGTTCAAGCAATCGCTTTGCTGCTGTGCAATATCCACAAAAGTTCCCAGTGTAGACCAGGAATTCGGTTCCTGCATTGGCAGCATCGTTGATGATTGTAGTTTCACTCATGGTGCTGGTCACTCACAAGGCCTATTTGAACGCAATCCCCTGGGGCGAGACGACCTTGCCTCAATCAAGGGCTTGCAATACTTCTTGCCTTATTTGCTCGTTTGTGTCAGCCTCTCCATGGATGATGGTGACTCTGGATCCGGCGTTTCTCGCTATGTTTGCCAGCACTTCTGAGGTGAGGCACCCCATGCCGTGACCGTCAAGGAACGTAGCACTTTTTGGTGAGTCTGCAATTTTTCTGTTGCCAGCATAACCTGCGCCATCGGTGACAAGCACCACGCATTCGATCCCACCTTGTTGAACAACAGTCATCGCTTCGCGCATCGGCTTAATCGTGCCTTCAAGCCGTTTGAGTGGATCCGAAGATTGATTGTCAAACGTACAAACAAGCAATCGATTGGAGAGGCCGTCCAATACCTCAATCGCCCATCCTGAGGCTTCAATCCAGTCGCGGTGCACGGCAAGGTTGCCAAAGAAGCGCAAGCCCCGCATGATTTAGCGTCGGCGTTTGGGGCATGAAGTTGTTTGTGTTGCTCCCTCCCACACGGTCAATACATCTAAGTGGAACAGGGTAGAATACAAGGACTGTTGAAGAAGGTCTTGGAATGAATCAACGGAAGGATAAAAAGACCACGCCGTTACCTTTCTTCATGGATGAGGTGGCTGTACGCAAGAAGGCCGCTGTTATGGCGACACTTGCCCTGTTTATCTTCAGTTCATTATCTGTTGCAATCCACCCCCCAACCCTCGCTTTAGACGACCCGTTTGCAGCCTTCGATGCGGGTGCTCGCAATGATGCGGATGGAGACAATGTCCCCGACGGCGATGACAGTTGTCCAAGCGGAGCAACAGGATGGAATTCCACCCCTGCTACAGACTACGATTCCGACGGGTGTCGGGACTCCGACGAAGATGACGACGATGACGATGACTCCATCGATGATGGCGATGACGATTGTCCAGTGGGCGTTCTCGGTTGGACCTCCTCCTCTTCAACCGATCATGACGGTGACGGTTGCCGAGACAACACTCCCGAAGACGACGATGATGACAATGATGGCATCACAGATTCAAACGATGACTGCCCGATGGGCCAAATTGGCTGGACTCCGACCAATTCTACCGATTACGATTCAGACGGTTGCAAAGACGACCACATTGAAGACTCAGATGACGACAATGATGACAGACCAGATTTCTTTGATGACTGCCAAACCGGCGATCTAGGCTGGCTTTCAAGCGCCACATCGGATCATGATTCAGACGGTTGTCAAGATTCCCTCGAAGACGGTGATGACGACAATGACGATGTCGATGATGGCGATGATGCCTGCCCCAAAGGCAGCATAGCCTGGGGTTCAAATCCTGCAACCGATCACGACGGTGACGGCTGCGAAGATGCCGGCGAAGATCCCGATGACGACAACGACGGCATTCAAGACAGCCTTGATCAATGTCGAGATGGGGATATGGGCTGGACCCCATCACCTTCGACAGACTATGACTCGGATGGCTGTCAAGACAGCTTGGAGGACGAGGATGACGACAACGATGGCGTCGAAGATTCAAGCGACACGTGTCCCGTGGGAGATCTGTCATGGAATTCAAATCCAGCAAGCGACAACGATGGAGATGGCTGCCGTGATTCCACAGAAGATTCAGATGACGACAACGATGGTTTGTCCGACGGTGCAGATAACTGCAGCGATGGAGACGTTGGATGGACACCTGATGCTTCAACCGATTACGATTCAGACGGCTGCCAAGACAGCGGCGAAGACAACGATGACGATAACGACGGTATTCTTGATGGCGATGACGACTGCCAGACTGGTGAAATGGGCTGGACCTCTACCTCGTCCAACGACTATGATTCAGATGGGTGCCTGGATTCTTCCTCGGAAGATCTCGATATCGACAATGATGGTGTCGCTGATCTCATCGATGATTGCCCTACTGGCGATCTCGATTGGACCTCCACTGGAGCAACAGACAACGACGCTGATGGTTGCCAAGACGCTGGCGAAGACGGCGACGACGACAACGATGGAATTATTGACGGGAATGACGACTGCCCTGCTGGTGATGTTGGCTGGTCTCCCGGTTCAGCAACCGATTACGACAGCGACGGTTGTCGGGATTCTGGAGAAGACGATGACGATGACAATGATGGTGTTGAGGATGATTCCGATTTGTGCGCCAAAGGCTTACTTGGATGGAATTCCACACCAGCATCAGACATCGACGGTGATGGATGCAATGATGCCGCTGAAGACAGCGATGATGACAACGACGGTACAGCGGACAGCAGTGACAATTGCCCAGTCGATGCAAACGAGCTCCAAGAAAACTATGATTTTGATTCCATGGGCGATGCATGCGACCCAGATGACGACAATGATGGCATTGACGATGTTGACGACGGTTGTTCCCAAGGGGACCGATCTTGGACATCTTCCTCCTCCAATGACCACGATTCCGACGGATGCCGTGACGGGACGGAAGATTCAGACGATGACAATGATGGTGTCAGCGATGGCTCAGATAGCTGCCCGTTGGGCCAAATTGCCTGGGTTTCCAATTCAGGCTCCGACAACGACGGTGATGGTTGCAAGGATGATACAGGCGAAGATGATGACGATGACAACGATGGCATCCTCGATGGCGTTGATGATTGCCCGAGTGGCGATGTTGGCTGGTCGCCCGGTTCGTTAACAGACTACGATTCGGACGGCTGTCAAGACAGCGCCGAAGATGGCGATGATGACAACGACGGCGTTTCCGACGGCAGCGATGCATGCCCGAAAGGAAACCTTGGCTGGACTTCGAACGCAGCATCAGATTCTGATGGCGACGGATGCCAGGATTCAACCGGCGAAGATACGGATGATGACAATGACGGCATAGCCGACGGAACCGATAATTGCCGCTTTACATGGAACCCAACTCAAACCGATTACGATGGTGACGCTCAGGGTGACGCTTGTGATGATGATGATGATGGTGATGGTGTCAACGACTGGAACGATCGATGCCCAAGGAACCCTTCTGAGAAGAATTGGATTTCATCTGGGGCCAACGACCACGACGGGGATGGATGCAAGGACGCAACTTCTGAAGACAACGACGACGACGATGATGGAATCATTGATGCGAATGACGATTGCACTCCCGGTGATATTGGCTGGATTTCAGGCCCAACAACCGATTACGACAGTGATGGTTGCCAAGACGCGCTCGAAGACGATGACGATGACAACGATGGCGTGATCGATCTCGATGACAACTGTCCAAAGGGACTCATGGGGTGGACGCCCACCCTCGCCAACGATTACGATTCGGACGGGTGCAAGGATGACGTCGAAGACAATGATGACGACGACGACGGCGTGCTCGATAACGTCGATGTTTGCGTACGTGGTGATATCGGCTGGGTCTCCTCCGGTGCTACAGATTACGACAGCGATGGTTGCCAAGATTCGCAAGAGGACTTAGACGATGACAATGATGGCGTGACCGATGTCAATGATGACTGCCGTCTGGGTGATCTCGGATGGATTTCGACCGCTCTCAATGATTACGACTCAGATGGCTGCAGAGATGCAACCGAAGATCTCGACGATGACAACGATGGTATCTTTGACGACGACGACCAGTGCATGCCTGGTGATTTAGGATGGACTTCCAATGCATCATCTGACAACGATGCAGATGGGTGCAATGATGCGTCTGAAGACGATGATGACGACAACGACGGGGTCCCAGATAACATCGATGCGTGCAAAGCAGGCGACGTCGGATGGACCTCAGTGTTCATGAGCGTCGATCAAAACCTCATCACTGACTGGGACGGCGACGGCTGTCGGGACGTCGGTGAGGACCTTGATGACGATAACGACAGAGTCTTGGATAACAATGACCTTTGCCCGAGGTTTACACATTGGAATTGGTCTTCTGCTAATTTCGGCGATCACGACAGCGATGGTTGCATGGATGACATGTGGAACAATGGATTCTTTTCGATGGAAGAAGACCTTGACGATGATAACGATCAAGTTCTCGACGTCTCCGATGTGTGCCACTATGGGGATTTATTCTGGATAAGCTCCGTTTCAACAGACCATGATGCCGATGGCTGCCAGGACGACAACGAAGATACGGATGATGATAACGATTCAATTTTTGACGGTGCAGATTCATGCCCTCGAGGGGATGTGGGGTGGACACCGACTGCGTTGACGGATTTTGATTCAGACGGATGCCAAGATACCGGGGAAGATGTCGATGATGACAATGACGGTGTATTTGATTCAAACGATTTATGCCCATTCACCATTCTTGACTGGCTTTCAGAGGCAGGAACAGACCACGATAGCGATGGCTGCAAAGATGACGTAGAAGACCTTGATGATGACAATGACGGTATCCTTGATGAAAACGATTTATGCCCAACAGGAATCGTCGGTTGGATTTCTGCCCCCATCCCCGGAGTTGATTATGACCAGGATGGCTGCTACGACACCTATGAAGACGAGGATTGGGATAATGACGGAGTACTGAACGACTACGATACCTGTAAGGCAGGTGTGTTAAATTGGACGTCGGCCCCAGATTTGGATTATGATGGCGATGGTTGCTTAGATGCGACAGAGGATTCAGACGATGATAATGACCAAGTGGCGGATATTTTTGACGACTGCAAGGGTGCAGTAAATTGGAGTTCGACGGAGGTGACTGATCATGATGGCGATGGGTGCAGAGATTCCGACGAAGATTTAGACGATGACAATGATTCGTACTTGGATTTAGAAGACACTTGTCCTCTTGGTACAATTGATTGGGTCCCTACTCCAACGGTGGATAAGGACTCCGATGGGTGTTTGGACCTCCTTGAAGACACAGATGATGATAATGATGGAATACTGGACGCACTTGATCAATGCCCTTCAGGTGATGTGGATTGGGTTGCGTCCGCCTCTACAGATTATGACAGCGATGGTTGTCAGGATTCAGGAGAAGATCTTGATGATGACAATGACCTCGTTGAGGACACCACCGATGAGTGCCCTAAAGGTGATATAAATTGGATTTCTAATGGCCTCACCGATTTTGATACCGATGGGTGCCAAGACAGCCTCGAAGATCTTGATGATGATAATGATCTCATCCCCGATGCACTGGATTTCTGTCTTGCTGGATCCGTTGGATGGAACTCAGAAGCGAGTACCGACTTTGACGCAGATGGCTGCCAGGACTCAACGGAAGATCGAGACGATGACAACGACGGCGTTGAAGATAGTTCTGACAATTGTCCTCTTGGAGAATTGAAATGGATTTCAGAAACCGTTCTTGACTACGATGACGATGGATGCCGCGACGCCACCGAGGACTTAGATGACGATAATGATGGGATGACAGACCTCCTTGATTCTTGCCAAAAGGGCGACCTGAATTGGCTATCGACCAACACGACCGACTCTGATGCTGATGGGTGCCAAGATCTGACAGAAGATTTGGACTACGAAGCACCAGAAGCCGCAGAGAATGGTGTGGAATGTAACCCCTTTGTCACGACTTGCAACGAAACAGTATCCGATGAAATCGAACCTCAGGCAACTGAAGATGAGAGCAAGGTGCGAACCCTGATTTTTGGCATCTTAACAATGGCCCTCGTGCCCACTGTTCTTGGCGGTCTGCTGATTGCATACAGGGTTCGATGGTAGTTTCTTTGAGACCCCTGTGTTGAAGAAGGACCGGTTGTTCGTTAGAACATGGACAGTGTGACAATTCTTGTAGCTTCTACCGGCAAAAACGTTGCACTTGCTGAGGCCTTCGAGCAACAATTGACCTCGAAAAGCATTGCTTTCAAAACGCTTCATCTTTGTGATTTAAATCTGCCAATGTACACCACGGAGCAGGAGGAAAAGAACCTTCAGATGCCTGGCTTCAAGGAAGCATCTGATGCGATAAAAGGTGCAAAGGGCATTATTGTATGCGCTCCAGAATACAACGGCTCGATGCCTCCAGTTTTGAATAACTTCATTGCTTGGCTTTCTACGAGCACCGAGGATTTCCGCGAACACTTCAATGGTAAATTCGTTGCGCTTGCCAGCCATAGCGGTGGCGGAGGGCACAACTTGATGACCTCCATGAGAATTCAGTTTTCCCATCTCGGTGCGAATGTCCTCGGTCGTGTAGCGATTGTCAATTCAAGCAAACCCATCAACCTCCAATCCATTGAAGCACTTGTGCAAGGGGTGATTGCATGAAGCGTCGAACCCTGAAAACAACCGTGCCAACGCACACCGTGCTCGAAGGTGGCGGATTTCCAGTGCGAAGGCCTGCTGCAATGGGTTCGCTGATGAGCCCGTTTTTGTTGCTTGATGAAATGGGGCCTGTCCATTGGGATCCACGCTCCGCCATCGGTGCCCCTGACCATCCGCATCGAGGCTTTGAAACGGTGACGTACATGCTTCAGGGCGCTATGCAACACAGGGACAGTGCAGGAAATAAAGGCGATTTGAACCCAGGTGATGTGCAATGGATGACTGCAGGTCGAGGCATCATTCATTCAGAATTGCCCCAAGACGATTTCTATGAAACCGGTGGTACGACCCACGGGTTCCAAATTTGGGTCAACCTCCCCGCTAAAGACAAAATGATGCAACCTCGCTACCAAGACATTCCCGCAGCAGACATTCCGAGCATCCGCTCTGAAGACGGTAAAGTATGGGCCAACGTCATTGCTGGCCAAACCATGGGGATTAAGGCCGTAATCGACACTGTGATTCCAATCACCTACATTCACATGAAAATCGAACAAGGAGGCGCACATGTGCAACAGATTGACCAAGGGCTCAACGGCATGGTCTACGTCTTTGGAGGGACCGTGAACCTCAACGGTCGACCTGTCCACGATGGTCAACTTGGCTTGATGAGCGATGGGGATGAAGTGCTGCTTGAGTCGCCTGATGGGGATGCAGAGCTGCTGATCCTTGCTGGACCCGAATTGAATGAACCAATCGCTCGGTACGGCCCATTTGTCATGAACACCCGTGAGGAAATACATCAAGCGGTGACGGACTACCAAAACGGAACCCTTGCGTGATTCTCCCTCGTAATCACATAAACCAACAACACTCGCTCGGGCATTTCTGAAACGCAGAGGCTGTTTTTTCATAAGAGGAAAAGGAACTGAAATCTGAGGTCGCTAAAAGACAAATATTGGTTTTTTTGCACACCCGTTATGCGTACGCAGTGTGCCTCTTATCAAAAGTGCTCGGGCCGGGATTCGAACCCGGGTCGGCGGGATGAAAACCCACTATGATGGACCTAGCTACACCACACGAGCGACAGCCAATCCACCGACCACCCCTTCATAATGATTCGCTCGCATGCATTGGCAGATTGAATGGCTTCCTGCATCCAATCAGGATTGGTCAGAGGGTTCCGGTTGCAAACCATTCCACCATTTCCAAGCCAAGATGGTTGCACCTATGCCGAGCATGATTAAAATGGCCAGAAGGATTTCATTGTCCAAAAACCACATCAGTGCATCATAGGCTTGGTTGCCATACACGCCGATAAGAACCGCTTCAAGCCCGAACCTTAGTCCACGCCCCAGCAATCCAGCAGCGATGAACGGGCGCTTGTCCATTGCGCCCATCCCGGCAAGCCATCCAAAGACCTTGTAGGGGATTGGGGAGAAGGCGGCAATGAAAATTCCAAGCGTGCCATACCGTTCGGTTAGGGCTTCTATCTTCTCGACATGGTTTGATGAGCCGAACTTGCCAATGAGTGAGCGGCCCCACCGCTGACCGATCAGGTACCCGATGAAAGAACCGGCTACAGAGGAGACCGTAACGACAAACCAAAGCCAAAGAACGACGTTTGTGTTCCCTATCTCATTGAGCAACATCGGGATGTAAACCAGATCTGGAGGGACTGGCTGGATGATGGCTTCGCTCATCGAAACCATAGCCAGGCTTGCAGGGCCAAAGACATCAAAGGCATCCAAGATGGACTCCTTCCATGACATGATTGGAACTTGATGCCCCTTGATATGAAGATGTGGGTGAGCGGTGAGTTCATGGTGTATGTTCTGGCATCGAGGAACACATGCGAGTCCTTGACACAGCGGCTTTGCTCCATTGGCCACCGGACCAACTTGCGGGAGGTGTATGTGCGGTCAGCCAACAGGCAGAGTTGGAGCGTGTGAGCCCACAACGTTCGCTGTTAATCCAGTCAATGGACTCCATTGAATGGCGCGATGTGCCTGCACCTTGGTTGCAAACCGCTCGAGAAGCCGCAGCATCAAGCGGGGATCTCCCAAGACTTTCAGACGTGGATGTGGATGTCTTAGCGCTCGCATTAACCCTCGAGGCTACCCTTGTCACTGATGATTACCGACTTCAAAACGTCATGCAGTCATTGGAACGGCCAACTCAGTCTGTTGGGACCCGTGGAGCCAAGCAGGTTTGGCGTTGGGAACTTCGCTGCACAGGATGCCGTGCCACAACACCTGTGCCCGCCAATGTAGATCGTTCGAAAAAAGGAGCAGTTGCGGAGTGCGATGTATGTGGCTCGCCGATGAACGTCAAGCGAGCCCGATAAGACGCTCACTCTTCTGATTCGAGGGCTTCAAGCGCTTTGACTTTCTTTTCCAGAGCCGTCACTTCCATGCCTGCTGGGTCGATGCCGACCGCTTTTGCACGTTCGAACAAGCGCTGTTCTGCGGTTCGTCCACCAGCTTCCATGTCTTCGATTGCTTTTGACGGGTCAACAGCCCGTGTGGTGTCGGCCAACCCCTTCTGGAATTCACCTTTGGACCTGCCAATTGCGTTGGCCATCTTAGGCAGGCGTTCTGCACCAAACAAGACAAAGAATATCCCGACAAGGACAAACATTTCCAACGGACCCAAGCCACCAATCATGACGCTTCCTCAATATGTGCTGCGGGCCAACGCTGTTGAAGGCTTCGGCTTGTGCGAGGGGTCGAGGCCACTTCAGCCACCGGACACGGGTGGGAGAAGCGCAACTTCATCGCCGTTGGAGGGGTGGATGTCAAGCGGACACTGCTCTCCGTTGAGGGCCACAGTGATGCCTTGCTTAAGCCATATTTCGGCCCCCAGTGCATGCACGATGTCTTCGATGCTCATGGCGTGTTCGAGGGCAACCTTGTGGGTGCGCGAACCAAGCAATTCAATCAATGGTCCAAAGACAATGACGCGAACGCTTCCGTTGCCTTGCTCTTCCATACTCTGGGTTTCAAGCGGTAGTTTATCAACGCACTGCGTAGTCCAACAAGCATGAGCACTGCGATGAAGGCATCTGATGTCTGGAAACTCTATGCGTCAGGAGAAACAACCATCGAAGCCGTCCGGGGTGTCAACGTCTCGCTTGAAGTTGGGGAAATGGTCGCCATTATGGGGCCCTCTGGTTGTGGGAAAACCACATTGCTCAATGTGTTATCAGGAATTGATGTACCAAGCGCCGGAAACGTCGTTGTCAACGGCCAGCCATTGTTTGGCATCAGCGATAATGAACGGACCATCATGCGTTCGCATTACCTCGGATTTATTTTTCAGGACTTCAACCTCCTTCCGGTCCTCTCAGCGGTTGAAAATGTAGAATTGCCTTTGCTGTTGCTTGGCAATTCTGCTGGAGAAGCCAGGCAAAGAGCGCAACAAGCTTTGGCCGATGTCGGCCTTGGCGATCGAAGTCAACACCGCCCAGCAGAACTCTCTGGCGGTCAGCAACAACGCGTCGCTGTTGCCCGTGCAATTGTGCATCGGCCTGCAGTCGTTTTGTGCGATGAGCCAACAGGGAACCTTGATTCAAGGACTTCAGCCGAAGTTCTAGACTTGTTAAAACGAATCAACACGGAACATAAGACCACCTTTCTCATCGTGACCCATGATGCCAGCATTGCTGAGTTGTGCGATCGAGTGTTGCATATGGAAGACGGAATCATCATCAGGGATTCATCGAGGACAGAGGAGGAATAGTCCTGATGTTGGCGCTCATTCTGCTGTCGTTCACGTTGGCCGTAGTGGCTGGCGCAGCGACATGGAGTTTGACGCGGAGTCACCCGGTCTCCTTAGGGCGCGCGGTTGGGCTGGTTGTTGTTCCTGTGGTCGACGGCGGTGTTGCGTATGTTGTCCTTCAATGGTGCTCGATCACAGGAGCGACTGGATTCGTGGGCGCTCTTTCATTTGGGTTCCTTTCAATGATTTTTATCCAACCCCTGCTTGTTCCTCAGCGATTGGTTGTTTGGACCATTGCCAAAGAAACAGTGGTGCGCAGAAAACGTCAGTCCGCTCTGTTGATGGTTGGCCTCATCATTGCGTCAGCCATCATCACCTCTTCCTTAGTGGTCGGCGATTCACTCGATGCAACCGTTCAATCTGAAGTTGAGGCTGAGTGGGATCAAACGGACATCACCATTGGGGGATTGGACTTCTCCACCGGCGAGCGAGTCTTGGTGAAGGAGCGCGTTGCATCCGATTTGTGGCGTTTGCTTGAGGGGGACCCGACCATACAGTCGAGGGTGACAGGACAGCAGCAAGGACTCATTGCTGGTGCGAGCATCGAATCAGCAGCACGCTCAATCCCAACCGTGACATGGTTGGCGTTCAACGGCTCGATTGATGCCTCGGGCATCTGGCCGGGTCTTGGTGGATCAAGCGGTACCACCTACGGCGCGATTGAACTCCTCAACGGACAAGAGCGTCCACTCAGCGTCGTTGTCAACAAAGTACTGGCCGACGAACTTAGCCTCGTCGCCGGTGATGGGGTTGAATTGGGTTGGTACATTACAACCGAAGGAAAGAGGGAACGGGTGACTCAAAACGCCACCATCATGCAGGTGGTGGAAAACACCGGACAAGCGGCCTTAGCGGGTACAACTTCCCCCGCCATGTTCACCGATTTAGCAACGGCTCAACGCCTGCAAGGGGTGGGGGACAAAATCAACACCATGCACTATGCAGTGGCTTCCAGTCACGAAAATGCGGCAGCAATCAAGCCCATTGTCGAAACCATCGAAAGGCATCTTGATGAGGTGCTAACATCGGAAGATGTTGGATTGGAATTGGATTTCGAGCCTTCAACGAGTTCTCTAAGCGTCTCTTCAAGCATCGGCCTTGGACGAATTTCAGGGGATGACCTTTTGGCGCTTCGTGGCAACATTTCTGAATTTGGTATGGCTTCAATGCTCGAAGTCTTGCAAGTTCCTTTGATCGAATTCACCCATGACGATGAGGCACTGCTCACCCTTTCCTCAGCTGGGATCACCGACCTCGATGCGGGTCACCGTGGCCTATGGCACGCTACGGGCACTGGATTCGGCGTACAAATCGATGGAGCAGGCGAGGCATGGATGTGGCGCGTGCCTGATGGAGGGGCCGTCAATGACTTCTCCCTTTCCAGCGATGGCATGTTCGGGGCGGTGGCTCATGAAGGTGGTCTTCTTGTTGGTTCTGAGGCTGAATTGGATGATGACTTCTACGCTCAATACGAGGCGCAAGGGCAATTTCACGCCTTGGCTGCAAACGAGATGGGATGGTGGGCCATTGAATCAACGGACACGAGCTTCTACCTCCACTCCTTTTCCAACGACCTCTCTACGCACGAACAACGAGCGATCAACATTGATGTTCCCTCCAAAATCTTGGGCGTGGAGTTTTCAGTTGAACAGGGCATGCACCTTGAGGTTGAGGGCTTGCTCTCTGTCGACCGGTACGCAGCACCGCAAGTCAATTTAGTGAGCAATTTCACAGCCTTATCGAACGACGAATGGCCATCATCAGAAGCCAACGGGGCGTCGGTTCCCTTGCACGAGCGTTGCGATGAGGGCGCCTCAATCAGCCTGTTTATTCCAGTCCAACACTGGTGCAGTTTTGATGGCGGTTTGTTGCGCTGGAACGCAGCCAGCCAAGCTGTTGATTCAGTCAGACTCCCCGTGTTATCGAGCGCAGGTGGCTTTGGAACCATGCCACAGATGCTCTTGGCTTTCGGTGGTGCAGACGCTCCGTTCGTTGTTGAAAACCAAACTGTTCTGATCAGTCAGCGACTCAGCGACTTAAACTTGACCGGAGGGTCGGGTGACTTCTGGATGAAGGGGTTAATCCCCTACGCGTTTGGGGATGACACTGCCTATCGACTCACCAACGCTGGATATTACACAGATGTAGAGGGTTTGGAAGGCTTGTCTGAACTCGATGGAGTCGTGCTTGGCCTGATTTCACTCACCGATGCTGAGCAATTGGCTTCCGCAGCAGAAAACGAACGAAACCTCGTGGTCCTGTCACCAGCGGTCGAGGGGGACGAATCTTCGCTTCCAATGCTTCAAGCATGGTTTGACGAGCGAGCCACTGCTGAGGACGTCAACCTCAATGTTCGAGCGGTGAAAGTTGAAGCCGCAGCTTTAGCAGCAGAATCATCTGGTGTTTTAGCGGGCATGTTCTTGGTGTTCGGTTCTTTTACCATCGCAGCGGGCGTGCTTTTGGTCCTCACCATCGTGTTGATGCTTGCTGAGGCTCGGCGCAGTGAGTTGGGCACGTTGCGGTCGCTTGGTATGTCTCAATCTGATGCCCGCTCGTTGGCTGTGATGGAAGGTTCGATGATCGCAGGGGTTTCGGGCATTGTCGGCGCACTGGTAGGCCTTGTTCTTGCTTGGTTCATCAGCATCGGATTCCAAAGCATGTTTTCTTCGGTTGGAGAAGACGTTCCGTTTTTGTTTGAATGGACCATGAGTTCTATTTTTGCAGGCTGGGCTTGGGGCTTTTTGTTAGCCTTAATCACCCTTTGGAGCACTGCAGTTTGGACGGCTCGAACCAATATTGTTGTCGCCCTGCGGGGTGGAAGAGAAGCACGCTCGGATTCAGTTCCATGGATGCTTGTGTTGATGCAAATTATCTTCTTTGGCGCAGGAACCCTTTGCCTTGCCCTGCTTGCTGTTGTTGGATTGAACAGTTCGTTTGCCTATTTTGCATGGGTCGTCGCTGGAGTTTGTTACTTGATTTGCCTGGTTCCTGCTGTCACGCTGGAGGTGCCATCACTTTTGCGCCAACGTTCGAAGAGGTGGTCGAATCTGCATCGCCATGCAGGACGCAACACCCTTGCTGCGCTTGGTTTTTCCCTTCTCCTTTGGACGGTAGGGCTCCATTCGTTGGATCCGATTCGAAAAGGCATGACGCCTGATGAGTTGTCGTTCATCGTGTTAGGCCTTGTCGAAGTTTTCGCCGGCGTCTTGCTGCTGACAAGCGCTGCGCCAGTCCTCGTTGGCCGGCTTGGCAAGTCGAAAATAATGACCAAGCGGTTTGGGCCTGTGTTGCCCGTTGCTCTTGCCCACCCAATGGCTGCACCGGTGCGCACAGCGGTTGTGATGGGCATGTTCTCCATCACTGTGTTCTCGGTCATCGTGCTCAGTGGTTATGCGGAACAGTTCGATACCTACTCCAGTTCCTTTGTTGAGGAGGCTGAAGGTGAGTATGAACTTCTCTTGACTGGTTCTCGGGCCCGACCGATCGAGTTGCCTGATTCACCCGACGAGTGGAACCTTTCCTCCCCTGTTGCATCCTCCATTGATTCGGTCGCTCGGATTCACAGAAGTCAAGTGTTCCTCGAGAACAGTGAAGGCGATAGGATGCCCTATCTTCTGAGGGGCTTCGACGAGAACTTTTCTGACCACGGCGGATTGCCATTGTACCAGTGGGATGAGGGCCTCGGCGCAACTGCTACCGAGGCATGGATGACCGTTGGTGCGCGCGATGATTTAGTCATCTTAGATGCATCTTTTGGACTTGAATCCATAGCGGATGGAAGCGGTTTGACTCGGCTTAGTTTTTCAATTGGAGAATCAATTTCGCTAATTGATACTTCGAATCCAGGAAACACCCGGAATGTCAAGGTTGCAGGGTTTATGGAACAATCCTCATACTTGTTCTCTGCAGGTGTTTGGATCTCCGATGATGTGGCCATCGAACAGTTCGATGGTCGGCTGACTCGAATGTATGTGAGCGTTGATGATTCTGCTCAATCCTCGGCTGAATTTGAAGGCAGCCAAGGGGCCTTTTCCCCCATTGGGAAATCATCAGATGTCCGGGGCGCATCGGCAGAACTGGCGGAAGATTTGGAACGCTCCCTCAACAGCGAAGGCGTCCAAGCTTCTGTCATCGCAGAAGACGTGATGGTGATCCAATCGCTTGTCCTTGCGTTGTTGGCTATTTTTGAGGCTTACTTGTCCCTCGGGCTGATCGTCGGTATCGCTGGGATTGGAGTGGTCACGGTGCGCTCTGTGTCTGAGCGAACCAAAACCATCGGTGTGCTCCGAGCTTTGGGTTACAAGCGGAGCATGGTGATGGGGACCTTCATTGTGGAGGTGGTTTGGGTCGCCGTCTTTGGGATGCTCAACGGTGTCGTCATCGCCATTGGTTTCCACAGAGCCCTGTATGACACTTTTTGGAAAGATCAAGGGGCTGTATTCAGTTTGCCTTATGGATCAATTGTTGCGGTGTTGGTCGGGGGCCTGGTGATGGTGCTGCTTGCAACGGCGTATCCGATTCGAAAAGCCTCGCTGGTACCTCCATCGGCAGCGCTCCGCGAAGCATAACGCTCGGGTCAAAAATTGAGACTTCAATTTCACGCCGGAGATAAAAAACAAACAAAACCGACGTTTTTGGCATCAGCGTGCGGTACGTTCGGGATACTGCGGATGGTTTTTCTCGACGTATCTTGTGTTTTCTGCTGTTGTCTTACACAAACAGTGTTCCTATAGTATAAATACGACGCATGACGTGATAGGGAGTACCGAACCATCGGAGGAATTGAAATGAACAAGACAACACCTATGATTCTCGTTGCAATGTTGATGCTAAGTCTAATGGCTAGTATTGACATCACCGAGCTTGAAGAAACCATTGAAGTTGACGACAGCAGCGCCCGTGCGGGAGCAGATGCTGAAGTCATCGCCATCACCAGCCCGAAAGAAACCACCTGTACCAATGCAGGATGCCGAAACACCCTGAATGCAGGCGAAGATACAGGATTCGAAGCCTACATTCAGAACAGCGGCGATGCTGACATCACCGAATTGGCCTACACCGTTAACGTGTGGCTGTCCGATGGTAACGGCAACCCGACCATGCTCGCAAAGGATGCTGCTGGAAACGATCTCTCGTTCGCCAACGCAAATGTGATGTGTGGCCAAGGCTGTGATTTCTCATCCATTACCAATCCACTTACTGCAGGCAGCGTCTTGGGAGGCGGCAAGTACACCCTCCAATACCAAGGCAACCCAATTGTTTGGACGCCAATCGTTGGTGACTACATCATCGAAGTTGTTGCAGACACACCATCTGATGCTGACGCAGGAAACGACGCACAAACCATCGAGGTCAGCGTCGTCAACTGGTATGACATTCAAGTCGACCTGTCCTGGGACAGCGGCGCAGTAGCCGAAACCGGTGACAACGGAGGCGACCCTATTCCTTGGACCCTTACCGTTATCGCAAACGGCTCTGACACCTTTAACCCTCGAGACGTTATTGTTCGGCTCAAGGGCGAAGGGGACATCACAGGTCTCACAGGCGAAGGCGCTGATCTCTACGCTGAGGCATTCTATGACGTTGAAGTTGGAAGCTCCACCACAGTGGAAGTCTTCACCAACGTTTCGACCGACCCTCCAACGATCACCAACGGAACCCGAAATGTTCTCGCATACATGACCGAATGGACCTTCAGCGGAGAACTCACCTTCGACCAAAGCAACGCTGATGCATCCTATGGCCTCTCTGCAGAATTAATGAGTTACACCCAATACAGCCAATGGGATTCTTGCATTGAAACAGACCCAACCAACAACGAGACTTACAACAACGTGTGCGAAGAAGAATTCTCTCAAGATTCCTATCCAAACACCAACGAAGATGAAATCCTCGGTAGCGCAAGCATCTACCACGACATTCGTGTTGCACGAATGACCGTCGCTCAAGGCTACAACGCAGACGGAACCGGAAACCCAACCAGCATGATGAGCGATGACGCTCCTGCAGACCTCAACGTTGGCGTTTCCTACTTCCACGTTGAAGTTGAACACCGAGGCAGCAGCCCAGGTGTCAACTATGATTGGAACATCACCCTCACAGTAACTGACGCTACAGGTACTGAAAACACAGTTGTCGCTAATTCTTGCGAAACTGGTATTGAACCTTCATACATGTACAAGCCCCTTGGGACCGCTCAGACATTCGATGCTGACGGCAACCCGACTGGCGCAGGCGAACTCACTGGCTATGCTTGCATGATGGTGACCCTCGACGCAGGTGAACACACATTCGATGCAGATTTGGCCCTCGAGCAAAAGACAACCGATGCTCGGCCATCCAACAACGATCGCAGCATGACTGTGGACGTTCGCAACAACAACCCACTCATCCTTTCCTTGGACTTGATGAATGAAGGTGAATTGTTCACCAATCAAGAAGAACCACTTCAGATGTCCGCTCAGGTCTTTGACGTTGATGAACCATCTGGCATGGGCTTGGAATACTCTTGGTCCAACGCTGGTACTGAATTGCCAGGTTGCGAGCGCTCTGCCACCGCACAAACCTGCACCATTCCAATCCTTGACTCGTACGTTACCGCATTCCCGGTCTCGTTCACAGTCTTCGATTCAAACGGCGGATCGACCAGCGAAGAATTGATGCTCACGATTTGGAACAACGGTGGTGCTTCGGCTACAACCGCTTCCGGGATCGCAGTGTCGTACTCGATCAAGTACTTTGCACCAAGCGCCTTCTCCTTGACCGCGGTTGATGCAGACCTTGCCAACTACGCCAACAAGGAACTCCCAAGCTACTCCGGAACTTACAGCGCAGTCGGCGCCGTCGATTACGCACCAGGTACCACCTTCTCCGCCTCAGATGTCCTCACACAATCGATGGACGTTACCGTGGCTAAGGACCTCGGAGCAACTTCGCTTTGGTACGTGACTGATGCAGGTATTTGGACCTTGATTGCTTCCGATACCGTTGATGTTGACGCGACAACAGAGATGTTCGAATACGATTTCGCTGCCGACAGCCCAGTGCTCTCCGCAGGCGCTCTCGTGCTTATGGGCGGTTCACTCGCTCAAGCCGACGTCCCTGACGCCAGCATCGATTCCTTCAGTGCTGCAGCAGCCAAGGGTGGCGCCATCGTGCTCAATTGGGAAGTTGCAGGCACCATGCTCGCATCTGACAGCATCGACATCACCATCTGTGAAGGCGAAGCTGGATGCACCGATGCGTTCACCACCGGACTTGGTGTTGGTACGAGCACCTTCTCCTACTCTGGATCGAACACAGCACACGGTGCATTCTACAACGTTGTTGTCGAGATTTGCAACGAAGTCGGATGCAGCACCCCAAAGGGTGTTGGCAACGTGACTGCTGACAAAGCAGTTGACGGAGACGTTTCAGCAATGAACATGGCAGTGTCAGAAAGCGGCGAGAAGTGGATCGTGAACTGGGACGCAACAGGCGAAACCGCCGATGTCGCCTCTTGGAACGTGTGCTACCAACGTGGCACCTTCGATGCAGCTAACATGCCAACCACCTGCGCTTCGACCGTTACCACCGATGTTGAAATCGACAAGCCTACTGCAAGCGGAACCTACACCTACCACTTCACTGCGGTTCCAGTCGATGCACTCGGTAACACAGCAGCGGCCCCAGCGTTGAACAGCATTGACTACCAACGAGATGCAGACACCTCGAACGTCGACGATGGTACAAACACCACCGGCGACGTTGTTGAAGGCGAAATCCCAACACTTGCTTGGGGCGCCATTGCTGGCGTTGTCATCGCAGCCTTCATTGTTGGCGCATTCATCCTCTCCCGTGGTGGAGATGACGAAGAGAACAAAGATTGGGATTACTGATCACCAACCAGAGTTCTAAGCAACCGTCCCCTTGCGAGGGGAAGAGCCGCTGAGGGGGCCGTTTCGACGGCCCTCTCAGCCCCTTACTTCCATTCGTTTCTTTGTAAGCAAGAAAAAAGTTATTTTTTTGTTCCACCCCACCTTCTTTTTCAAGCCTCAGTTGGCTCGTTTTTTTACCCCGGGCGCTTGCTGCTCTAACCTTCAGAATCAGAATTTTATTATTCCATCCTTTCCAACCGTCTTTTCTTTGAAATGGATTGGATCTTGGAATCTAATTTTTTTACGGGAAATGCGCCTCAGTATCACGAATCTATATTCTATCTCAACCTTTGGATTCAAAGGTTTCGCACCCCAACTCCTATAAGGGGTGCAAAGCGTGGGATGCTTTGCATACAATCCGTATGGGTGAATGACACATGTTGGGAAATAAGAACACCAAGAGAACGTCAGTCTTCAGCGGCATTGGCATCGCACTGCTGTTGTGCGCTTTGATGGCCCTAATGCCTATGGCTGGGTTCGTCGACAACAACGCAGGCGACGTGGACTTTGTAGATACAAAGGCCACAGCAGAGAATGATTTCTTTGCACTGCCAGAAGCTGTGAAGACAACTGACTACGAACACGAACCATCCGATGAACTGATCGGCATGAGAGACCAAACGACCAAGACCTACATCACTGAAGATGGCAAGTTTGCGCAGCTAAACCACGCTACGCCTGTTCACTTCATGGATGACAGCGGTGCATGGGAAGACATTGATTTGAATGTCGTCGCAACATCCAACGGTTGGGAAGTAACCGATAACACCTACAGCACACATTTCGCTCCAGAAATGGCCTATGGTGTTGCGGTTCAACCAAACCAGTTTGTTGACCCTATCATCACTGGAATCGCACCAATGATCGTGACCCTGGACGAAACTGGCACCGCGCCACAACCGTACCACGTCGCACCTTCGGAAGAAGGCGTGACCGTTGGCGGTAACGTTCTACGGTACCCGATTGCAGAAGGCTTTGACCTCGACTACACCGTCGAGTCAACGCAACTCAAGCAGAACCTCGTCATCCGCGAGCGACCTGTGCTTGAGCCAAACGCTGCTTGGTTCGGTCTTTCGGAAACCATCCAAATTCCATCTGGTTTTGCACTCTACCTCGGCGACGAAATGCTCGGCGAAGACATGACGCAAACTCAGGAATCCCTTGAAATCCGTCACATGGAAACTGGCGAACTGCTTGCAGAAATCCCAGTTCCTACCGTGATTGAAGAAGGGTCCGATGAACCATACACGGCTACCTACTTCATCCAGGTGTTCGGCCCACAAGTTGTCATTACGACAGCAGTGGAAGCTGACTGGTTGATGTCCGAGGACCGTGTTTTCCCGCTTGCTATTGACCCGACCATCAAGGTCTACAGCAACGCTGGTGGTTACTGCTACCGCTACTACCGCAACTGCTACTCGAGTTCCTACCGGTACACGTACAAGTACTACTCGCAGATGCGTTACATGCCATGGCACCGTTACACATTCACTTCGAGCAACGCTCTTCCATCCGGCGCCACTGTTGACGCCATCAGCTGGAAGTCCTACCTCAACTACCGCTCCGGCTCGACTTCAACGTCGGTCACTGCAACAGTTCTCGAGAACTGCGGCTCACCAACGTTGTCATCCTACAGCCATACGATGCCGACTGGCACGTGTTCAGGCGCACTCACCGCAAGCCAGATCCTCACTGGAAGCAGCTACAACTCGGCTGCTTCCCGTCGAATGATCACTTCCTTGTGGAACAGTCCGTCCTTCGACACGTATTCCATTGGTAGCAACGGTTGGAAGACCGCCGACATTTGTACTTCCGCTACCACCTGTGCTTCCGGCACAGCAGCAGGTTACATCACCTCGGCTCAAACCAACGCTGGTACCGTCGGTATCGGTCAAAGAGTGTCAGCCTCGACTTACCTTTACAGTTACACACTGAACAGTGGTTCGTCGAACTCCTACATCGAAATCACCTACTCTGGTGGTTCAGATACGGACGCTCCTTTGTCGAACTTCGTTCCATACTCCGACGTGACTTCGTATGTTGAAGGTGCTCGCACTTTCTTCACAACGTTCACCGACATGTCTGGAATCGATACCACCACTGCCAACGCACCAACGCTCAACTACGCACTCAACAACGGTTCGTACACAAGCGTTACCGCATCAAGCATTGGTACCTGCAGCGCAACATCGTCCGAGTGCCAATTCAAGGCTACAACGGCGACAATCTCTGCTGGTGACTACGTCGAGTACTACTGGAAATTCCAAGATCTTAACACCGCTGGCGGTGCTAACGTCGGATACGACCCAGCGCTCACAGGTTCGCAAACCACTCCAACACCTTACTACTTCGCAGTAGAAGATGTTGCAGATGCTGGAGATGCCAAGAAGCTCACAGTGAAGACAACCGATGTCCACGCTGCTGCTTACTTCTCCCCAGGCGCTAACCAATACTTCGACCGACAGATGACACACTTCGACGGAAGCAACGAATACTACTTCGAATTCGACACCTCGTCGTGTGGAACTGGTAGCAACTCTTGCTTCTACTCCTCGTCGTACTACTTCTACTCGAACTGGATTGTTCAACACACAACAACCGCTTCGTCTGGATACAACGGTATGGGTGGAACCCGATCGAACATCGACCAACTGCACTCTGATGACGGTGGATACCTCACCATCTCTGCTGCAAATGGTCCTGGAATGAACCTCATGTACCTGTACGACAGTTCCAGCAATGCGTTTGCAATGGTCGGAATTGGAACCTCGACTTCGATCTCTGATTCGTTGTCTGGCGGAACCTCTGCTGACGCCAGCCGGTCCTATGGTTACACCAATGCATACAAGATCACGCTCGGCTCCGATTACGGCGGCATGTTTGGCAAGTTCGGATTCGGAAACGAAACCGGCGGTGCTGGAACCAACGCCAACAGACTTTGCGTGACCAGCAATGGATTCACCTACTTCTGGCGCAGCCCATACAGTTCCTACAACGACTGCTCTCCTGCTTACTACTACGCTGGTGCCTACTCTGGTGTCACCAACTACGTGTGGAGCGGATTTGCTCTCGGTATGGGGTACTACGGCCGAATCGCCTCAACCGGCGATGTCACCTACAAGATTGGTAACGTTGCACCAACACCTGATACGTTCAAGCCCGAATTCACCCATTCTGCGCTCGCTGATTCCCACAGCAAGGACCGAACGATCACCGCAACACTTGCCGATGCAGGCGACCCACCAGCAGGTCTCAACGTGAGCACCTCTGCAGGCGTTGGTCCAACAATGTACTACCGTGTGACGCCTGATGGCGGCTCCGCTGGTTCTTGGACCTCTGTTGTCATGACTCAAGAGTCTGGCAGCACCCGTGCAGAATGCCAGTTGTCGAACTGTGACTGGTCCGCTGATGTCGAAGACCTAGAACGTGGAGACTTTGTTGAATACTACATGAAGGCTCAGGACGTTTCTGCAGTCGCAGGCGGCATCAACACCCAGACCACCTCAACCGAATCTTTCTCGGTCGGTGATCCAAACAAGATGTTTATCGTTGAATGGCGAGACATGGGTTACTCCACCACGGACACCTGTACTTACCAAGCTGTATTCTATGACGTGACAAACGAAATCGAATACAAGTACGACGATGCTTGTACCAACTCGTACGACGCCGGAACCGTTGGTTTCATGGATCAAACACGAACCATGGGACAAACCATCCGTCACCGTACCAGTACGCAGTACATCACCGGAACGAACCCTCACCCAGCCAACTACCGCATCTCGACTTCTTCGACCGGTAGCAGCTACGAGTCGTTCGACCGTGGCCTCTCTGGCTTGGTGAACGCAGATGCCTCGAACATCATGGGATCCTCTGCTGGTACTCCGTCCGGATACTATTGTGCATCCAACTACTACTGGAACACATGGGCTAACAAGTGCGCTGACAACATCGCAATGCCTGATGGATTCAACTTTACCTACTTCGGTACAGATTACAATTACACCGACACCAACGACCGCATCAACCTCGGTCGACATGGTAACATGCACTTTGTAAGTTCTGGATCCACAGCACTGGTTCGCAGCATGACCACATGGTATGGAAACATGCCTGAGTTGCCGTACTCGTCGAGCACCTACGCTCGTGCAGGTACAATCGCACCTTACTGGTCGTACTACGGTACTTACTACTGCTACCAAAACAGCAACCTCGACTGTGGTGTTTACTACCGAACCATGCCTTTCGAAGGCAAGGGAACAGACGTGAGTTCTGACATCACCCAAGATACCACTTGGGATTTGGAAGACAGCCCAATCCGCATCAACCCAAGCAACGACTACCTCACCATCTCTGCAGACTTGACCATCCAACCTGGCGTTTTGATTCAAGTCGCAGCTGGCAAGGGAATTTCGTTCGATGGAACATGCGACCAAATGACCCTCAACGGTAACAGCACTGACCACATCCTCTTCGAGGGTGCAGACGGCGCTGAGTGGACTGGAATGGCATTCACCGCTGCTTGCGCTGCAGGCACCGATGACCGTCACGTCTTCTCCTACGTTGACTTCAAGAACACCACCGATGCAGCAATCTCCGCTGGTTCACGCCACGGCTCTTCGCCAAGCACCAACTCCAATGTTGGCAACTTTACGATGGACCATGTGACGTTCTCCAACGTTGGATCTGCTTTCTCTCACGGAAGCGGACAAGGCACAGTTGTGTCCATGAGCAACTTCAACATCGACGGGGCTTCTTCGTCCTGTTTCGACTTCGCTGAAGACACCGTGGCTACATTGACTGAAGGTGTCATGAAAGACTGTAACACCGACGGCAACGCCGGTGCTGGTGCAATCGTTAACGTAGCAGGTTCCACTGGTGGATCGTTGTTCCTTGAGAACACCACCGTGACCAACGCATACGTGAACCTCATCGATGTTGACTTCGCAACCGTGACCGTCAGCAACGTGACCGCTGCAGTGACCACAACGCTACCTGGTTCCTCCACCACCATCCAAACCGGAGACGCATTCGCCTCCGCAGCAGGCAGTGGCAGTGAAGTTACTTTGTTCAACTTTGATGCTGACGATTACACCACTGTTTCGATTGAAGCAATGGACGCAATCTCAATGACGACAGTTGACTTTGGAACTGCATCCCTGACCATGACCCCTGGCGGCACATCGAGTACAGGTAACGGACCATCTGGCGATAACGCAGTCTTTGACGATGTTACCGTTGGCAACACCGCTATGACACGTATTCAACCAGGTACATTTGACAGCGTCACCATGGGAACATTCACCATGACTGGCAACGCTATCACCTCGACCCTGGTTTCCATGAACAACATGGATGCTACCAGTGTTTCTTTGAACGACTGTGGATGGAACATTCACATGAACAGTGTAACCGCAACTGGTTTCAGTGTTCTTGGATGCTCTGCTGCACCTTCTAAGTTGACCATCGAGAATTCAGACATCACCCACAGCAACACGGTCACTCCAATGCTCTACGCACGATACGCTACCGTTACTGTTGGTCAATCTGACGTGACAACCTCGGGTACAGGCCTTGCAGACTTTGCATACGCTGACACCAACGCTGATGTCCGTTTGATTCATGTCCTCGTTGACGGAGCAACCTCCGCCTACGATGGATCTGATGGCATGGTCACATCCTCCAGTTCTTCGGAAATCTGGTACGGTGGACTTGCAAGCGCTTACACCTACCGCAATGCACTCATCAACGGTGTGGCATCAACCGTGTACAAGTCGGGGCATTACGTCTCCGCTACGGTTGTTGACTCATCTGGCTCCGAAATTTTCGAAGTTGGGTCTCACATCACCGATGCTTCGGGTATGGCTACTGTTTGGGTCATTACTGGTGACGAATCTGGTAACTCTTACGACGACCACAACTTGCGAGCATTCGGTGCAGCAGGACAGAACGAAACCCTTCACACGGATTCATGGTACCCTACAGACGGTACCTACACCGTGGGAGACACAATCGATCTCTTGCTTGAACCCGCTCCTGTGGAATTCGACGCAGCAGGTATGGACTGCGCATGGATTGCGGCTAACACAACCCTTGCTACGACCTACAACGCTGGATTGAATGCATACGTCTTTGACAGCACACCAATGACTTTGGCAGCAGATCTTGAACTCGACGGATGCAACATCATCCTCTTGGGCTCGGTCCTAAAGGTTCGAAGCACAGCAACAAGCACCCCTTGGCTGAACATCTCTGATGGCGGTTCGCTTACGGTTACACTTTCACCTGACACCGGCGCAGTCGGCGAAGTGAAAGCAATTTCAAGCACCTATGGACTCCACATGGACATCCAAGATGGTACGCTCGAACTTGATGGTGGAACCCTACGTGACGTCGCTCAAGACTCCGCTACAGGCGCTGCCCTCATGGTCGGCGACGGTGCTACGTTCATCATGAAGAACAGCGCTACTGTTTTCGGCGCTACCACTGCGAACTCTGAAATGGCTACGGTCAAGGTAATGGGTGGAACTGTGAACATCGCAGACTCCAGCATTATCAACTCCAAGCAAGCAGGATCTGGTACCGGAACCGCCCTTTGGGTGGAAGCATCTGGTGGTACCATCGAGAACGTGATCGTGAAGAACGCAGCTGTGGGTATCCAATCCTACAACGGCGCTCCACAGGTTGATGGATTCACCTCGACTGACAACACCGTTGGTGTCGATGTCTACGGTGGTATGTCACTCCCAACCGTTTACCGCAGTACTTTGCTTAGCGGTGAGAACACTGGTTGGAAAACCCACAAGATCGACTTGTCGACCTACCTCTCGGAAGACTACCTCCAAGTTGGCTGGAACAGTATTTACGGTGGCGGAAACGCTCACCCAACATACAACTACGCTACTTCGAAGTACTACATGATCACTGACCGATACAACATTGAATTGGAAGATGTCAACGGCAACACCTGGAACATCACCGATTCATCTGACCTCGGTTACTACCCATACAGTGCTGCAGACCCAGCATCTGGCGTCGGTTCAACCGCTGCCTACGCTGCTGGTGCTACCGGTGGTGTACCAAGTTGGTCGTGTGACTACTACGGCTACTCGTACGGTCCTAACTACCCATCAAGCTTTGAGGGCTACTTCTACTACATGTGGCGCTACTGGCCTGGCGGTCCTGGAACAACCCCGTCTTACCCTGCTTACTACCAAGCTCCTTCTGAGTTCGGTTTCGGCTGGGAAAACATTGACGGCGTTAGCCCAACTGGATCATACGCTTACTACCCGTACCACTACTGGGGTTACTACTACACCTCTTACCACGGTGGTACCAACGGACCATTCACGCCTCCTGAAGGCTATGGTGGCGGATACCCATCCAGTTACAACGTCTGCCTTGACTATGCGTACTCATACTACATGAGTCCAGGACAAGGTGCACGCTTGACCATGCCTACCGTTGACATCTCGGCCTCGAACATCTCAAAGGTTTCTCTGTACGTTGACGTCCTGCACAACCGTGCTGACAACTTCCAAGATCGCTTGGAGTTCGTCGCTCGTGCAGGCAACGATGCCAGCACCCTTGGTGAATACGTCCGAGAATCCGGTACGCCTCTATTCAAGGACGGTTCCATCACTGGAGCTGAAAATGGTATTGAAATTGGTGGAGCATACGCTGCAGGTTCGTTTGAGAACATCGCAGTCACCTCCCCAGTCGATTCCGGTCTTGAAGTGACAGGTCAATCCGCAGCGGTTGTTGACGGATTGGAAGTCAACGGCGGCACATACGGTGTCCTCGTTGGCAGTTCCGCATCCGGTTCAATTGAACTTGCAAACCTCGACCTTGACAGCCAAACTTCCGCTGGTGTTTACTACGCTAAGGACATCTCTGGAGATGTCACTGGTTCGGTTACCAACAGCGCAGGTGCAGCGTTCAAGTACGGGCAAAACACTGACAACGCTGTCACGATGTCCGGCATGACGATTTCGACCAACGCAGTTGGTATCGAAACTGCGGGTGCAGCTGAGTTTACTCTGACTGACATGACCATGTCGAACGGCAAGGACTTTGCAATCAGCGGAAGTTCGATGATTGAATTCATTGAAGGAACCGTCGATGTGGACTCTGTCGATGTCACAGGCACAGGTTTGTTCACCCGTATGCGTACGGTTGACGTGACCCTCTCTGCTGACTCGAATCCAGTCGCTGATGCTACTGTTACCCTCCTTGACGCCGATGGCGGTGCAGCGGGTGCAGCTCTCACCAACTCGACTGGTGTGGCAAACGACATCACGTTCGTGACCGCTACCGTAGACAAGGTCGGAAAGACCGTTCCATCGCTTAGTGGATACAAAGCAATGACCGTTGCAGAAGTGTTCTACAACAACACTGTTGCTGACTTCCGCTATGCCAACACGGGCGTTACGCTCAGTGATGCAGCAGGAAACGCAGAATCAATTGCTCTGACGACCAAGATCACACACCGTGTTTGCTGGTACTCTTCGAGCACCGCATACGATACCGTATCACCTTGTTCAGGTTCGTTCTCGACCTCGGGATCCCGAACCCTCAGCGACGGTAACGGCGGTACTGTGACCGAATACGGTTACTACGGCGGTGTTGGAGCGAACCTCGCTAACCAGATTGTCATGGTTGACGTTCCGTACATCTACCTCAACGGTAACACGGATTACAACTTCAACGGTTCGACGCTGCTTTCAACCGGCGTCTATGATTTCTACGGAAATCAACGCTGGTACAGCAAGAGCCCTGGTGGCAGTGGTTTCTACATGAACGACGGTGGCATCTACGGTGTCGCAGTTGATGAAGACACAAGCGAACCTTACGGTATCCAAATTGGTGACTACTTCTACAGCATGAACAACTTTGTTGCAAACAACTCGATCTTCTCGAATGTCGCAACGATTGATATTGCGAATGGATATAATTATAACAATAATTATGAATGGGAAGTCGAAACTTTGGCGCTCACCAACTCGACCATCACGCACTACAAGGGTTACACCTCGTTGAACAACGCTATCCAAATCACCGACATCTGCATGCAGGTGTCTGGTGGCGATAACGGTCTCATCCACGGTAACACCTTCAACAACTGTGGTGTAGGTATCATGCTTGAGCGTGCGACCTACTACAGCTACCACAACGGTGTGGTCGGCGCAGACAACATCACCATTTCTGGTAATACCTTCAACGACGGTGGCGAAATCGCCGATGTTTGGGCATACACCAACGGTGACGCTGACTACGCAGAGATCTCTGGAAACACCTTCAACTCTGGTGATACCAGCAACGGTGCAGTTGCATTCTACCCTGGTGACCATGAAGGTGCAGTTATTGCGGACAACACCATCAACACGTTGAAAACCGGTATCTACATGGTGAACGCCCTTGACTTCACAGTTTCTGGCAACACCATCAACGGAGCCGGCGACTCAGCATACGCTGGTGTCGACGTCAACGGTGGCTATGGTGACGTGACAGGCAACACATTGATTGACGCCGACGGCGGTATCGTGCTTGACTCGATGACTAACCCTCCAGCGCCAACCAGTTCGCTCTGTACCATCCGAGCTTACAGTTACTCGTCTGGACCTACAACCTGTGCAGTAACCCTCGCTACAGGCAAGGTCATGGCGGTTAACATCCAGACCGATTCGTGGGGCTATGAAGCAAGCATCACCATCGCCAAGCCTGACGGTACGACCGATTCGTGGCCAACCAACACGTTCGCAAGCAACACTGCTTACGAGCCACTGGTCAGCTACAGCGATGCTGGAAGCTACACCTTGACGCTCCGTGACTCATACGGTGACGGTGGTACTGACGTCTTCATGGTTGAAGGCGGCGCTGCTGGCGGCTACTCTGGCCCAAGCATTGCTGACAACACCATTGAGCTGTCTGCTGGACGTGTTGCTCCAAACGCTATCGGTCTCCTTATGGAAGACTGTGACGGTGTGCAGATCAATTCAGCGAACAACTCCGTGACCCTATCGGACGCTGCAATGGTTATCAGCAACTGTGACGTTACTGATGTAGGATCGACCCTCCAAGGAGATGGGACCTCATCCACCAACGGAATCGACGCTGATGACCTCAACGGTGACTCTCTCACCTTGTCAGGCACCACTGTGACTGGCTACGAGAACGGTGTGACCAAGACGAGCGGTGCGCTTTACCTCACTGGCGATGCTTCACTCACTGGTACCTCATACGGTGCCTACGTGGATGACGCAACCGTGAGCGCAATCACTGCTCACGTTGATGGTGGCGCA
>CAJIZC010000022.1 GCA_905181785.1 uncultured Candidatus Poseidoniales archaeon
GCAACCTTTGTAATGATTCAATTCTCAAATACAGTATGGGCGTTACAAAAACAGATCAACAAGTTAGGTTTGAACACATTGGAACCAACAAATTCTATCTGTCTGTTTAATCACCATAATTTTAAAACTAATTGAGTTTAGCAGTATTTATGGAAGAACACATTGAATTCAACCCATCGTACACGCTCTTGACCTACGCTCTCTCGCCAGGTGAGTCCGTCAACGTTGAGCCCGGAGCCATGGTGGCTATGGGCGGCGTCGAAATGCAAACCCGCAAGAGCGGTGGTGGCATTTTCAAGAGCCTCAAGAAGATGGCTCTTGGTGGAGAGTCCTTCTTCCTCAACACCTTCACTGCAGGCGCAGCAGGTGGCTGGGTCAGCGTTGCTCCAGGATCTCCAGGTGACATCCAAGGCTTCGACCTCGTTCCGGGCCAAGCGCTTTTCATTCAGGGCGGCTCCTACCTCGCTTCTACCCCCAACGTCGTGACCGACACCAAGTTTCAAGGTGCAAAGGGCTTCTTCAGCGGTGAATCAATGTTCTTCGTTCAAGCAACCAGCTCCGAAGGTCAAGGCCGTGTGTGGTACAACTCCTTTGGTGCCATCAAGCAAATCCCAGTTCAGCCTGGACAAACCATCACCGTCGACACTGGCCACGTGGTCGCATTCGACGCCGGCGTTCAATACACCGTCAACAAGGTTGGCGGCATGAAGTCGTTCCTTGTCGGCGGCGAAGGTCTTGTGATGAACTTCACAGGTCAAGGCAACGTTTGGATCCAAACTCGAAACGTCGGCAGCCTCGCTGCCAAGCTCGTTCCGTTCTTGCCAAGCCGTGGCAGTTGAGTGAACCAAACGCTTCTTCGCTCAGTCCGAGAACCAACCCGCTGCATGATTGTGGATGGCTTTGCTTTTTCACAGCGTCCCGTTTTGAAAAGAAGGGGCGGTGTAATTTCCACACTCCGGTCCTGGGGTTTGGATTCAAGCGAAATAAAGTCGCTATCCGGGGATAATATTCCGTATTCCGTCAATAAAATAGTCATTTTACCGAAATAAGCCTTTTGAAGCGTTTTTGATGCAGGAACACGAACCTTCAAGAGGGTGCATGTTGTTATGGTAAATCATGAGCACCACCCAAACCACTGGAAACGTTCGACACGCCACCACACTCGCCCTCCGTCTTGCGGTGATGCGGGTGGTGAAGCAACGACGAACAAACAAGAACTTCCTCCAAGCCTCTGCGGAAACTGAAGCACGGCTCCTCGAAGGCCAGCCCAACTCGATTTTCATGTACGGTTTGTGATCTTCCCACCCAACATACCCACTCCCTCATCCGCCCTGTATGCATTTCCTCCAAAGGGCGGGTGGGGTGAAGGCCTTGTTGGAAGCGTTCATGACTTTGATTCAACACGCTACGCCATGGAGCCACTTGCTTGGGAAGCAATCCTCACCGCTGGCACCTTTTTTGTGCTCGGTGCCACTTCCCCTGGTCCAAGTTTGATGGTTGTGCTTCGCAACACGCTCATCGGGGGACGAAAGCAAGGTGTGGCATGCGCCCTGGGCCACGGTCTTGGGTTTGGCTTGTACGCTGGCAGCGCGGTGTTCGGACTGATTGTGTTGCTTGAACAGGCACCAGATGTATTTCTGGCGCTGCAGGTGATCGGCGTGGGCCTCCTTGTATGGTACGGTTGGAAAATGTGGAACGCTTCGCTTGGCGAAGACGCATCTGAAGACTTGTTCGATGGTGATTCGAGCCAACGCCAAGGGTTTACAGAAGGGTTTGCCATTGCTTTCTTTAATCCCAAAATCGCATTGTTTCTCGTTGCGGTGCTGGCGCAAGTGCTTGAACCGGGCATGGGCATGAGCACAAAATTAGCAATTGGTGGCCTTGGCATGTTCATTGATGCGTTATGGTACGTCATCGTTGCGATGTTGCTGACAGGGACTCGAGCCATTGACCTCTTGCGAATCCATGGTGGGCTGGTCTATCGAGCCACAGCCATCGCTTTGTGGGTCTTTGCTCTGTCCGTAACCTACAGCTTGCTGTGATTACTTCTGGCACCTGGGGCAAAGGAATGTCGAACGGTTGCTTTGGACAATTCGTTCAATCGTCCCGTTGCAGCCTTCCTTCAAGCAAGGTCCATCCTCCCGGTCATACACTTGGAAGTGGTGCCCGAAATACCCCAGCGTACCGTCAACCGCTGCAAAATCATTGAGCGTAGAACCGCCAACAGCAATGGCCGCTTTGAGCACCGACTTGACTTCATCAACGAGCAGTTCGAGTTTTTTTGTGGGCTTGCCGTTGCTGCGAACGAGGGTGTTGGAAGGGGTTGTCGGAGCAATACCAGATCGATGCAAAGCCTCGCAAGCATAGATGTTACCAACACCGACCACGAATCGCTGATCGAGCAGGGTGATTTTGATGGCGGACCGCTTTTTTCCGATTCGTTGGGCTGCGATGGTGGCGTTCCATCCGTCAAACGGTTCGGGCCCGAGGTGTTCTAACAAGGGCTGAATCGCTTCTTCTGCACGGTTGAACGCATCAGCAATCCCAAACCGACGCGGGTCTGTGTAGACGGAAACTGAACCGTCATCGAAGCGAAATTCCATGTGATCATGACGGCCGCCAAAGCCCGTCAACTCACCAAATAAAGAGGCCTTGACGCCTGCTTTTTTTGGATTCATTCGCTTTACTTCAGCAGGCGTTATCAGCGTGTATCGCCCACTCATGCCGAGGTGTGAAAGAAACACGGTACCGTCTTCTAGATCGATCAGGAGGTACTTGGCGCGCCGACGAACGCCGGTCACCGCTTGCCCTGTCAGTTGTTCCGCCATGCCCTTAGGAAAAGCAAACCGAAGGTTAGGCCGTCGCAGAATAACGTGCTCGATGGTGCGCCCAACCCAAGCTTGTTCCAAGCCACAGCGAACCGTTTCCACTTCGGGCAACTCGGGCATCAAGATCACTCCCGACGCGTGACATGGAACAGCACGTGATTGTCTTCATAGCCCGTTAACTCGATGCGTTCCTCGACGTCAAATCCTGAATTCAAGAGTTGTTGTTCAACCTTGTGAAATAGGGTGGCTTCCCCTTCCCCTGTCCATCGCTCACTGGCCGCTTTCAAGGAGAGCAAGCCTGTGCCTCCAAGAGCGAGAAAGCGCTTGCAGGCCGCAATGAAGATGTCCACTTGTCCTGCTTGAGCAACGTCTTGAAACAGCCAGTTGACCTTTGTCGGCAACAGCACGCCCCAAGCAGCATGTTGACGGGCATCTCCAAGCACCGGGACTAAGCCTGGTCTCGATTTTGCCATGTGCGTCAATTCACGCAAGCAGCGTGGTGCCAAATCGACGGCCACAAGTCGCCCCTTGAGTTCATTGCCTTCGCCGCACAAGTGGTCATGCAGGTGGCTGATTGAGGTGCCATGGCCTGCACCGAGGTAGAGGACCGTTGTGCCTTCTTCTGGCAGCAGATGCGAGGCGTCGTTTCGTGTTCGAAGAATACCGGCGCCAAGTTTGGAACGCGTCGGGTCCCAGCGCCGACACTCCATGCCCTGGATCCTGCGCAACGATTCGCCATAGACGCTGTGGCCGGGTACAGCGTTGATGGTCCAGATGGCCTTGCCATCGCGAAGCACCCCCCATGACAAGGGTTCTGATCGACGACGGTTGTTTCCTCGGCCCATGAAATCGCCTCATGTTCGTCGTGAAGGTGGCCGAGGATGCGCTGCTTTGATGGCTTCGACTTTGTCTTCCAGTTCTCGCATCTCTGCTTCGCCCCAAGGCTCGCCTTCAAAGGCGTCAATCTTGGCAGCAATGCTTGCTTTTGCGGCAACTGTTCGAGAAATTTTACCCCGAACCCAACGAGGTGAACGAGAAATCCACGGGTGCATGAAAATGTGACCGTGCTTTGGTGGAGGCGCTCCGGTCTTGAGGTGATTGAAGAATGCTTTTTCGGCACCGAGCACCTGAACCGTTCCAGCTGGAAGCCGTGCCAAACGCATGCGCCCATGAGCCTCGACGCACAAACGAGCCGCCAACAGCGGTCCAAGCAACGCAGAGAGCGAGGGGAGGTGATCTTCGGCGAGGGTGCGAATACCGTTTTCCATGCGATCGAGTTGACCTCGGAACACCGCTACGCTTCCACCCCATTCCTTCAGGGCTTTCCACTCTGGCTTGCTTGGTCCCACGGGAGGCAATGAAACTTCGAGGGTTTTGGAAAGGTGTTCGAGGGATTCAGCATCGCCGACGGTTTTGGCCAACGAAGAACGGTCTTTTCCGAACCTTGCTTCTGGCAAGAACAAACCAACCCATTCAACGAGGCGGGCTTCCATTGTGAGAAAGGTGGCACGCAATTCATCGCTCGCTCGCATCAAATGCTCGAGTCGACGGTCCGGGTCACCTGCTGCTTGGGCCACGCCCCGGTTAGCCATGGCAAGGGCTGCTGCATCGACGGCAGTCTGTGCATCTTCATCGGGGAGGGGCCAGTCGGCATCGGGCAAATCGAGTTCGCCGTGAATCCTTACTTTGGCGTCTGGAAAACGTTCTTGCAGAATCATTGCTTCTGATGTCAATCCTTGTGCAGCGATGCATTCGAGCCGCTGGACGACCGAACGTTCATCGTAAAAACCGTCCCATTGCTCCACATCTAAGATGGAGCCCGAATCGTCGGCAACCGCAGCGGCTCGCCAATCGTACCACAACCACATGTCTCGAGCCTAGCAACCGTGCGTCTTCATCCCTTCCCTCGAACAGACTCAATTTCAATGCCCCTTCGAGCGATGGAAGGTGATAGGAAAGAATGAACATCGAAGTGGTGCATCCAATAAGCCTAAGTACAGTGTTTGTTAGCCTATACTATGTTTTGCCCCGAATGTGGAACACTAGCATTCCCTAGTCCCAATGGTGACATTTCTTGTACGAATTACAAGTGTGGATACAGTGGCCCCGCAAACTTGGTCATCAAAGGAACAGATGGCAAAGATGTCGACCTCTCGAAGGCAAAATCGAGCACTCAAGCAAAGTCAAGAGTGTATGAAGTGATCAAAGATTCTGACAAACTCCAAGGTGTTCTCACCAAGGGCACCTACATGTGTCCAAACCGAATCGATGGAACACCCTGCGATTGCATTGAGGTCTTTTCTTACCTTGAACAAACCCGCTCAAGCGATGAACCTGAAACTCGAATGCTGACCTGCAAAGAATGCGGTCACGGCTGGCGGGAATACTGATTT
>CAJIZC010000023.1 GCA_905181785.1 uncultured Candidatus Poseidoniales archaeon
CGGTGTGACCAAGACGAGCGGTGCGCTTTACCTCACTGGCGATGCTTCACTCACTGGTACCTCATACGGTGCCTACGTGGATGACGCAACCGTGAGCGCAATCACTGCTCACGTTGATGGTGGCGCAACTGGAACAGGACTCTATGTCATCGACTCCGATGATGTTTGGGTTTACCCAATGAACGCCTCTGGTCTCGTCGGCATGTACGTCGAAAACTCTCCGTTCCGTTGGGACGGAGGTACGGTTGATGCAACCACTGCTCTTGAAGTCGTGGAAGCACAAGGAAGTGTTGAAAACATGACCTGGACCGCTTCGACCAACCAAATCAACGCTGGCAGCAATGCCTACGTGACCTCGATCGGTAACACGATTGACGCCTCGAAGTTGATTGTCGATGCATCCGCTACCATTGATGAAGCAAACTTGTTCTCGATGACCTCGACTCACTTGACTGCTGCCCCTTCCAAGGAAGTCAGCATGCTCATTCAGTCGACTGACGGATCACGTGCTTCCTACGTGTCCACAAGTTTCCAACCTGAAGTCATGAACATTGACGGATCGATGGACGACTGGAACGGTGGAAATGACCTCAACCCATCTGGCTATGCAATGCCAGGTATCATGAGCGGCGACGGAACCAACGACATGGGAATTACCTACATCGAAGGCGACGACCTGTACATCGGTCTATCCGGTGTGGATCTCTCAACAAGCGACTTGCTCATCTACCTCAGTGTTGATGGCGCAGGAAGCAGCGTTGGATACAACCTCGGTGGAGAACACAACTTGCCTTTCCAAGCCAACTACGTGCTTTGGGCAGACAGTGAGTCCTCTTACGACTTGTACAGCTACGGCTTCCTCGGCTGGGGCCCAACTTCACTCAGCACCGCTGCAGTGGACATGGACTTCTCCACCGACTTCGCTGAGATTGCTATTCCATTCTCCCGAATGGGTGGCACACCAAGCCAAGTCGACATCGTGGCAATCGTCCAAGGCGAAACCACCGCTGATGTGAGTACGGTTCACCCGACTCAAACCATCGACGCTGCGAACACCATCCAATCGTTCACCGAATACATGACCGTCGAGCTAACCCACGATGATCTGTCCTCTGGTGCAATCTCTGACGAAGTGCTCGTGTACCGCTCCTACAAGGGCAGCAACACACCAAGCGTCGCGAAGAACTACGATGTGATGATCAAGACCGAAGCAGACTGTGCCTACGATTGGGCTACAACTGACAACGTCTCGCTCGCAACCAACGTGAACTTGAACATGGACATGGCCCGTGCCTGCCCTGAAATTCAAGCTGAATTGGCTGACGTGATGGTTGACGAAGACTCTGGTGAATACACCTTCAGCCTGACCAACATGGCTGATGATGTGCAGGACGAAGAGGCAAGCCTCTCTTGGGTCTCGACCTCCGGAAACATTGTCGCTTACGACAACGTTCTCGTTGACTGGGCTCAGAACGGACACACAGTGACCATCGTTCCTATGGACGACCAATTTGGTACCATGGAGTATGAGTTCACAGTGACTGACAGCAACGGATTGACCGACACCAAGAACATCTCGTTCGAGGTTGTTAACGTCAACGACGCACCTGTGATCTGCAACGTGGAGCAAACTGACTGCTTGCCAATCTTCTCTGAAGATGACATCTACACCAACATCTTGGCAGAAGGTTTCGGCGTGCACAGTAAGTTCCTTGGAAACGTGTCAAACGCTTCCAAGTCCTACATCCGTGACATGGCTAACGAGCAAACGCCCGACCGCCAAGTCTACGATTGGGATGCAAGCATTCCTGCTGACTGTATCGCATTCACTGTTGAAGTGAACGCACTGAACGAACTTGTGATCACCGAGAACACGAACAACGAACTCGGTGGAACTTGTACGGTGACCCTTACCCTGGCTGATGACGCTGCTGCAAACAGTGAAGCAACTCCTTACGAAGTTGCCTTCTCCGTTGCTCCAGTGAACGACGCACCTGTCATCCCAACATGGGACCGACAGAACGGTACGGTCATGGAAGCCGGAAACGGCTCCATCCCTGCAGCACCATGGCAGATCAGCTTGATGGAAGACGATGTGTCGACCGAGAACTTGACCTACGACCTAAGCTCCGTGATGACAGATGTTGACCACAACCTCTCTGACCTCACATGGACCGTTGAGCCAACGTCTCAATGTGATTACACGAACTACTTCACCACAACCATCGTTGTGGACAAACTCGTGTTCACACTGATTCCTGACGCAACGACCAACGCTAAGGATTGGGAAATCGATTACCTCAACGACAACGGTATCCACCAAATCGGACCATCTGGCTCCGAGTTCTGTAAGATCCGCTTGGTCCTCGAGGACACCGCAACTGCCCCAAGTTACGTGCCAAACTACGACACCACCTTGATGCCAATCGCAGCCTACCAACAAGGCCAAGATGACATCGAAATCGGTGTCCGTGTCGAAAACGTTCGTGAGCAAGTCGCTGACTACTACCTAGACAGCGTCTCTGGCTTCGACTTCAACGGCGTGACCAACATCATGACTGGTACCTACGTGCCGGTTACTGTGAAGGTCGGCGCTGGTGGCGACGAAGGACCGTTCACCTACGATCACATGCTTGCTGTGACCTTCCACTCGGATGGACACACTGAGGACGAGCAAACTCGATACTACACCGTTCCATCCTACGGAACGAATGTGGCCTTCGACGAAATGGTCTACATCACCAAGGACACCACCAATGTGTGGGTTGAAATGGATGTTGTGACTTGCTTGAACGACCCATGTGACTTGACCGCAGCAGTCTCGGACCGCTTCCAGACCGACGACCCAGCATCCCACCGTGCCAACAACAACGGCATCCAGGGCGCTGACTGGTCCAAGCCTGGACAGTACGGTAGCAACGCTACTCAGACCTCCGAACGTCGACCACTTCTCGAAGACAGCAACTGGTGTAACAACCGAATGACGTCCCTCGAGAATGGATCCGTCTGTAACCACGCAAACCAACCACCTGCTAACTTCGAAGCTACTGGACAACCGCTACCAAGCGTTGTTCGTACAATCGGAGCCAGCTCGGTTCCATCGTTCGCACCAAGCATCGTTGTGGTCAGCCTCACCGGTCTCTTCGTGAGCGCACTTGCCTTCTCCAGCCGCCGTGCTGATGATGAAGAAGAAGTCGCCGAGACCATGGTTGACAGTGATGTCGCAGTGAGCCCAGTGATTGCAACCATCCTAATGGTCGCTATCACCGTCGTTCTCTCCGGTGTGATCTATGTTTGGGCAAGCAGCCTCGCTGAAACTGATGTCAAGGGCGTTCCTCGGATCACCTTCGATATCGAAGACATCGATGGTTTCGATGCTGACCAAGGCCACTGGCGAATTACCGTGCAGTCGGCTGAAACCGACTTGGCTACACAAGCAGTTGTGCTCCGTGTGATTTACACAGACGCTGATGGAAACACAGCGATCGACGAAGCGAACATGGCGGATACGAACGGTGTCTACGGGTTCAACCCCGACAACAGTGATGCATTCATCACCTTTGTCGACCAGGTGAACAAAGAAGGAAGCGACTCTGTGTCGACCTTCAATACCGGAGATACCATCTTCGTGCGAACCCACGCCCCTGACGGCACTCCTCTCGAGGATGTTACAATCACTCTATCCTACGCTCCAAGCGTTGGACAAGGTGCGCTCTTGCGCTCCTGGAGTGGCTTGTCATACGACGTCAAGGCTTGAGTTCAAGTCTGAATGGTGAAGACAATCGGACGCATTGGGGATAGAGGCTTCGGCCTCTATCCCTCTTGTCTCCCAACATCCCAGAAATGGGATGATCCACCTCAACGGTGGAAAGCCCGCCCGAACGCAGGGGGTTTCCGAAAGGGGCCCCCTGTCTTCGGCCCCCCTCTTTCTTTTTCAACGACAGCGTGGTTGCGAAGCCTTTCAAACCCGCACTCTGTCGATAAGCCATGGCACAAGATCCAAGCATTGCACCGCTCACTGAAACGACGTGTGTTGTGTTTGATTGCGACGGTGTTCTTGTCGATGCAGTCAGCTCTTGGCGCACGCTTCATGACCACTTCGGAACAGACAACGGTGCCAACCTCCAACGGTTCATCGATGGCGAAATTTCGGACACCGAGTTCATGCGCTTGGACATCAAGAAATGGAAATCGATTGAAGACCCAATTTACCGAGATGACCTCTTCAGGGCCTACGCTGGTGTGCAACTGATGAAAGGAGCACGTGAACTGGTGCAGCACCTCCAAGACCAGGGCATTTTCGTGGCCATTGTCAGCGCTGGTGTTGATTTGTTTGTTGCCTCAATCGCTGCTATGCTCAAAGTAGACGATTGGATCGCAAATGGCTTTGAATTCAACGAAGATGACACGCTTGGAGACGAGGGAATCTGCCGCCTTCATGCTACTGGCAAGGGTGAAGTCATTCAGCGGCTTTTGGCGATGAACAACCTCGAAGCAAGCGGTTGCGTCAGTGTTGGCGATTCCGAAATGGATCTTTCCATGCTTATTGATGGAGGTCATTTCATTGGTTTCAATCCGACTCGCGATTCATCCAAAGCCGCCTTTGAATCTGCAGGAGTTCCAGTGGTGATGGGCAACGATCTATTCGATATCGCTCCATACCTTGGGGTTTGAACCCGCTCAAGCGAAGGGTATTGCTGTCGTTGCGTGGCTTTTGAGGTTGACAATGGTCAGCATGCATGGTTTCGGTTGGAACCCAAGCATTCGTTGGTATGAGGTTTGATCTTGCCAAGTGCTTGAACAAATCAACGTGGTACCCTTGTAATCAATACAAGCGTGACCGTGTACGTGCCCTGTTACGAAAATGTCCGGTACTTCTCGAATGACGAGGCCATCTTCAGGTTCTGGAGATAATGGCGTTTTTCCACCCCATTGAGGGGCTAAGTGGCGCCTTCTCAGCATTTGGCGCATGGCTTCAACAGGATCTGCATACGTCACCGTTCTCAAGCCAGCCACAAAGTCGTCGATTGATTTCCCATGGTATGAGAGCAGGCGTACACCATGCAACGAGAAGTCACAGGGATTCCCAACAAACGTTGTTGTGTTGTAATCCTGTTGAATGTCTTTTTCGAACGTGGGTTGAGGCTCTGCAGGTCGAACTGCATCGTGGTTCCCCGGCAGCATGACGCACTCCACCCAATCGGGGAGCAGTTCTAACAATCGTGCGAATTCTTGGTATTGGCCGAATAAATCAGGTATGGATAATTCACTGTCTTGGCCCGGATAAATGCCCACTCCATCGACGCAATCGCCAGATAGAATCAGGTATTTGATGGTCTTCGCTAAGGGATCGGTATGGAACCATCGGACCATCTTATGCCATTGGGCTTCGAGGAAGGTCTTCGAACCGACGTGAATGTCTGAGAGGAAGGCAACGCTTACTCCGTGCTCAGACGTGGCCTTGACGTGCTTTTCTTTCATTGGAAAGTGAAGGTCATCCACGTAAAACAAGTCACCAGTTTGGCTGAAGGTTCCCGATACTCCCAGCACGTCATCCGGCATGAGGCCCGCTTCGAGAATCTGCTCATGCGCCCGGTCGCGGTCATCGCCTTTTCGCTTTGTGAGAAGGCAGGTCAATTCACCCGTTTCATCTTCCAAGTTCCAAATGAGGTGACCGTTTTTTGTGTACCTTGGTTCATTGACCAAACCAATGGCTACCGCTTTGTTTTCATAGCCTTGATAGCGGCTGCTTTCAGCGTGAAGTCTGACAATTTCAGTTGGTGTACGTGGAAGGCGTGAATTTTGAATGATCATCTTTCTGATGCTTGTTAGACGGTCGCTAAAGCAAGAGGTGATGTCGCTCATTTTTCCTTCAGTGGTGCTGTTTCCAGTGATGTCGTAGTGGACCAAAATATCACTCGAGGCGTCGTTCGCATGTTCGCTGAAATCACTTTCTTTCCAGTCCGGAAGGTTATTTCTAAACCTCACATCGAGTGGTTCAGGTTCGTGGATTGGAGCAATTGTTCGTCCTAAATCTGTGTTGTTGGTGCTGTTTATCGGTGGTACAGGCAGAGGGGATGCGGTAGGTTGGGGTGAGGGCTTATTTGCCATCATTCGCTGCTTTCCACGCCAAACAGCAACCATATCTTCAAGAATCTCAGCAGTGAGAAACCCTTTGTCAAATGCGACCGCTTCCGCACAATCCAAAACCCCGATGAAGTCTTCCAAATTGAGTAATTCATCCCGTACGGATGCTGTAGGGACAATACCCCGTGAGCGCAGGACTGGGAGGATCTCTTCCCACGGCGCACCCATAGCACAAGGTAACGGAGCCCCTCCAAAAGCACACCGGTGAGGGCGACTGATTTCCTTAGGTGAGGCGCTACCATTCGACGTCGCTGTCGAGGGCATCTTCTGACCCAGTTGGTTTTCCATCGCCGTCGAAATCATCATCCCGCCAAGGCGCTGCTTCTCGGGTTGCTGCATCCCTCTTGGCCCGGTCCATCTCAAACTGAGCTTGTGCCAGAGCTTCAGACTTTCTGGCTTCATCTTCGGCGCGATCGCTTTCTTCTTGTTTAGCCATAGCTATGTCGTAACGGCGAATGGCGGTGAGCAGAGCAAAGTGGACAAAGCCAATTTTGTTTTCAGCCCTGTTCCCACCAATTTGTGTAGAATCTGCGTTTGCCCATGTGGACGAGGCAATGCCGACATAGACCATGCCGACCTTCTTGCTGGTTCCATCATTGCCTGGACCAGCAATACCGGTAATGGAAATGGCGATGCTGGCGTTTGCACGCTCTCGTGCACCTTGAGCCATTTCCATAGCGACCATGGCCGAAACAGCCCCCTTCGACTCCAATGTTTCTGCTTTGACATTCAATTCTTGAATCTTCGATTCATTCGAATAGGTCACCCAAGATTGGTTAAACCATTTCGATGCTCCGGCTATGTCTGTGAAGGAACTTGCCAGCAAACCACCCGTGCAGGATTCTGCTACGGTGATGGTGTGGCCACCTTCTTTCAGACGGCGCACAAGGCGGGCGGCAGCCGCTTGGACATCTTCATCCATGCAACTTGAGGGCGCGACTCATCGCCTTTGAGGTTAACCCTCGAACAATGGCTTCAAGAACTGAGGCTTCTAGGGCGAAGTGGGTCTGTGGTCTAGTGGTTATGACACCGCCCTTACACGGCGTTGATCGAGGGTTCAAATCCCTCCAGACCCATCTACCAAAGGTGGTCAACTATCGCCTCGTTTGAGCCAGCTACCACTTTGGTAATACCCGAAGTTCTTCTGAAGGTTTCTGCATCCACCGACGTACCATCGATCATGATGAAATGGACCGCTCGTTGCCATAACCCCGGCTCAGGTTGAGACCCACGGTGATCAACTGCAACCAAAATGTCATCAAGTTCTGTGAACATCAACAGTGTGGTTGAATGGGCAATCTCGTCTGCCTCGAGAACCAACCATCGGGCACCGGCCATCGAAGCACGAGGGTGTTCTCCTAAATCTTTGAGATGAACGATTCGCATAGTTCTCCCTCACATCGCGTACCTAAGCAAAGCAATCGCCCCACCCATACCGACCAATTGCTGACCAGCGTCATGATCGACTGAACATTGAACCATTGTAGCGCCGATATCGGCCAACCCTTCGGTCCACAACGCCCAAGATTTCCCATTGATTCTTTGGTCCTGGTTGCGGAGCAAATCAGCAGTGATTAAAAACACTTCAATAGCGCCCTCATCCATCGCTTTAGCCAGCGCTGATGGACCGTAAGCCACTGCACCATTGGTTGACAGGCGAGTCCAAGCTTCGTCTAAAAGCGAGGTTTCTTTGGAAATAGCGTATTCACTCAACAGATCTCCTGCTAAGCCTTCTCGTAACAATTCATTGGCCCCTGCTCTCCCTGCCATCGAAGTGGCAATTGACTTCATGAACCTTGTTTGCCCTGACGCCTTCATGTCGTTGAGCAGGACATCCCTTGGATGACCAGGCCCGCACAGCAAAAGTGGTGTGGATTCATCGAGTGTGGCGGTCACTGCTTTGATGACGTTGTTGCGAAATGTGGCGGCAACACCTGAAGACTGCTTGATGTCACCCCGCTTTCCTCCACCGCGCATGGTCCATGTTGCCCCTTCCTTGAGGCCTCTTGGTGTGATGTAGAACAGGACAATCTCATCGGTTTCCACCATCGCCAGTGCAATGTTCGTTTGTTGAGCGGCTTTTTCTGATTGGCGGAGCAGTTCGTAATCTGCCTGTGAAAAGGCGTGGGTTGCTGTCAACTCCACATCATCGCGAAGTTCAACAATGTGGGTGTGGTGGAGGCCAACATCAAATTGAGCCTCCTCGATCACACCGTGAACACGAAGCAGTTCACTGAACGCCTGGTACTCGGTTGTACCAATCTTCAGCCGAATCCACATCTTCTTTCGCTCGGCAACTTTTGCTCGACCGCCTTCTTCCCCGGAAGTCGTTTGGTCGCGCCGCTCTCCAAGCATACCGATGCTTAGCCCGGGTCTTGCAAGATGGGACAAGGTCCACAAGTCATCCTCTGATTCAATCCGCAAACGCCACATGGTGGGTTCTCGCTTGAGGATTTTCATTCAGTTCACCCGAAGACGCCAGTGAGTTGTCCGTTTTCATCCATGTCCATGTCTGCTGCTGCAGGGCGCTTTGGTAGGCCTGGCATGGTCATCATGTTGCCAAGCACGGCAACGATGAATCCTGCTCCTGCATTCAGTCGGAACTCCCGGACTGGAATTGTGAAGCCAACAGGCGCTCCCAACTGCCCCGCATCATGTGAAAACGAATATTGGGTTTTTGCCATGCATACGGGTAGATGACCGTAGCCCCAGGATTCAATAGCAGCGAGTTGCTTCACTGCTTTTGTCTCAACTTCTACGCCTTCTGCTTTGTAAATGCGCTTGGCAATACCGTTGACTTTGTCCATGACCGGGGCGTCCTTGTTGAACAGCGGGGTGAACGGGCGACCTGCAGCCACGTGGTCTTGGATGGCTGAGACGACGGCTCGGGCTAATTCTTCGCCACCGGCTCCACCTTTGGCATGAACTTCAGTCATAGTAACGGCATGAGCCCCGCTGGCTCGTGCTTGGGCGGCGAGCGCATCGAGTTCGCCGTCGGTATCGGCAGTAAACCGGTTGATGGAGACAATAACGGGCATCCCGAAACCAGCCATGTTCCGGATGTGGCGATCGAGGTTTCCTTGTGCACCACGGGTGACTGCGTCGATGTTTTCTTCATCGAGTTCCTCTCTGGATGGACGGTAACCACCACGGCTCCCAAACGCACCTCCGTGCAGTTTCATAGAACGCACTGTGACGTTCATGACCACACAATCAGGGGCTTTTCCTGAAGTTGCGGCTTTGATGTGCATGAACTTCTCAGCGCCCATATCAGAACCAAATCCTGCTTCAGTCACTACAATATCTGCTGCACCGAGCGCCAACCGATCGGCGATGATGCTTGAATTACCATGGGCAATGTTAGCAAAAGGCCCGCCATGGATGAAAGCAGGGTTGCCTTCGAGGGTTTGGACTAAATTTGGCAAAAAAGCATTGCGTAAAAGCAAGGCCATTGCTCCTGCTGCCTCAATCTCCTCCGCTTTTACCGGACGTCCTTCTGTGGATTGGCCGACAACGATATCGCCAAGTCGACGGCGTAAGTCTTCGTAATCACTGGCAAGCACCAGGATCGCCATCACTTCACTTGCGGCGGTGATGTCGAATCGGTCTTGGCGTGGATTTCCATTTGCAGGACCGCCAAGCCCGACGGTTATGCTGCGCAGGGCTCGATCGTTCATGTCAATCACTCGAGGCCAGAAGATCCTTGTTGGATCTAATTTAGTCGCATTGCCATGCTTGATGTGGTTGTCCACCAGTGCAGAAAGAAGGTTGTGGGCCGAAGTTACAGCATGAAGATCTCCAGTGAAATGAAGGTTGATGTCTTCCATTGGAAGCACTTGCGATTGGCCTCCACCTGCGGCCCCACCCTTGATTCCGAATACAGGACCCATCGAAGGTTCACGAATAACGCATGTTGCGGATTGATCGATGGCACACAAGGCCTGTGTCAAACCAATGGTTGTGACTGTTTTCCCTTCCCCAAACGGCGTAGGGTTGACGGAAGTGACGAGAACGAGGCTGCCTTGAGGGCGTGAAAAGCGTTCACTGAGCGCTTCCCAAGTGATTTTCGCCATGCCCTTACCCATGGGTAACAACTCATGGCTCGAGATGCCCAATTTCCATGCGATGGTTTCAATGGGCTCTAAGGAAGCCGCTCGAGCAATTTCTAAGTCACTGGCCATGGACCTTCTACCGTGTGGTTATGGCTTTCAATCCCTCGGGTGGATGGGGGTTTTGCAACGGGTTTTGGCAACCCATTTCGAAGCGCCGTGAGGGTTCAATCTTCTTTGACTCGTCCAAGGTATTCTGGCAGCTCTACACCAGCCATCTTGGCAACATCGTGCACTGGCGGGAGGCTTTGCATCAACGAGGAGATGAAGTTGGAAGTGGATCCGCCTTCGCCGTTTGCTCCGTTTCCAGAGTCCCAAACGGTGATCTTGTCAATCTTGAGGTTGGAGATTGCTTCAGTTTGTCGTGCAACCAATTCTTCCATCTTCTCGACCATGAGGAGTGTGGCAGCAGCCTTTGCATCGCCACCAGCGCTGGCAACGAGTTGGGAATAACCAGCAGCCTTTGCTTCGAGCACGGCTCTGGTCCCCTCTGCTTCTGCTTGGTATCGAGCAAGAGTTGCATCGGCTTGCCCCCTAGCAATTCGGCGTTGTCGTTCTGCTTCTGCTTCTGCAGCGATTTCGACGGTCTTCTTCGAAACTTCTTCACGAACAACTTCCAAAGCGCGCAATCGCTCGCCTTCGAGTTCATACTGGGCGGATTCGATTTCTTTCTGTGCGTTACGTTGAGCGACTTCAGAGCGCTTGCGTGCATCTGCTTGCTTGACAATGAGGTCTGCTTCAAAGTCAGCAATTTCTGCGGCAGCAACGTTTTCACCTTGCTTACCCATTGCTTCTTGCTGCATAACGAAAATACGTCGGTTGACTTCTGCTTCCTTCTGGCCCTTTTCGGACTCGGCGGAGTTTTGTGCAACACCAACTTCACGCTCTCGGTCTGCCTTGGCCTGACCAAGTTCACCAGTCGAGCGAGCAATGGCGGTCTCAACCATTGCTTCGTTGACAGCGGTTTCTGCGGCCTTGGTACCGATCGACTCGATGTATTGGCGCTCGTCTGTGATGTCAACAACGTTGACGTTGATGAGGTACAAACCGAGCTTGTGCAGTTCTGTGTCGACGTTGGTAAACACAATTCGAAGGAACGAATCACGGTCTTGGTTGACTTGCTCGATGGTGAGCGAAGCAACGGTCAATCGGAGCTGTCCGAAAATGATGTCTTCTGCAAGTTTTTCGATGTCGCTTTGTGGTAGGCCGAGCAGTCGTGTAGCAGCGTTCTGCATGATCGAAGGCTCAGTTGAGATTCCAATTGTGAACGATGAAGGGACGTTGATGCGGATGTTTTGCTTTGAAAGAGCGTGCTTGAGGGGGATGTTGAGGGTCATTGGACGCAGTGACAAGTATGCGTAGTGCTGGATCAAAGGCCAGACAATCTTTCCACCACCGTGGATACATTCTGCCGATTGCTTGTCTTTCACGTTACCATAGACGACCAAAATTTGGTCAGATGGTGCGAGTTTGTATCTCTGAGTTGCAACATAGATGGTTCCGAGGAGCACGAAAAGGAAAAGTCCAATGCCGATTACGAAGAGTTCTGCCATGATGTCCCCATGCGCACCGTCCTTTAAGACCTTTCACCCGTCTAAAGAGCGTGCGTGATGGGGGCTGAGTGGAATGATTTCGGCGGTAAGTTTACTCAGGTGCTGTATCTTTGAGACTTAATTCTTTAACGATTAATGTCTCTCCAATGGTTCGGATGACTTCCACAAATTTGCCAGTTTCCAAAGTTGCAGTGTCGTCTTCCAGTACAGCAGAGCAGGTTCGTAGCGCACTTTGGAATTCCACCTGAACTTGACCAGATTGGCCTGGTAGGATGGTCATGTAGACTTGGCCCTGTGCACCAATTGCTTGATTATGCTGAACTGTTGCGTCAACTTCGAGGCTCTTCAACATCTGAAACACCTTTCCAATGAGCCACATGGAAATCGTTCCTGCCACCGTTCCTGCGAGAATCGCCAGTGTTGGTATCTGTGTTTCCATATTCACAGCGAGGCCAAAAATTCCAAACATCATCAAGAAACTGAGCAATCCTTGGATTGTGAGCATATTAAACACGCCTTCTGCTCCCATTTCGAGATCAATGTCAACGCCAACCGCACCAAGAGCTCCATCCGCAACGCCGCCTATCAAAATGAGTGCAAAATAAATCAAGAATAGAAATGTACCCACAATAGCCATTGCTGCAAACAGAATATCGATGCCGCCGATGTCTCCCAAACCGATAAGTTCGAGGAAATTAGTTAGTAGACTCATAGTGTTCCCTGGTTGTTGATAGAGGCTTAGGACTTCAATCTTCTGCCAAGTTCTGTCTTCGAAGTGGACGAATGTAAATGAAATAGTAATGCCCATAGACAATCGGGCCAAGCGAAATGCCAACCACGATTCCAACACCCCAGTCCGGTAAGCTCAGAGCAATTGCAAGGGCAAGTACAATGAGCAATGCGATCAAGATTGATGCTTTCTCCAATATGATGAAAATTGGGTTCGTGCCCTCATTGACGCGTTCCTTCATGAGGAAAACGTCCATCAATCCAGACATTTCCTGCACCTTAATTGAAGAGCAGGCCAGTTCCTGCTGCCTCGTTCATTACGACCACAAACAGGTAAAGCAGGACAATGAACATCACTGGATTGCGGCCCTTTTGGGCTCCGAGTGGGTCTGTGTTTTCGTTAAGGAATGACTCATCGAGGTCATAATTGCCGTTGAGCTGGATCTCTTTTTGCTGTCTTTTCGATTGAAAAATGATGAGCATGGTTGTGGTGACAACCACTGCCAGTGGCGCTCCAATGAGGAGGCCGAGGGAATCCTGTAGTTCAACCCACATCGAAGCGGTGAAGTAGACGCCAAGAAGTCCTGTGAGCAGGGAAATTGTATTGGATTTTGCTCCTTCTATCATGTTCTGCATGGGTTTGCTAAGGATGCCTCCTTTTTGAATCCTATCCCGTTTCTCTTCATGTCTTAGGGAGAGGTTGAAGGAGGGAAGGTGCATGTAGGTATCATGGGTGGGGTTCGCTATGCGGTTGCAGGCAACCCAATCACACATTCGCTCTCCCCTTTGTTGCTCGGTTTAGTTCATGCCCGACTTTTGGATTTACTTGGTAAGAAAGAACTCAACCTCGATTTGGAATCGAGTAATTTAGTCCCAACCTCGACGATCGAGGGGGCTCTGGCATGGGGCTATGCTGGTGCAGTCCCAGACCCACCAGATTGGGACTACACGGGCGCTCCCTTCGGAAAGTTCCGCACTTCGAAATTACTTGAAAAAGCAATACTGGTCGGCATGGCAATCGAAGATGCGGATGAGCGTTTTTCACCTGTCGGAGAAGAAGACTTTTTGTCACCCTCCCTCGATTCACCAAAACCCCCACTGACACCCTTGCCAACGGGCTTTCTCAGCACAGAAATTTGGGCCAACTTGACAACGCCGCTCAAGCACCAACTGTCAAGCAATGCAGTTTCAGCTATCGATGCTTCGATGGAATATCAATGCGTCAATGCGCTGCGCTGGGACGGGCAGGGTTGGTGGTGCGCTGGGCTTGATGGCGCTGGTGTGGTTTCGTTGGCAAAGCATTTCGGTATCGATTTCCAAGACTCTCCAGTGCTTTCGATTTGTGGTGGAGGTGGAGCAGCACGCTCTGTTGTCGCCGCATGGCTTGCAGCAGGTGGAGGCGTCCACGCTGCCTTGTCAAGACGCAAATTACCTGACAGCCTACGGGGCTCTTGCACTGCACCCGGTAAAGATGCGGTTTTTGCTGTCAACTTTGATTCAGAATACAATTCCGCAGAAGCCCCTTTGATCCTCAATGCAACCTACCAGGCGTTCCATGGGGATGTCGAAACAATGCTCTCCTCGATGATGGCAACTGGATTAAACGGTCGATGGCTGCTTGTGGCACAACATTTGGCATGCTGGTCTGAGTTGTGGGCGCCACATCTTCGAGAGGTTCTTCCTTCGATTGATTTGCTTCTTACACAACTGATTCACGCCGAGGCGCTACTGAACGAGTACGCATGATGGAACAACACTGAAATCATCTAACGCAGAGGCTACAATAGGAGGAGAGGCTGATGAGACCAAATTGTTCCGCTTTCATCCTCACCATGCTTCTCGTGTTGATGCCGCTTCAATCCATTGCAGCGGTTCATCCGCCAGAACCCGTTGATTTCGAGGCGGTTCATGCTGGCCCAGATTACCCAGTGGGTTGGTTTGATGGGCATTACGGTGAAGACGATGACCACATTCACTTTCGACTGATCTACCCTGCCATGGAAGACGGGGAGTCCGCAAATATGGCGGGCAATGGTCCGTTCACTTGGATTCAATTCATCGGCGATGACGGAGAAGAACTCGGAGATTACATGCAGGTGTCCACGCTTCTGGCCAAACGTGGGCATATCGTTGTGGTTCACTTGGGCGTTTCAGATGCCACTGACTTCAGTCAAACTCTCATCGACATTCAAACGGTGTACGAATACATGGCAATGCTCAATGAATCAAATGATGTAATTATGGGCTCGTTTGGACAAATCGACTTGAATCACTGGGGCCTTGGAGGCCACGGCCACGGCGCCGCTTCTGCCTACGGTGTCTTGCCCTTTTGGAACGAAAGAAGTGGCACACAAGGGGCACAACCTCCTCGAGGTGTGTTTGGTCTTGGGGCTGACTTCAGTTCTTGGCCGGCAGGTGAACACTGGACCACCCTCGCACCTTCGGGTTGGAGCGTTGACCCAGCCATGCCTTCAGCCGGTCTTTTCATCACCGGGACCTTGGATGGGGTTTCCGAATTCAATGAAGTCACAGCCGTGCTGGGCGCCAGCGACCAACTGGGCTGGCACGCGATGCAACTTCTCGGGGCCAATCATTACCAATTTCAGGACAGCACTTCCTTCACAGAAGGTTTTGGGGACGAGGACGCTTCAATCACCCAAGAGGAACAACTTCAACGTTCAGTTGAGCATGTCGTGCCCTACCTCAGCGTCATGCTTCATGGGGACCATGATTCGTTTAGATCTGCATTTAATCGACCAAACGCCCCTAACACGCTCAGCGATGCAAACGCCTACCTTGAAGAAAATCTGCAGGCCGGGCAATTCGTCAAAATCCTCAACCAAACCTTTGCCCCGGCGAACACAACCACCTTCAGCACCCAAGACACCGTCAACTGGCGCGTGGATTGGAGTTTGCGCAACGGGACATCGTCAGCCCAAATCCCTTCGAATTGGCTCGTCGAGATCGAATGCACCGTTGCCGGCATGACGCCTACAGCAGGTTCCATGACGTCCTCGCACCAAGCAGAGTGTTTGTTTCCGATGTCTGATGTAGCACCAGGCGAACATGTCATGAGCATGCAAATCCGAGTCGAAGGAGCTCCGACAACCCTCCATCAAACGTTCAACCGTACCGACGCACCGCTGATGTTTACTTCTCCGATTCCTTACATCGATGTCGAACAACGCAGCAGCACTGAAGTTGAGGCGAACTTGTTCGCATCCGACCCAGACGGGCAGTCTGTCTTTTTCGTTGAAGCGGAAATAAACGGCGGCTCAATTGAGGATTTCAGCGCCTCGATTCACAGCGACGGCTCAACCGTTACCATTTACCACACGGCGGATGGCGAGGAAGTGGCAGGAGCTGATGTGCGCCTGAAAGTACGCGCTGCTGGCGATGGCGTGGTGGATGAAGGTGAAATCACCGCTTTGATTCGAGTTCTTCCTGTTGATGACCCAGTTGTTGTGCTCGGTTCCGTTCCGATGCAAAACATGGTTGAAGATGGACCTTCGACAACGATTCTCTTGTCCGATTATGTCAGTGACCCAGAAGGTGAGGTGCTTTTTGGAAGCATCTCGGGAGAAACTCAGGGCCAAAACGGCCCCGTTGATTTCAACATTCTCGATGATGTCCTGACGATGACACCACGCACCAACATGAATGGGGCCTCAGTGCTTCATCTCCTCGTCGGCGACGGGGTCAATGCGCCGGTTGAACTCGATGTGCCGCTATACATTGAAGCCCTCAACGATCCAATGACGGTCAACACTTCATTTTGGGATGTGACCCTCGATGAAGACGGTTCGATTGCTTTGAACCTCTCCCAGATGGCTTGGGACATCGACAATGATGTTCTTTTCTGGACCATCTCAGACAATTCTCCAAACGTTGATGTCATTCGAGCAGCCTCCCAAATTCTAATCAGTGGTTCACTGGATTATTTTGGCATTGACTCTACCGTATACCTCAATGTATCAGATGGCGAGATCACTCACACCGCTACCATGAACATCACAGTGCTTGCTCTGCCAGATGCCCCGGCTGTCACGATCAAGGAACTCAACCCTGTCGATGACCGCTCAGGCGGCCTGATGTGGTGGGTGTATGATCCAGATGGTTCTGTGCCTTCCGAAGCAAACATTTCCATCAACGGGACTCAATTGGAGAATTTATCTCACTCATGCAGTTTTGACGCCGCTGCCTCGACCAACCGCTGCTTAACCTTCCTTGAGTATCCGAGCGATGCAAACGGAACCGTCGAACTCCGCGTTGCGGTGCTTGATGCTGATTTGGGCATTGAATCAGCAGCCTACCTTGTTGTCAATTTGTCCGGCGCCACTCCAGCCTCTCCTTCGAACCCAACAACGGATTCATCTGAAGGATCCGTACCGCTGACTGCAATTGGCTTGGTAGGCGGTCTTTTGCTTGCCATTGCGGCCCTAATGGTGGGGCTGAATCGACGGCTATCGAACCCAACTGTGCCTTCTTTGACCGAAGAAGAAGTAAGCGAAGAAATTTCAAAACCCAGCGAAGGTGGTCTGTTGGCGCGGGCTCAAAGCAAACAGTGAAACGGTTCACAATGGGATGTTCCCGTGTTTTTTGGGCGGGCTCCATTCACGCTTTGAACGCAAAATGTTGAGGGCTCGACACAACCGAATCCTGCTTTCCTCCGGTTCGATCACGTCATCGAGCCAACCGTTTCGTGCTGCGACATATGGGTCGCCAAATTTGGCTTTGTATTCCGCGACCAACTTCAAGCGAACGTTTTCCTTTTCTTCATCGGGTACAGCGTTAATTTCCCTGCGATGAATGATGTTCACGGCACCATCGGCGCCCATCACTGCGAGTTCTGCGGTTGGCCAAGCGACGTTATAGTCACTTTGAAGGTGCTTGCAAGACATAGCAAGGTACGCTCCCCCGTATGCCTTTCGTGTGACCAAGGTTAGTTTTGGGACGGTTGCCTCAGCGTATGCAAACAGAAGTTTTGCACCGTGGCGGATGATGCCACCCCACTCTTGGACTACACCGGGCAAGAAACCTGGAACGTCTTCGAACGTGACGAGTGGAATGTTGAATGCGTCGCAAGTTCGAATGAAACGCGCAGCTTTGATTGACGCATCGATGTCAAGGCAACCGGCTAAGACCTTCGGTTGATTGCCGACCACACCAATGGTTCGTCCTTCAAGCCGGGCGAACCCAATGATGATGTTGTCTGCATAGGCTTCAAAGAGTTCGACAAAGATGCCATCATCGACGATTTCTTCCACCACTTTGACCATGTCATAGGGCTTGTTTGGGTTGTCTGGGACGAGGGTTTCGAGAATTGTGTTTTTTCGTTCCTTCGGGTCTGCTGTCTCCTCGACAGGAGGATCTGCCATGTTGTGGTCTGGAAGGTAAGATAGGATTTCCGCTGCAAGGGAGCATGCGTCTTCTTCATCGGCTGCAATCATGCAAGCAATACCTGAGCGTGAGGCGTGCAAGTTTGCACCTCCAAGGCCAGCAGCATCGACTTCGCCGTCCAAGACCTCGGGGGTTTCGAGCGGCGAAGAGAGGAACAATTGCCCGTGTTCTTCGCCGAGGATTGTGAAATCTGCGAGGCTTGCTGCGAGCGCAGATACGCCTACAACCGGGCCGAGAACAAGCGATATCATCGGAACTCTGCCGCTGCATTGTACGAGGCGGTCAAGCAATTCACCGGTGCCTGCGAGGGCAGCAATACCGTCGTGAGCGCGTTGGCCCCCGCCGTCCCAAAGGCCGATGATCGGCGCTTTGACGCGTTCGGCCATTTCGACCAGTTTGGCGATTTTCTTAGCGTGCATTTCCCCCATGCTGCCTCCATGTACGCTGAAGTCTTGGGCGAAGCAGTAAATCCGTCGGCCGTCGATTGTTCCGTGGCCTGCTACAACACCGTCGCCAAGGGTGTGGTGGAGGAACATGCCGTTGTCCGTGGTTCGATGGGTGACAAAAGAATCAATTTCGATGAACGAGTCTTCATCCAGAAGCATTCGGACGCGGTCCCTTGCGGTGCCTCGTCCACTTGATCTGATGGCTTCTTGGCGCTTCAATCCGCCACCCAAACGAGCCTGCTCACGCTTGAACTGGAGTTCTTCGAGACGTTCGCTCGAGTTCCCTGCCATATCCATTCCACTCCGTCACGGTTCTTCATTGAAACGCTCAGGCCATGAGGTCGTTTCGGTTTTCGCCACACAAATCTTGACCGATTGTTTCTGCGACAGTTTTGGCGTTTGAGAGCGCCCAATGAACCTTGACAATCACGGTTTCTGGTGTTGCAGCGCTGCCATGGCCGAGGAGGCCCATCTCGATTTGCTTGCGTCCTTTAGAGTAGACATTCATGTCGACGGGGCCATTGATGCATTGTGAGGTGACGACGATGGGGATCTCTCGGTTCACGCACCGGGTGAGTGTTCGCCAGACCTTGGTGTTCTCTGGCGCATCCTTTCCTGGGTCGGCGATGGGCAAATGGCCAAGGCCTGTTCCATGAATCACGATGGCTTGAACGCCAGTTTGGACAACCGCCTCAATATGTTCTGCATGCAACCATGGGCCTGCAACGAACTGTGCAATTCGAACACCGGTTTCGTATGAATCCGGACGCTGGGTCACCGTTCGATTATTCTTTGATTGAAGCGCCTCACTGTATCGAGGGTTGAGGGTGTGAGAAAGTACCCCGTTGTCAATATGGACCGCTCCCAACTGTTCACAATTGATGGGTTGGAACGCATCTCGTCTCGATGAATGCATCTTTCGAGCGCCTGTGCCGGGGAGCACAGCGCACAAGCCATCGTTGGGCCCTGCATGCATGACGACAACGGTGGCATCGCCAACTGCACCGGTTGGTTTTGGACCGTTTGCCGCCCAATGAACGGCGCAGAGGAGGTTCTCTGCCGCATCTGAGGACCCCCGGTCTGAAGAGCGCTGCGATCCGACAAAAGCGATTGGGCCGGGGGGTGTACCACCGCGGCCAGCCCAGGACATTCCCACTGCTGCAGAAGAAACGTGCAGTGTGTCTGTGCCGTGCGTCACAACAACGCCAACGCATCCATCATCGAAGGCTTTCTTTGAGGCTTGGACAATGGCGTTCCAGTGCTGGGGGCGGATGTCATCGCTGAACATGTTTCCAAGTTTGACCGCCTCGATGTTGGCAATTTCTCGAAGTTCGGGGAGGCTCGCTATCAACTCTTCAGGCTCGAATCGAGCAACAACCGCTCCAGTGGCGTAATCGACCTTCGAAGCGATGGTACCGCCTGTATGCAAGATTCGGACCTTTGGAAGGTCGCTGGATGGCTCAGCGGCTTGAGAGTGGACGGACTGCACCGCTTGGTGTTGGCCTGTGACTTCAATCGATTGAACGGCTTCAAGTGGATAACTCGCGTTGTAGCCATTCACCAGCTTTAGGGTGACGTGGTGGCGCGCAGCAGGATGGAGAACGATCCCTTCAACCGTGGTCATTCCGTTGTGGCTTGCAACTTCGATTTTTACCCGTTCACCGGGCAGTGGTGCATCAACCATGAATCTCCCACCGGCCGAGGGCACATCAAGGGTTCGCCACTGCCTGACTCATTCGGACCATTGAAGATGCTGGACGCCAATCTGAGATTGAGTGGTGCCGGGAGCGGGGCTCGAACCCGCGACCTTCGGATGTCTCAGACACCGCAAGGGGTTTGCACGTCATACGATTGCCGTTAAGGCTGCCCTATGAGTCCGACGCGCTACCAACTACGCCACCCCGGCTTGATTCCCCCGTGCCGCCTTCCCCCTTTGAAGCATACGGCCGATTCAGGTTGGTGATTCAACCGTAGCCTTCATTCACTTCACGCCACAGGGAGGGTCATGGTGGACCTCAATACGGCTATGGCCGCTGCTTCAGCAGAACAGAAGCGAAGGTCAACAGATGGCAGTCAAGAGCGTAAAAAGCGACGTACTGGGAAAGACATGGGCCTCGAAGCGTTTGATCCGGTCGTCTATGTGGCCAAGGAAAAGGCAGATACGGCCTCAATGTGGCTCGTTCTTTCATTCTCGGTCGTAGTGTCGTTGCTGATGCGCTACGTGCTGATGCCAAACACCGATCAAGCGAAATCGGATATCCTATACCTGCTACCAATTGCTATGATTGTGCTCATCCCACAGGTTCACCGGATGATTTTACCAGAGCGTTTCATGGAAATTTACACCAAAGGAACTTGGTTCAAATCAGGATTCCTTCACTTGTTCACGTTTTTGGCGCTTTCCTTTATGCTCGTCAACCCTCCATTGGGTGACATTGTCGCTCCTCAATTGGCCAACACATGGGCTATTGCGGCCGATGATGGGACTGATTTGGTGTTCGCCAATGACAACGGCAAAGATGGCGAAATCACATGGACGGTTCAACAAGGTGAATCGTTAACCGGTGAGATTTGGCTGTTGTTTGGCCTCGCGGACAACGTCAATTCAGACGGTGCAGTGGTCACCGTCGGTCTCGAAAACAACCAAGTCAGCATCGCAGATCTTCCGGCCAATGACACTTACTGGGCTGAACATGAGGAGCAAATCAAATTCGGGCGAACCCTCGACAATCGCTCTGCTCCCGAACTTTTGCCGCATGGTACAAGCGACCAACCATTTGCAATCCTGCTTTCAGCGGATGGCCTAAATGTAGGCACGCACAAGATCTCCGTACTCATCACCGAACAAGGCGATCCTTGGGAGAACACCCGCAGTTACAAGTGGACGCTTGAAGTGGTCGAAGAACTTCCAGATCCTGACGCTTCATGAGAGCATGTCGCCATGAGCGAGCATGATCGTGTTGAGAAGTTTAGAAATCCGATGCACATCGCTGCGTTCTCGAGTTTGGAACTGTATTCTGCGTCGCCTTGCTGCACCAATGAGCGGTGCAATCGGGGTCCAACAAAGGGCGTCCATGAGGTGGGAAACAAGGGTGGTCATGCTTGACGGTGGAATCGCCCTACCCTGTTGTTTTCATTCACCCTTTGAATGAAAGTGAAAGTGAAATCAGCGAAGGTGCGTCACAAGCCGTGCGGTAAGAGCGTCCAACTGGATTTGTTCCCCGCCGCCTTCTACAAGGCGGTATTCAACTTCTGCCATCCATTCGGTGATGTCTAACTTTGCGTCTTCATTGAGGAAATCAGCGGTGTACAATTCTCTATGAAGCTGATTGACGAAATCTGTTCCTGCGAGGCCGTAGCGGTCAAGCAACTCTCGAAGGCGGCGACGCGCAGCGTGGAAACCATCGTCCCTGCACGCCATCAAGTATTGATGGAGGGCTTCTGGAGGAGCGGTTGCTGAAGTTTCGTAGATCAGGTCTCGAGTAATGTGCATGTTGATTGCAGACGCAACTTGGAGCGCTGTGATGGCTTTTCGCAGGTCGCCCTGGGAAATTCTCGTGAGGGCGTCACCTGCATCATCTTCGAGGGTCACGCCTTCATGTTCAGCCACGTGGTGAACCTGAGCGTTCACATCGGCATCAGAAAGCGGGCGGAATCGGAAGACAGCGCACCTCGATTGAATGGGTTCGATGATCTTGGAGGAGTAATTGCATGAAAGGATGAATCGGCAGGTTTCTGCATACTGCTCCATAATTCGCCTTAAGGCTCCTTGTGCATCGTTGGTAAGCGCATCGGCTTCATCGAGGAAGATGATCTTGAATTGAGCGCCGCCGTAGGGTGCTGTTCGAGCAAATTGCTTCACTTTGGTTCGAATGCTTTCGAGTTTACGCTCATCAGAGGCGTTCATCTCCAAGAGGTTTCGCCGGTATTCTTCACCAAATACATCCTTGGTCAACGCCATTGCAGCCGTTGTTTTTCCAGTTCCTGGTGGACCTGCGAACAGCAGGTGTGGGAATTCTTTCTTGGCTGAATAAACCGTCAGCCGCTGAACAATCGCATGTTGGCCGCGAATCTCGCTCACGGCTTGTGGGCGATGGCGTTCAACCCAGAGTTCGCTCATGGTCCATCCTTGACGGCGAGCGCCCTTCAACATTCGCCTGAGTTCTGACGGGATTGGAGGGCGGTCAGGTGGGAAATAACCGCCCTCTCGTGAGGCATTGGGGATGGCGTTAGAGCGAAAAGACAGTATATGTAGCAGGTCGTGAGGGGATTGAGTCCCATGCCGTCCGCGACCGAAACCCGTCGAACCCCTACGGTCATCCTCCTTGTGATGATGTTCCTTCTCGCTGATTTACTTGTCCCGCAAGCCGTGCCAGAATGGCAGCAACTGGAAGACCAGTCCATCGTTTTCAGCGTCACCACCACCGACACTGCGACCTACGACACTGTCATTTCCGACACCAACCCCAACACCGTAGGCAATCAAACTGAATCCGCAAGCCTTGGCATTTCGGAATTCGGTGAAGAAAGTCGGCTCCTCTTCACCTTCCCAATGAACATTACATCGTCCTCTTCAATCCAATCGGCAACGTTGGCTCTTGAATGCGGCACTGACTCGGTCTCAGCCACGCAAATCCACGCCTACACCGCTTCCATCATCGCTTGGAATGATTCCGAAGCAACATGGATGCAAAGCGACTCCAACACGCCCTGGGGCGAACAGGGTGCTGACGGAAACAGCGACCGAGGCGCTTGGGAGCCACCCTTCCGCGCCTCCGCAAACGGTACGTTCACCCTGAACGTCACCGCTCACGCCCAACAGGCCGCCTCAAACAACGACACTGAACTGAACGTACTTGTTTCTGGAAACGGTGCGCTCTATTCGTGTGAAATGTCTGAAAGCCAAGCGATCAACAACAGGCCTGAATTAACCATCGTTTCATCCACTACGCCTGCTGGAAACGGCGGTTCGATGACCTCTACTTTTGCGGAAGATGGCAAGCCATTGATGACGGGTGACTTCCTTCTCACAGCCGACCGCGCTCCCCTGATCACCTATGATTCACTGACCGGGCAAGCCGTTGAATATCAATTCTCAACCGAAGCGAATTTCAAATCCGCACTCGATCTTGAATGGCATTACTCTTCCCTTTGGAACACCTTCACCACGACCGCAACCTCCGGATCTTACCAAATGCCGTCGGGTGAACAATTCGACAACGGCTCAGAGGTTCACTACCGCTACCGTTCGATGGACGCGTCGGGAACCCTTGGCAACTGGACCAGCGAATCCTTCCTCCTCCCCGCTCACGATGTCGTCGACAATGGCGACAACACGGCAACCATCACCTTGGATGTTGATTCCCTCGGCCTCCCTTACGACTTCATCGAAGACACCTTCGCCAACCAGTTGAGTCGAAACACGAAGTACGGCACCTCTGCCACAATGGCGGCAACGCTGACCTCGACCAAAGAATCAGTGATTCACTTCCGAATGGACTTGGGCTTGGTGGGCTTGCACGATAACGCCACCATCACGGATGCGGATGTCGTCCTTCAGCGTCAATCCTCCAGCGGATCAACCATGCTTTCCATGCACGGCATGGACTCCAACATTTGGGTCGAAGACCAAGTGACTTGGAACCGCGGATCGAACGGCAACAACTGGGACGATGGCGGTCGTTCGTACAGTTCTACGGCGACTGCGACTGGAATCTACGGTGATCAAACCGCTTCTCGCTTCCAATTTGGTTTCACGAACAGCCTTCAGTCTTGGCTCGAATCACCGACCAGTGATGCAGCAGATTACATTATTCTTGCACGGGGTGAAAACGGGCCTTATTCCACAGGGGGGACAATCTCAACCACCTTCCACACCTCAGAAGCATCAACAGAAGCACTCCAACCCACCGTTGAGATCACCTACGCTTGGGGAACCGGAGCGACCCTACCTGTCATGACACAAACCGCACCGGCTCAAGGCAAAGCCGTTTGGAATCAAACCGGTCATAATTTCTCCGCCAACACCACGCCGTCCCTCGGATGGGATGGAAGCGTTGCTTCGTCCTACGACATCGCCTTCCAAATGGCAACAGATGAGCACTTCCGGGACCGCGTATGGGACCTCGACAACATGGAAGCTACGACTTCAGTGGCCGCTTCTGCGGGTCAATTCAACATGACCGGAACGGATGCCCTTGATGCTGGAAACATGTACTTCTGGCGCATGGCCTTTGTCGACACCGACGGCAGGCTTGGCGATTGGGCAACATCCAATTTCCTCGTCAGTTCGGCAGAGTCCACTTGGCTGGGCGGCGATCGATATGAGTTCCGTATGAGCCACGGCAACGGCACGGACGATGGATTGTATCCTGCATGCATGGACACCTTCATCGACAGTGGAACGCCAACCCAAAATTACGACGATGAATCCAAGTTGCTTGTTTCATACAACCCTTACCCGAGCGAAGCGATGGCTCTGATGAGTTGCGATCTCAAGTCCAACCTCTTGCCAGCAGGTTATGCGGTGGAATCCGCCAACCTCGAATTCACCCTCGGAAGCAGCCCATACAATGCACCAACCGTTGCGGTCTGGGAAAACACCCAGCAAAACTGGTCTGCGGAAGGTGCAACATGGTCCACCTATGACGGCACCAACAACTGGGGCATGGCCGGAGCAAAAGGCAGCGAACGTGGTTCACTCCTCGATTCAGTCGCTCTCACCACGAATTACGCTTCTGGAGACAGCGTTGAATGGAACGTGACATTGGGCGTGCAAAACGCCATGCGAGAAAACCGAAGTGTGAATTTCTTCGTCGGTGTGCTTGGTGTGGGAACAGGTCAATCTCGTGAAGTGCAACTCTTCCCTGGCAGTGGTGCAGTCGCAACGCGCCCCGAACTTACCTTTGTTTATGTTCCAGGCTCCAACGCAGTACCAAACGATCCTTCACCTTCCAGTCCACTGAATGGCTCATGGGCCATCGGGGCAGGCGTTGATTTGACGCCACTCGACCAGCCAACATTGGCATGGAACTTCAACAGCAACCTCAGCGTGGGGGGCTGGGCCGTACAACTCGACACCACTTCCACCTTTGATTCATCAAACCTCCAAGTTTCTACCTCGTGGAACGATGATGGGTTCGATTTTACCAACAACACTTACACGCCAGAGACAGCCCTTGACAAAGGGGTCACATGGCACTGGCGGGTTCGAGCAATCTCAGCCACAAACCAAATCGGAAACTGGTCGAACAGCTATCACTTCTTGTTGCCCGACCTCACCACATGGCAAACCTGTGCTGACGGTTCTTGCGCTGCTGTTGAACTCCATCACCGAGAAGCTATGCCTTCGCTCAACCTTCCAAACTTCGAAGACACCTACGTCTATGAAGCCGGTTCGGGTTCTCCGGATGCTCACGATGACGACACGCAAATGAAGGTTGGAGCCATAGGTTTCAACCGCCAAGCAGTGTCCCTCATTCGAATCCCACTCAACGCCGTGCCTCAGCCTGCAAACGCTCGCGTCACCGATGCTGCACTGAACCTCTATTCTGAATTCGGTTCCTCCACTGGAGAACCATTGGCCATACGCCCAGTGCTTCAAAGTTGGACTGGCGATGCAAACGATACGACCTACGACGGTGTCAACAACTGGTCCGCTGTCGGTGGGCGCGACATTGGTGTTGATGCTGGCGAATACGTCGATCTCCAAACTTCAGTCAGCGCTGACTGGATGACATGGGATGTAACCGAAGCAGCACAGGCAGCGCTGGACGCTGGTGCGTCTTCGCTCTCACTGATGGTTTACGCCTCCAATGAGATTACGGCTTGGTCCGGTGGTGCAAACGTCATCACCTTCACCACTTCGGAAGGCACGTCCTCGAACCGACCATGGCTCAACCTGACATGGACAAACGGAACGGTCGCGGTCCCAAGCACTGCAGGAACCAACGTTGGTCCAGCGAACGCTTCCATCCAATGGGACACCACCTCTCACGCAGTTTTGCCCAATTACGCACCTGTACTTTCATGGAGCCTTCCAACCGCCACCACTGCTCCAGCAGCATGGCGGGTCATCATCTTCGAAGATGCCGACGACGACATGGCAGGACGAACGGTGTACGATTCACGCGACGCCCCATCCGCCTTTGACTTGACAAACTTGACCTTCACTCCACCAACGGACATCGAAGACATTCAAACCGTACGATGGACCGTCCAGCCGATTGATTCAGGCATGATTGGGCCGCAGAGTTCCTCGACTTTGTTTTACATCCCGAGCGTTGTGTCTGGAGAAGTCGATTCGACGCACGCATGGATTGATCTCCAAGACGGCAGCATCATTGAATCGTTGAATTATCCTTCATTGATGGCCGATACGGCAATCGATAGCGGGAACACACAATCAAACAACGGTGCAGGTGGCTACCTTTACGTCGGTCAAAGCCCATCAAGCAGCACGTTGCGGTCATCCACTCTCATCTCGGTTGACTTCAGCACCCTCCCATTGCCAACGACGTTTGAAATCCACAACGCGACCCTCGACTTGTCTGCGGTTTCTGGAAACGGCGAAGTGTACGTCACCGTCTCCCAAATGATCACTTCATGGGATGAATCCTCGACGTGGGCCCACCCTGGAAACAACAACACCTCATGGGTGGGTGTTGGGGCTTACCACTCTGCGGATTCTCAAGTACCTGAAACAGATGGCTTCTGGATGAACGCTTCGAGTGAGTATTCACTTAACGTCACTTCCTTGCTCCAACACGCCATTTTGCGCGGTGCTTCAAGCCTTGACATTATTCTGCAGGCCGAAGAAGTCGATGGTACCGTTGACGGGGTGTACTACATCGCAAGCAGCGAGAACACAGTCCAAGCTGATCGACCAACCCTTTCGTTCACCTATGAAACGACCAACCCGTGGGGTCCAAGCACGCCAACAGGTCTTGTGCCTGCAGATGGCGCGACATTGTGGAACATGTCAGCAACGCGTCCAAGCGGTGCAGATGAAGTGAACATCAACTGGTCTTCCATCGACGCGAACCACACGCAATGGGTGATGTGCGGTTCTCCTGATGCAAGGATGATCGATGCTTCTTGCTTCGATTCAACCACCGTCACCACTTCTGATGAGTTTAACTTGACCTGGGACGCACAGAACCTCTCGCTGATGGGGACTGATGTTGACAAGGGCGATGAATGGCACTTCTGGAGAATCCGTGGCGATCAAGACCATCGAATCGGTTCTTGGTCTTCAATCAACAAATTCCGAATCCCTGACAATCAAGGCTACGATGATGGCGATGGAAATCAATCCCTCGCACTCTACCGTGGCTCGATCTTTACCGACACAGGCCTGCTGCCAAGCGTACCGGATGCAGAGATTTCCTCGACAGTTTCCTCCAACATGGGCTCATCTCAAACCCTCAACCTCGGAACCTCCGGGTCAGGTTCTGGTCAGAGCAGCATTCTAATGGAATTCGATTTGAGCAGCATGCCATGGCCAACCGCCATGACGCCCACATCGATGCTGTTGAGTATGTACCGATACAACGTGGTGGGTACTTCTGCAACAACCATTTCAGCCCATGCTTGCTCTTCCTTCGTGGAATCAAGCGTAACTTGGAACAACACAGCGACATGCACGACAAGCGAAATCACTCGCTCTACGCTCACGCTCAATCCCTCGTCAGGATGGATTGAATGGGATTTGACGAGTTTGGCTCAATCCAACGTGGTGAACGGCAACATGACAATGACGGTGATGCTCGAAGTGGTTGGAACGCCTTACACAAATCATCAATTCTACTCCTCTGATTACATCAACGAGAGTTTCCGCCCTCGGATTGTCCTTGAGTACATCGATAACGTGGATGGAATTCAACCACCAACCCAGCCTTCTCTCACTTACCCAACCGATGGAAAGGTCCTGTACAACACCAGTGGGTCGCTGCTTACACCAGATGCTTCACCGGTCCTGTCTTGGGCCCCATCAATCGGTGCTACAGGTTACATTGTGACCATTGCCAACCAATCTGGCGTGTACAAGTTCCGTTCTTGGGAAGGCACAAGCATCACGAACAGCACCTTCCGCTTCCCGACCAGTCTTGATACTGGAGAAGTGTTCCAATGGTGGGTTCAAGGTGTCAACCAATCGATCCCAGGACCATCTTCGTCCCGCTGGTCCTTTGCAATCGGCGACCCGACCCACACCGACAACAATGACTTGACGTACACCTATCAATTCCAAACAGGCAACGAAGTCACTCAATTCGGACACACAAACGTGCGGGAAACTCACCTGAGTGAAGCTGATTCTGACACCAACTATGGTGATTCAGAAATGATTGAAGTTGGAACCTACTTCGGCCAGAACAGCGGAAAGAAGGCCTACATGACCTTCGCTCTCGACAACAGTCAAGTCCCACTTCCACTCCATGCAAGCATCCATTCTGCCAGCCTTGGGCTCTACCTTGACTCGTGGATTGCAGTCGGTGGAGCAAACGGCATGACCTTCGACGTTCATCGAATCACCAACACACAATGGAGCCAATCCGCATCCACGTGGAACAACGCTTCCACAGGCAATGCATGGGGCGCAGCTGGAATGCAAGCAGGCACCGATTACGATGCCACACCTGTCTCTAGTTTTATTGAAACAGACCTCAGCGATAACCGCTGGATTTGGTTCGACATCAGCGCACAAGGCATGCTGATCGACAACGACAACGCATGGCTGATCATTGGGACACCAAACAGAGGCGACATGATGGGGAACTTCATCTCGAGCGAATCCCCAGAAACGCTCGCTGATTTCCGTCCGATCGTTCTGTTGAATCACACCAACGTGACAACGCTTGACTTGACCCCGACAGCACCAACGACAAACGCTGACACACCGATCAGTTTCGGTTCAGTGTCTTATGATCACCTTTCGATGCCAATCAGCACCCCAATCGTGTGGTCTGCATCGAATGGAACCATCTCCTCGACAGGCGTGTTCACGCCTTATGCAACCGGGCAGCACACCGTTTCTGCCTGCTTTGGAATCATCTGTGCAACTGAAATTGTCACCGTTACGCCCGGGGCGCCAATCACCTTGATTGCAAGTGGTTCTGCCGCTGAAATCACTGCGGATGGAAGCATGACTGTCACCGCTGTTGTGGTGGATCAATTCGGCAACATCGTTCCAAATCAGGCCATTGCATACACCCCGAGCAACGGAACCATGGACCTTGCTCAACCAAATTTGTTCATGCCTTACGCAGTTGGGCTACAAACCATCGATGTTGCATGGAACGGTCAAACCGTGAGCGTTGACGTCTTGGTGACCACTGGTGTCGCTGCTTACTTTACGTTAGAAGGCTGCACTGGCACGAACCCAGCTGGTGTGTGGTGTACGATCTCGCACACGTTGTACGACCAATTCCACAACGAAATCCAAGATGTAACTGAAGCAGGATCGCTCACTTGGACGGTGGCGAATGGAAACTACAGCACCGAGAATTCCGAGTACTTCCCAGACCATGTCGGAATGTGGATGCTCAACCTCACATCCACCAGCGGGGCGCAAGGCCAACTCGCAATCACCGTCGGCCACGGCGAGATGGACCGTCTTGAACTCGATTTGTCCGAGACAGCCATCACCGCTGACGACCGCATTTACATCAACACCACTCGCATTGACGTGCGTGGAAACCGATTGCCGGTCTTCTTGCCAAGCCAAAACTGGACCAAGACTTCTGACGGTATCCTTACCGCCGGCGGACCTGCCATTTGGGATCCAATCTCACGCGGACAGAAGATTCTAGAAGCCAAGTACGAAGATCAATTCACTCAAGTGTCCATCACTGTTGAACAAGGTGCAATTGTAACGCTGGTGTTGGTTGTTGAAAACGTCGACTCGGTTGGCAACACATTCCAACTCACCGCCGACGATTCAATCGATGTCAAGGTCAAAGCAACCGATCAGAAGGGCAACCGCTGGTCTGTGAGTGCCAATTGGACGCTCAGCCATGCCTCTTGGACAGATCAGGCTATTCTCGAAGGCGCGGAGATCGCTAACGATGAAGTGACCTTCCAACCGTATTTGTCTTCAGCTAACGCTTACACAATCACCGCCATCTATGACGACAGCGTCACGGTTCACGAAGTGAGCCTCTTCGTCGAAGTTGCGCAAGGCGACCTCATCTCAACCACCATCACCGCACTTGGTGCAGACGGAACCACAGGTGAGGCATTCGACATCACCTCAGATGAATACATTGACTTTGCAGCGGCACTCGAAGACCAAGACACCAACGAAATCGATGCAAGCACGTTGACTTGGGTCTTGATTGACGGCGCTTCTGGTGACGTGGTTGACATCACTGCACAACTTGTCGCCGACAACATGCGCTGGCAAGCAACTGAGGTTGGAAATTACACCATCGCAGGTTACGCAGTCAGCAACGCAGGATACAACATCAGCGACTCAGTCTCGATCACTGTGTTGCACGGTGTGGCCGTCAGCGTGGTTTCAGAAGTTGACACCTTTGCCCAAGATGCTGGTAAGGAAATCTCGATTCAAATCACCGGGACCGACGCAGATGGCAACACCTTCCCGCAAACCGTTGAATGGTCAGAAAACAGCACCTCCGTCAGCGACATGACCGCTGGAACAACCGAGGGTGCTTACGCTTACTTCGCACGAACCGCTGGAACACACACACTCGAGTTCACTTCAGGCCAAGCCTCGAGTGTGCTCGAACTCTCAGTTGCGGCACAACGAACAGTGAGTTCGATTACCGTTGAATTATCAACCGACACAACCGATCAACTTGGTTCCTTCACCGTAACCGTGCTTGCATTTGACGCTTATGAAAATCCAATTGAAGTCCCATCCAGCACCAACGTGGACTCGTCAGGTCGAGCGGAAGTTCTCGCACAGGGCCAAGGCGTATGGAAGGTTGTCACCCTCGACAGCGGCCCACAAACGATCACGGTCACCTCTGGAAAGGTTTCGGAATCCCTCGAATATGAGGTCCTCGGCAACGTAGGCGGCTTTTTCAAGGCAGGTGGTCCGTTGTATTACGTCGGCGCTGGATTGGCTGGAATCATCGTGTTTGTCATCCTTGGATTGTTGGTTGTTGCCCTCCGTGGAGGCGGCGAAGACTATGATGATGAGTTTGATTATGAGGATGAAGAAGACGAACCTCAACGCTCTGCAGCAGGACCGTCCGGCCCAGCACCGGGCCCAAGCGGACCAGCACCGGGGCCAAGCGGACCAGCACCTGGGCCTTCAGGCCCAGCCCCAACGCCAGAGCCAGCTGTTGAGGAAGACACGTCTTGGATTCAAGAACACCGAGTTGATGACGACGGCACCGAATGGGCAGAGTCTGAAGATGGCACCTGGTTTTACCGCCAACCAGATGAGAGCGAATGGTCTGAATGGACCGATTGAAGGGCATCTTTGATACGGGTTGAAGTGAAAGGGAGCGACATGCAGATGATACAAAACAGGTCAACAAAAAACCTCGTGTGTTTGATTCTTGTCGCCCTTTTTTGCGCACAATCCTACCAACCACTGGCACCTGAACCCTTGCTTGAATCCCCCCACGATGTGGCGCATGCAGGCCCTGCTACGCGAATTGCAATCACCTCGCCGGTCTACGCAATGACCGCTGATGAAGTGACCACATTTGAGGCCACATTGTACGATGCCGTCAACAGCGTTGCCACTGGACAAATCAACTGGTCCAGTTCAAACGGTACCATCACCGAAGACGGAACGTTCTACCCATGGCAGGCTGGCTTAGTGAGCATCGAAGCGAGCAGTGGAGCACTCATGGCCGTGTTCAACATCACAGTGAGTGCAGGTGTTGGACAAACCCTCGACATTACCACCTCCACCGCCCATGCTCGTGTGAGCACGACTCTTCAAGCCAACCTTCTGGATGCGAGGGGGAATTCCAAACCCGCTGAGAATGTGGTGTGGACGGTTGATGGCCAGTACGTCGGCATTGGTGCGCCGCAATGGACTCCAACAGAACTTGGTGACGTGCAGATCAGAGCCCGCCTCAACCAAATGGAAGACAACGCAGTCGTCGAAGTTGTTGCTGGTGCGCCATACGCCTTCCTTTTTGAGGAAAATCTGCAAATCCGGAGTGGGGAATCAACCTACCTTCAGGTTCGATTGCTTGATCATAACGGTTACGAAATGAACAACACCGAGGCAGGTTACAAAACATGGACGGCCGAAAATGGCACCATGAGTCCAGTGGGGCGATACACGGCGACTTATCCCGGCGTGTGGAACTTGACGGTGGCAGCAGGCAATGCAACCGGTGTCGCTACGATTCGAGTGGTACCTGCTGATGCATCGCTCTCTCAACTTACAGTTGTGCCCGATCTCGATGTTTATGTCGCAGGCCAAGCCTACGAACTTGTGACCATGCGCACCGATTCAAACGGGTACACCGGTTTTTTCACACCCCCGTTGGCTAATTTTTCAACCACAAGCGGTGGTTTGGCCTTTGTTGACGGGCGAGTGCATTGGACCCCTGGTGCAATGGGCCAGCATACTTTGAACGTCATCGATGAGGGCGTTGCGTCCTCGCTTGAATTGGCGGTGACCCATGGCGATGCCATTGACACATCACTCAGTCTCGATCCTGTGACCCTCCGCGCTGGCCAGCAAAACGTTCTTTCGTTCTGGGCCATCGATAACTCTGGCAACCAGTGGCTCGTCAATGGGACGATGTCGCTGATCAGTGGCAATGCAAGTCACTTCACTCCGGATGAAGGCTACGCAACGCTTTCTCCTCTAGCGCTTGGCGTGTGGCGCGTTGAGGCTTCATGGTACGATTCAACCTCAAACATACGCTTTGAGAGCACCTTCCAACAGGAAACACAAACCGGGCCATTGGCTTTCATTGAATTGAACGGTGCAAATCAAGTTCTTGCTTCAGACACCTCCCTTGACCTGAACCCAACCTTCTACGATGGGTTTGGTAACGAATTGCCACCCATTGGATTAAACTGGACTGTAGACGGTGAAGATGCGACGGTTGAATTGATGCTCGCTGACATGCATTGGACCCCCTCCAAAGTAGGCGGTCACGAAATCCGTGCGAATGCAGATGGCATCTTTGCGACCATCCGCTTAACCGTTGTAGCTGGGGAGGCACGAAACTTGGTCACCGACTATGAAAGCGGCCTCACCGTGAGTGCTGGCGTACCTACAGAGGTGTTCGTGCAAGTGATCGACGCTCACGGGAACATGGCACCAGCAACCAATGTCAGCCTCTTGCTGAATGAAGAATTTGGCGTGCTTGAAGCCTCGCCATCTGGAAACGGATATTGGGACTTTACCGGCCGCATCTCGGGCACTTACACCCTTGAACTCAGTCAAGCCAACGCCACACATTCGATCGACTTGTTCATTCAGCCCGGCCAAGCCGTTCGCGTCTTGGCGGACTTGGACGGTTTCGACATCGCCCAAGGCGACACAGTCCTTCTGCAACTTCAAGGCGTTGATGAATTCGACAACCTTGTGATCGTAGAACCTGAAAACACAACCGTATCCTGCACGGCTGGAAAGGCGAGTTACGTGACCTCAGATACTTGGGAACTCAACGTCAATAAAGCAGGCGATGATCGTTCTTGCACCGTCAATTGGGACGGCTTGATCACTCAACGTTTCTTTGATGTCGAATCCGTTCTTCTTGGTGGCGCAGTTGGTTCAACGAACACAGCCATGACGCTTGCTTCGTTTTTGCTCGGGCTGATTTTAATCACCTTGGTTGTCCTTGTCCGTCGGGTGAACAGCGCGGAAGATGAGGAATGGGTCGAAGACGCATTCGAAGAAGATGAGGAAGCCAACGATGAAGAAAGCACCTCGTTCGATGAGGCGACTGAAGGTCCAGCAAACGATCCTGCTTCAGAACCTGGTTTGTCTGATGAGGTGAAAGCAAGCCTCGCTACCAAGGCTGCAGAAGTCGGAGTTATGCAAGCCGCACCCGGCACTGAACAGGGGCAATCCGGCTGGTATGTTGATGTCAGCACCGAGGTTCAGTATTGGGATGTCGGGGCCGATGGCTCGTGGACACAGGTGAGTTGATGCCACTCTTGCAACCCCTCGAAGAAGAGGCCGAATGGCTCTATGTTGCCGCTGCTTGCATTTGCTGGACAAGCCCATTGTGGTACAAGTGGTTCTCAACTGCACTGATCGAGCCTCTCGCTCAGTGGTCTCAATTGGGTCTGGTGTTTTTCTAAACGGATTGAGTGTATCTGAAGCACAGAAGCCAAGATCACTCGGTCTTCACTGTGCCTTCACGTAGGCTTTGGAAGGGGGTCACTCTGTGCTCAGCGTGCTGCTTTCCATACCCGAGGTAAAAGAGGGCACCAAGTGTAAGCGCTGCTGCTGCACCGATGAAGGCTTTGCTCCCCATGAGGTAAATGAGAATGAAGCCAGCCACGATGCCCCAGATCTGAATCCACGGATAAAAATGGGATTTGTATTCGGGGTTGTACCATTCTTTGGCTGCTGGTGCTCGGCGCAGCACGATAACGCATGAATTGATAAGCATGAAAATCATAATTTTGAATCCAGACGCAAGCTTTGCTACATCCTTGACGGGGAGGAAAAGAATGGCCAAGAGCATCATCACCCCTGTCACTATGATCGGCCAATGAGGTGTGCCGTATTTTTGATTGACATCTCCTAATGATTTTGGAAGCAGATTGTCGAGGGACATTGCGTACAAAAACCGGGATGCGGCGAGGATGCCGGCAAGAGCCATCGAGATCATTGTCAACACGGCGAGGGCCGCTGCGAGGGCGCCAATCTTTGAGCCTGCTACAACCTTGACGAATTCATACACTGGGTCTTCAATTGGCTTACCGTCTTTCATGTACCACATGTCAGGTAGCGCAGCCATCATCACGTAGGTCATAACGCAGTAGAGGATGGTTGCAATAGCCAGAGAGAGCATGATTCCCATTGGCAGGTTGCGCCCGGGTTCTTTCACTTCGCCACCGATGGCAGCGACCTTGGTGACTCCTGCATAGGCTACAAAGACAAATGCAGCCGTCTCGGCAATCGTTGCTGGTGATTGGTCAAACGCACCGTTTCCGCCGTTAATCGGACGGGAGAAGTCCGTGCTGCCATCGAACAAGGCCATGATGCAAATGATTGCCAGAAGGACCATCGTAACGCCAAGAATTGGAGTTTGAATCGCCTTTACCTTCTTGACGCCAAGAATATTGACAGCGGTGATGAGAACGAGTGCAGAAACTGAAACCATGAGGATTTCTCGCTCCCCAAGAGTGACCTCAAAATAAGTTGTTAATGCCAGCATGTAGGCCGAAAAACCAATCAGCGCAAACGAAGCCTTGAGTAAAAACGAAGCCCATAATCCGAGCCCGCTGATCGTTCCAAACAACGGTCCATAGGTTCGTTCAAGGTAGACATATGAGCCGCCACTGGATGGCATTGCAGAAGCAAGTTCAGATTTTGAAAGGGCACCCGGGAGCACCACTGTTGCAGCAAGCAAGAACGCCAACCAGATGCCAGGTCCCATCATTTCAGCGGCAAAAGCAGGCATTACAAACAGGCCGGAACCGAGCATCGAGGAAAGGGATATGACGACGATACCTGACAACCCTACAGTTCGCTCAATCGTTTGAGTGACATCCTCGATGACCCCTTTGACATCACCTTGGAGAAGTTTGCCTGCTGTACTTTTCAAATCCATTGTCAAACCCCGAAAAAGTACTGGTATTTCACCAATAATCTATGGTAAACCACCAAATCATATAGGGTTGTGGAACACTTCCCTTAGTGAACCCCCGAAAAACGGAACCTCAGTTTAACTTCGGAGCCTTGGCGATGACTTTCATCTCCACTGCAATGGGCGTTGGGAGGGCGCGAATGGCGAGCGTGGTCCTTGTTGGCCCCACCCTCCCAAGCGTGTTAGCCCAGACTTCATTGTAGCCACTGAAATCCCGATCCATGTCGACAAGGAATGAAGTGACGTCCAAGACATCTTCAATCGAACCACCGGCTTCTTCTAAGATTCTGGTGATGTTGTCAACAACGGCTTGGGTTTGAGCCTTGATGTCGTATTCCAGAGGGTTGCCTTGTCCATCGCTGATCGGGCCACCGGGAATTGCGTTGGTGCCTGGTTGGCGCGGACCGACACCCGAGAGGTAGAGTAGATCCCCCACCCTTCGAGCGTGGGGGTACATGCCAACTGGTTTGGGGGCTGCATCACTGTTGACGGAATCCGCTCCTGTCGTTGGCTCCCACAGTGCGGGGCCGCTGGTCTTTGGAGTGGCTTCGACGATGATTTCAGTTTCTTCTTCTGCATCGAGGACATTCCGTTCACCTGCGAAGTATTCGACATCGTCTTCGTCGTACTCTTTGTCACCGGCACCAGATGCAGCCGGATCGAGGTGCACAACTGCACCTCCTGCGCCATGAATTGCCTCATAGGCCAACACTTCACCTGTCAGGTTGTTTCTGTTGTCGTTCATTCCAGAAAGCCACCACATCGGTTTGAACGCTACGACCTTTTGAACGCGAATTTGTTTATGGATGGTGCGAGAAAGTTGCCCCACGTCTTCGAGGCGGCCTTCGCCGAGGAATTCGAGGATTTTTCGGTTCCATTCATCGTCTTTTAGCGAGTGGATTTTGTCATCTTTTGGCTCGATCGGAGCGGTGAACATGCGGTTGGACAGCGACATTGCGGTCACAGCAACGGCTTTTCGTCCGGTTGCTTTGATCACATCGAGGCATGCTTTGGCCAAAACTGTCGTTTCGGAGCGATTGGCGTACACGTTTGATGAAACGATGACAGCAGGAATTGCGTTGTCTGGGTTGAGCAGTTTGAGCGCCACAACCGAGCCAACATCGATTGGGAATCCTGTGTAGTTGACCGTCCTTGATTTCAAGCCTCGCTTCTCGTTTGCCTCGTTCCATGCGTGAGCAAAATCAGCGTCGATGTTGAATGAGTAAGGGATTGAACCGAGGTCGTGAAAGTCGTCATCAACCATCACCCATTCGGGGTTTGGATTGGCTTGAATCTGATGGCCAATGATGCTCGGCCAGGTGGTTGAGTAGATGATAAGGAGGTCCGCATCAGCGTCCTTAATCCGTTGCGCTGCCTCATCAAAGGCAAGACGCAAGCGCTGCCATCCTTCATTTTGTTCCGGCACCAATACTGTGTGCGGGTGGACCGGTACAATGTAGGATCCAACAATTTCTCCTTCAGTCATTGAGATGCCTCCTTGTGGTCACGTTCTGGCCATTCGACAATGGCGTTTCCAGTCCCGATGATGGTTCCATACCCGTGCAAGGTCGCTGGATAGGTTGGAACATCAAGGGTCGAGAGGAGCCATGAGAGTCCACCTCCATCGCTTTCAGCGATGGCTTGTTCGGTGAATTCTGGCATTTCATTAAGGATTCTTTGAGCTTGGCCAGTGCGGAAGTAATCGATCATTCGCATGTCCCAAAGGTGCATGGCGTGGCTTGTGATGTGTTCTTTGCTCATGTCTTCGGGGATGGCGGATTCAGTGGTGAAATGACGGTGGGAAAGGGAATTGCTGGCGATCACGACAACTTTCTTTCCACTTTCTAAAATTGCTTCTCGGGTCACTTTGCCGAGTTCGATCATCATTTCTTGCATCACTTCGACGGAGTAGTAGTCCCTTGAACGGTTGCTTGAGATGACCACGAGTGGTTTGTCCCATGCAGGGTTGAACATGTGGCCCGTGGTGATGGTGCCGTAGTCGACTCTGAAGTCTGGATTCTCCATCATTTTCACAGCCAAGCCTGCTTCTGCTGCTTTGTCGTGGATTTTCGAGGTCAAATCGACATCGATGTTGAGGTCATAGTGGTAGCGAAACAAGTTCGGAAACACCGGGTCCACGGACAGGCTTTTGAAATTGGGAAGGCCCAAAAAATGAGTACCTACGTAGGTTTGCCAGTGTGGGGAAAGCAAAACGATAGCGTCGTATTCGACGTCTTTTAGGGATTCACGCAATCGTTCATAACCCCAACGCAGCTGTTCCCAACCGCCTTCTGCAACCGGTTCGTTTTGTGGTGGATTCTCAGCATAGACCAAGTGAGGCGGATGCGGGGCTAAACAACCAGCAACGATTTCACCTTGCGTCATGGACAGAGCCACATGCTTGGTGGCTATATCGGCATCGGCGTTTCGCCCGTTCAATCGCCCGTAGACCCAAGCCTCAAACAAGGGGGCGATTTGGCACATCCATGGAGGAGAGCGCCACGGAACAAATCGTTGAGGTTCCCCTCGATTCACCTTCGTTGACGGAAGCAAAGCCTGTGAGCCTTATTGAAGATCTCAAAACCGGATTGAAGCACATCGTTGCTCCAGCCCTTCTTGGGGCTCTGTTTGGCGGCGGCTGGCAGCGCTATGGATTGCCTAAGTTGGACTCAGTATTCGCACCAAACCCTGTCCAATTCGCCCTTCTTTCCGCTTTACTTCTTACGCCACTTATCTATCGAATATTGGTTCATACGTCCTTTGCTCGGTGCTTGGAATACAGCTTTGGTTTCTCTGCATTGGCCCTACCCTTATGCGTGGTTTGGCTGTCTGGTTGGGGGGCTTTGTTCTGTGGAATGTATGCCATCCTTCTGGCGTGGGTGTCGGTTTCCATGATGTGGACTCGAAGGCAGTTACCACCATTCTCGTACGGGATTTGGCACGCTATGGGCGTCGACTTGGGTGCCTTTGCCGGGGCTGTTTTGATGTACAACGCCCTTGGACTATGAGGTGTAACTTTCCGAGTCGCTCGGGAAATCGCCAGAGCGTACATCCTCGCAGTAACTTGTGATTGCGGTGTTGATGTCCTCGGCAAGGTTGAGGTAACGTCGCAAGAACCGTGGAGAGAAGTCCATCGTGATTCCAAGCAGATCGTGGAGCACCAACACCTGACCGTCGCAGTCTGGACCGGCTCCGATGCCAATTGTTGGAATCGAAATCTCTTCGCTGACTCGCTTTGCCAATTCCCTTGGAATCTTTTCAAACACGATGGCGAAGCATCCGGCGGCTTCCAATAATTTAGCGTCGGCGATGAGTTTCTCCGCTTCTTCTTCTTCTTTGGCCCGAACGGTGTAGGTTCCAAACTTGTAGATGGATTGCGGTGTGAGGCCCAAGTGACCCATAACTGGGATCCCAGCGGTGAGAATGCGCTCGATGGACTGAATGATTTCAGAACCTCCTTCGAGTTTCACAGCGTGGCCTTCTGCTTCCTTCATGATGCGAATGGCAGATTCAAGAGCGATTGCGGAATTGCCTTGGTAGGTTCCAAAGGGCATGTCGACCACAATAAGAGCACGGTCAACGGCTCGTTGAACGCACTGTGCGTGATAGATCATGTGGTCGAGGGTCATTGGCACGGTTGTGACTTGACCAGCCATCACGTTTGACGCCGAGTCACCAACGAGAATAACATCCACTCCCGCTTGGTCAACCAACTTGGCCAAGGAATAATCATATGCGGTAAGCATGGTGATTTTTTCTTCAGCCCGCTTCATCTCAAGAAGCGTGTGCGTCGTCACCTTACGCGCATTGCTGTGTACGGACATGGTTCCCCCACAGTTTCAGGTGCTTTGAAACCCTCGCCGGCCCTTACGTGGTTATTCTTCCTCGTAAACGGCTGATAATTGATGCATCAATTCTGCTAAAGCTTCCTCTTCATCGGCGCTTGCCAAAACTTGTTGCTTTGATTCAAGGCCATTGAGCACTAAGGCTGCGACAGTGAACACTGAGTTTGGATCTTCGTCTATGACATGTTCAACGCGTTCTGCAACCCATGAATCGAGCACCTGCTCATCGATACGCAGCACCGCTCCAATCCGATTCAGCACGCCGTTGAGAACATCTCGTAGCATGGTTTGGTGGGTTGAGTTTGTTGGTCCACTGCTTTCATGATAGCGCACTTTGGCAGAGATGTACAACTTCTGATGGAGTGACGATTCGGGTATGTGCTCGAGAATCGTTTGCAGGTCGGGAAACATGCCTTCTTCGGGCATCACTGCTTCCATCGAAGGGTGTTCAAACGGAGGCAAGGCTGGTGCTATGACTTCCTCGACTGTAAACCGGCGGCGTCCTACAATGGAAAGGAAATGATTGCTTCCTTTGGTTTCATGCTCTAAGATTTCAGCCTCGCAACCGTGGGTCCTCGGGCCATCCCAATGGTTTGTTGGCTCGAACGGATCGTTCATCACGAGCCCGAAGTTTTTGTTATCGAGCACACAATCATCAAGCATTTGTCTGTATCTTGGTTCAAACACCCTAAGTTCTTGCACCTCACCAGGCATGAGCACCATAGGAAGGACAAACAGTGGAAGGGTTTCACTCGTCATGGGTGTTGTTTGGCCAAATCGCTTTTGAAGATGTGTTCATCATCACCCAATCATTTCGGATTCATAACGCAGACGTTGGTGGTTTCTGAAAAGAATTCGAGCGACCATTGCCCACCTTCGCGGCCAACACCAGAGTTCTTCACGCCACCGAAGGGGGTTCTCAAATCTCGATGAAGCCAGGTGTTAATCCAAACAATCCCAGTTTCAATGGTCGTTGCGAGGGCTTGCCCTTTTTCGAGGTCGGCCGTCCAAATCGACCCTGCCAAACCATACTCGGTTGCGTTCGCCATCACCGTCGCTTGTTCCAGCGTCTCAAAGGTATGAACGGTCACGACAGGTCCGAATATTTCCTCAGTTGCGCACCTTGAAAGATGGCTTAAGCCAGAAATCACGGTTGGTGAGAGGTAGGCGCCATCAGGATTCGGCCCAATTGCACCGGTCATTGCACGTGTTCCACCAGTGAGAATCGTACCGCCCTCTTCTACGGCCAAATCGATGTATGACTCCACTTTTTCGAGGTGATCCATAGAAATAAGGGTGCCAATTTGTGAAGATGATTCAACGGGGTTCCCAATTGTCATTGATTTCACTTCGGCCACGAACGCAGCAAGGAAGGTGGAGGCGATGGAGGCATGGACCAAGATGCGAGATCCACACAGGCACACCTGGCCAGAATTTGTGAAGGCAGCACGGACCGCACCGTTGACGGCTTGGTCCATGTCAGCATCCTCGAGGACAATCGTTGCGTTTTTTCCACCCAGTTCCAATGACAATTTTTTGAACAACGGTGCAGCGGTTGCGGCAACAATTCGACCGGTAGCGGTGCCGCCAGTGAAGGAAATCCCAGTGATTCTTTGATCTTCTAAAATGGCTTGGCCGACTTCTGGGCCAAGACCGTGGACGAGGTTGAACACGCCTTTGGGCACCTGCAATTCATCAAGGGTTTCGGCCAGAATGTTTGCTGTCAAGGGCGTCAATTCACTTGGCTTGGCAACGATTGCGTTGCCCATCAACAGCGCAGGAGCCACCTTCCAAGACAGGAGGTAAAGCGGTAGGTTCCACGGTGTGATGAGGCCAACAACGCCAAGTCCATTTCGATGAACATGGTTGACCGCATCGTCCATCTCAAACATCATTGGCTTCTGTAAGCGTCCGAATTCTGCAAAGAATCTGAAATTATCCACGCTTCGAGAGGCATCAACGCGTCGAGAAAGAGAAATCGGCTTTCCCGTATCCATCGTCTCGGCCTGAGCAATCGCTTCGTGCTTTTCTTGCAACGCATCTGCGATTTTATCGAGCCAAGCGGCGCGTTCTTTGAGGCTCAAAGCGTTCCAAGCAGGTTGGGCTTTTTTTGCAGCAGCTGCTGCTTGCGCCACATCTGCTGATTGAGAGCGTGGGATTGATGCCACAACCTTTCCAGTTGCAGGATTGTAATTTTCAAGAGTCTGTCCGTCGTTGGCGTGGACAAATGTGCCGTCGATGTAATTCATGAGGTGGTGCAAGGTTATGCCTCCACATCGTACAACCAACGGTCTTGATCCGGATCCCATTCATCCCATGTTGGCAATGTTTCGAGGACTTCAAGGTACTTATCAGGAACGATTCCGGGAACAATGAAGGCTTTCTGCCTGTGGAGCGGGTATGGGTTTCTCAGGTTGATGCCAAGCACCCCGAGCAAAGCCCGTGCTACATACCAAGTGGCTTGAGAATTCCAGCCATGCGCAATCTTGACGACAATCCCAAGACCCTTGGGGTAATCTGGATGTTCGATCGCTAAGCCCAACAAACCATCAGCGCCTTCCTTGGCGATGACCTTGCCTTCTCCTGCTTTGAGCACGGTAGAATCCAATCGATTGAACCCGCCAACCAAATCAGGATGGCGCGTCATTGCTTCCCAAATCCAATCCTTGTCTTTGTCGCGAACCAAGCCAGCGTAGATTTGAGCTAATTCGGATACAGTGTTGGACACAGTGGGTAAGCCGCAACCATCCTTGGCTACGCGCAACGGTTGCCAATCTGCGCCGAGGTAAGTTCGGATTTCGGCCATGTAAGCGTGGAACACTTCATGGGTTGGCAGGGTGTAACCGGCTCGATTCCAGCCTTTTTTCCGGCAGCCATGGAGGATGGCTGCGTGTTCACCAGAACAGGTGTGGAACCAACGGCGTGGACGACGCACTTGCCGTCCAAATTGAATCAGAGGCACATCCAACGGAGTGAGCATCAGCGGCCATTCTTCCTTTGCGAGTAAGGACTGTGCTGCTGCGACGTGTTCGGTATCGCCGTTGTGGGAGGCGACAGAAATCGCTTTCTGTTCCCATGTTGTGTCTTCCAGTTCCTTTGTGAAAGCTTTGAGCATAAACGGTTTCATCATCGAACGGCCATAACAAAGGACATTGCCTCCAAATGAATGAATCACTTCGTCACCGTGCGCCCATGCCACAGCACCGTGGATGGTGGTTTCAGAAACGCCGTTGCGGCGGTAATCAACAAGTGGCTCCCATGCCACTTCACGCCCAGTAGGAATGCCTTCGACCTTCTCGCCGAGTGGGCTGTCAGGATACATCGCACTGCCGGGTCTGCCCGGTTCGACAGCGGAAGGTGTATCGTGCTCAATGGACATCTAAACACCTCAATTGTTCAACTCGACTTCGACCAGTGGTACGACCTGTTCCATGTAGGCCGTCATGTTTCTACAGACGCGATCTGAATCGTGATTAAAGAAATCGAACCACGCCATAATGCGGTCTTCAGGATGGAACCGCTCGAGGATTTGCTGCGCCACTTCTTCGACGTTGCCTATGAGGGCGTTGTTTGCTGCGTTGCTGACCTTGCTCGGATCGATGGTTCCTTCGAGGGCGTTCCAATACGCGCCAAGCGCCTCATCAGCTTCTTTCCGTGCTGCTGCACTTTGTTCAGCGGGTGTCAACCCTGGTTCTGCGTTCAAGAACACGAAGGAGGTTCTCGGCATGTCGCTTCGTTGCCATGCCCCTCCGGATGGGTGAAACACTTCGGCCATCCGAGCGTGTGTGGCTTCGATGACTTCTGGTTTGGTGATTGAAAGATTGAACACTTTGACAGGTAGAATGGTGTTGAGGAACGTTTGGGCTTTTGGGTCATGGGTTCCAGCCACGAGTTGTAAGAGTTCCTTGCGAAAGTCGGTCGGGATAATTTTCAAGTCTTCAAAGACATAGCGCTTTGGTATTGCAATTTGGTCAGGTTTTGTGGCCAAGTTTTCAGCCTCAACCGCTGCATTCTGAACCCGTTCCCAATCTTCGTCTGAACGGAAGTGAGCGCGAGTTAACACCGTCTCGTAAGTTTGCGTGGAATTGATGACATCGCCTCGCAACAAGCGGAGGAATACATCACCTGCTTCCATGAATATTTGGCCTCGCAGTGCAGGCCAGGCGGCCTCTTCTACAGCGTTTCTTGGCACGATCCCATATGGGCGGGCCATGAATTCAAAACGACCTGCAGAAAACCCGACGTGCAACCTTCGCTGCTCATCTTGGTTCAGTCCGTGGAGTTGGAGTGTGTTTGCGATTCGCTCTGCTTGAGCAATCGGTCCACCAGACGCTAAGATGGACACAACAGCGCTGCCGATTTCGATGCTTGATGTTCTGCGGAATGATTCCATGGCCAGTTGAGGGAAGTCCGTGCACAACCCGACTTCACCCTGCCAGTGAGGGACCACAGGCCGAGCGTTGCTCTTTTGGGTCTCGGTGGAAAGGTGAGCCTGAGCGATCCATCCAACGCCGAAGCCGAGGCGGTCAGCGCACTCGAGTTGTTGGAAGTAATTGGTGAACATTTGATTCTCAGTTGGCACTTGACCCGCAGCGTCGGGGGTCTGGCTGATTGAGAAAAAGATGTCATGGTCCATAGGTGGCACCGGTTGTTCCAGTCGAAACCACATCATAACGAGTGTGGCGGAATTGGTTGATGAATGCCGTTTGAGATTCAGCGCTTTTCGTCGGAGGGGTTGAAATTTGTTAACGCCTCAATACGCTCTCGCACAGCGATTGGCGTCGGCAAACCAGCGTTGATGAAGGCGTGAAGACAATCTGAAAGTTGGAGCATCGCCGTTTCATAGTCCTCTTCAATTTCAGCGATGTCCGCCAAGCCCCAACGAGCGACGAGTTGACCTGAGAGATCCTCCAGAACGACCGCCAGTTCAAGCGACTGTGTGTACAAATCCTTTGCCGCATCAAACTGCCCTAGAGTTGCTTGACTGTGACCCATGTCAGCCATGGCTTCCATTTGACCTTCCTCGTCCTTCATCTTCATCAGCAATTCGATGCGCCTCGACCCGTGAACCAGGGCGGTTTCGTGGTTGTGTTGCTTCTTGGCGAGGGCCTCAAGCAAGGCCAATCCATATGCAATCCCATTTTCATCCTTGACCGCCTCTCTTAGGCGCAGTGAACGGGTAGCGAACATTTGGGCTTCCTCATACGCTTCACTGGCCATGTGGAGCAGGGCTACGTGGTGGGCCATGGCCGCAGCAAGTGGTTCAGCACCCGCCATTGTTTCAGCATGAGCGGTTAATTCAGCGAGTTTCTCGATCGGGGCCTCTTCGATTTTGAGTTGTTCAAAGGTCGCCCAACCAGATTCGAGATCATCCGCAGCGTTTGTCTTGGCATGGGTGAGCAACCGTTCTGCAAGCGATTCATCCTCCAATTCCAAAGCGAGTGGAATAAGCCGGAGTGCGAGGGGGGTGTTGATGTCCTCCATCGCTCCGCCGTTGGTCAGCATGTCCAAGATTCGGCGTGCTTGTTCTGCGGTTACCTCGCCGTCCATGGTTGACGGCTGTGGCCTCGCGTCAAGAACATATCTCCCAAGGCATTCCGCCGATGAACCTTCATACGCAGGACCGGCCAGGGTGGAGTATGGGTCGGTATGACGGGTACTTGCAAGGGCTGAGCCTTGCAGCCATTCTCATTCTTGCCCCGTTAGCGTTGCAGACCATGCTCGCTGGTGATGAAGCACAGGTCGTTTACGTTGCTGTGCCTGTTGAAGTCGAAAACGAGAGCCTCCCTACGAACACCTCTGGTGGTGAAGAAGCCCGGGCCCCAGAGCTCAACCGGTCGGAAGTAGCCCGCATTGCCACGTTTAACATCAAGGTCTTTGGCGAAACTAAGATGGGTAAACCCGAGGTGATTTCAGTGCTTGTCGAGACCGTGCTTCGCTATGACCTTGTGGCTGTGCAAGAGATCAAGGACATCGATCAAACCGTTCCGTATGATTTCCTTGACGCCATCAACAACCAAAGCAACAACACATGGGCCATGCTGCTGAGCCCACGTTCCGGGCTTCAGGAAGACGATCGAACCTCCCAAGAACAGTATGCTTTCTATTACAACACCAGTGTCTTTGAACCAATTGGAAACGGCTCGCTGTACAACGACAGCGTTGACGATCATTTCCAGAGGGAACCCTTCCAAGCCAGATTTACCCTTCTCAACGCGACCGGAGCGTCAACAGAGTTTGATCTGAGCCTCATCACTGTGCACACCAAGCCAGCCGCTGCTGTAGCTGAGATTAACGCCATGAATCAAGCGGCAACCACCTACCTAGCAAACCATCCTGACGAGGACGATTTGGTCCTGCTCGGTGATTTCAACGCCGATTGCACTTATGCGTCTGAGCAAGACCTCTCGAATTCACAATTGGGTGGAGGCAATTACACTTGGCTGGTCGGCAACGACGCCGACACCACCGTGGCTCAGAGTTCCTGCGCTTATGATCGGATCTTGACCAATGGCGACCTGAGTGGGCGCTTAACAGAGAGTTGGGGCATCGATAGAGTGTTCGATGACAAGGATATATCCGACCATTTCCCCGTTTGGTTTGACATCCGCAGGTAATCAGATACTTCGCAAACGCCCGCCATCAACAGCGAGGCTCACACCGCGAATTCCGCCAGACGCAGGTAGAGCCAAAAAGGCGATTGCTGAAGCGGTTTCTAGCGGTTCAATCAACCGTTCAATCGGGACTTGATTCAACCAACCGGCCTGAACTTCATCCAGTGATTTTCCGGTTCGCTCTTGAATCGAGGCTGCTAAAGAACCGAGCCTTCCGGTGTTGGTGAACCCCGGTAGTACGTTGTTGATGGTGATGCAGGGTGCTAATTCGCGTGAAAGGGTCTTGGCCCAAGAGGCCATGGCGCCTCGCAGGGTGTTTGACAGACCGATGTTTGGAATCGGCTCTTTGACAGAGGTGGAGATGATTTGGATGATTCGGCCATATCCTGCGGCTTCCATCCCGGGCGCGAGAAGTTGCGTCAGTGTGTGAGCAGCGTGCAAATGACGCTTGAAGGGTGCTTCAAAATCTTCGAGGGAGTTTGCGAGCAGCGGTCCACCCGGCGGGCCTGCTGCATTGTTGATCAGCACGTGAACGGGCCCTTGCTGTTCAAGCAGAGTGGGAATGGCCTCTCGAATGGCAGAACTGTCTTCGAGGTCGAGGCACAACTTGGCGTGTGTGCCTTTGCCAAGCAGGGACAACTCGTCGCACAATGCGTCCAGTGCCTCACTGTTGCGGGCGCAGACGGTCACGTTCGCGCCAGCTTTTGCCATCATCTGAGCAGTGGCGCGGCCGATGCCTTTGCTGGCCCCGCATACCAGAGCATGCTTTCCTTGAAGGGCGGTTGCAGCGTAAGGAAAGTCATCACCAAGGAGGTTCATGACTGCCGCAGTAGGTGCTTGATGATAGGTCTTGGGATGTTTCATCAAAGCCAATCGAGAACCGCATTGAGTTGGACAAGCCAGTCATCGCTTGCCACATCTATGATGGAGTAGTGATCGCCTGGAAGCCATAATTTCTGAACATCCACACCCTTTGCCTTCATGACACGGGCGTAGGTTTCTGACTGTTCCTTGGGAACATCCTTGTCTTCTTCGCCGTGAACCAAGAGAATGGCAGCATCGGCTGGATTGTCAACGGGGTTCAACCGCCGCCACTGTTCGGGAGATGCTTCTGGTGTGGACCCCATCCATCGTCGTACAGCATCCCCATCATCGGAAAGTTTGGCACGGTCAGCGCTCACCAAATCTGTGATCGGAGCTTGGGCGATGGTTAACCATGGGCGGCGTTCAGCCTTTGCCGCCAACATCAAAGCCAAATGACCACCAGCTGAGTGCCCCATCACCATTGAGCGTGTAATGTCGATGCCTGGCAACAATGCAAGTTGGCCCCACGCCCGAAGAACATCCGACAGCGTGTCCATCCAAACGCCTTCCTCGCCTTCGCTCCATCCCTTGAATTCAATGTTCCATGCGGCAATTCCTGCTTCAGCAAGATCATCGCCAATCGGTCTCATCAGTTCACTCGTCCATTCTGTTTTCCAAAATCCACCGTGAATCAGCATGATGCATGGAACGCCTGCGCTGTTTTGGAACGGAGATGGGTCGTCAGGCATGTGAAGGTCGGCATGTTGCCATGCTTCAGCACCCCATTGCATTCGGTCAACGGCCATGATTGACTTTGGATGGGTCCGCCCTATCACCTTGCCTCTTCAACGGCAAGAGTTCAAGTGAGGCGTGTCTGTGGGTGAGTTATGAGCAACCCTCTGGACATAGAATTCGAAGACATGAACGGTACGACCACGACACTGCGCGCCATTGGTGGCGATTCGACTTCCACTTGGGTGGTCGTGAATGTGGCAAGCGCTTGTGGGTTCACGCGGCAGTACGAGGGTCTTCAAACGCTATCGACTCAAGACGGCGTCACCGTCGTTGGGTTTCCCTGCAACCAATTCGGTGCTCAAGAGCCTGGAACGCACGAAGAGATTTGCTCGTTCACCGACGCCAAGTTTAGCGTTACGTTCCCATTGATGGCCAAAACCGATGTCAAAGGCGACGAAGCAGCATCGCTCTTCAACGCTCTTTCCATGGCGACCGATGCCGGTGGCCACACCGGTGATATCCGATGGAACTTTGAAAAGTTCGTGATCAACAGCAACGGTGCAGTTGCCCGTTTCGGATCCAAAGATGAACCTGAAGACCTTCTGTGATTTTCACTCGCTGGCAAAAGCATCAGGTTGGTAGACCCAACGCACTTCGCCACCGCGGTCATAGTACGCTTTGATGCGGGGATCGTTGGCGACAAAATCGTGGTACTTGAGCAATTCAGGGTAAGCTTGCACCATGCTTGCATCCACGCCGTCAAATTGACCCGAGAACAGCATGAAGGTGCCGGTAAAAGCCTTGACATCAGCCAAAGTCATGTCCTTTGTTCCCACCAACCACCCTGTCGGTGAAGCAGAAACTACGGTTTCGAGGGCCTTTAATCCGAGGTGAACTTTCCCATCCTCGGCGAACAATGCCTTTCTTGCTGCGATTTTTTCGTCAAGATCTTCGATGTAAAAAGTCGTCGAGAAGGAGGAACGCCATTCGTCCATGACATCAAGAAGTTCGTCCACTTTTGCTCGGACATAGAGGTCCTCGGGTTCAATTCCGGCAAGAGCAGCAGCGTACCTCATCAACGCATCTGATTCAGCAATTGTGCCTTGTGGGGTTTTCAAAATTGGTAAAAAGCCCCATGGAAGTTCTCCGTTCTGTTTGAGGGCTTGGAATCCATCCCAATCAACGGTTGTGTTTTTCCACGAAACTTGAGAAAGTTCGAGGCAAAGTCGGGTAGGTTCAGCGTATCCTGGTGATTCAAAATAAATCAGTTCGTGCATGCCTGTGGCTCAATAAGCCGGTTGATGAACGCTTCTGCTTCACCATCAGGGGCTGACTCGACGTCGGTCACGTGGGAAGAGTACGGTTTCTCGAACGTTTTTGGCGCCGGTGAGTTTCATCAAAATGCGCTCAACACCGAGGCCCCAACCAGCGTGTGGAGGGACGCCATGGCGGAATCCAGCAACGTAGAATTCAAACTCTTCTGGGTCGAGATCCATGTCCTTTAGATTTTCAATCAGGACATCAATTCGATGTTCTCGCTGCCCACCTGATGTCAATTCGTCGCGACCAAAGTTGAGGTCGAAACCACGGCTGAGTTGCTTGCCTGTGCTGCCATCTTCACCTTCGACATGATGAATGTAGAACGGTTTGAGTTCCATTGGCCAGCGCGGAAGGAAGTAAAATTGAGGCAGGTCTTCAGCCAATAAGTCAGAATTCTCGGCGTCAATGTCGTCGCCCCATTCGATCGAGCCTCCTTTCGCTTTGATTGTTGCAATGGCGTCGCAGTAAGAGAGCCGTGGGAACGGCAGCTCAGGAACGATGACTTCGATTGGTTCCTCTTCTTGAGTGGCTCGGTAAGCGTTGATCGTATCGATGTGGCCGATGCACGCTTCATCGGCGGCAATGGAACTCCAAATGTGGTGAATCATGCGTTCCAAGACCCCCATGACGTCTTCGTCGTTCGCCCATGAACACTCCATGTCGAAGGAGATGAATTCGTTAAGGTGGCGGTAAGTGTCGTGCTTCTCTGCTCTGAACGCTGGCCCGACTTCAAACACCCGTTCCAAACCACCGGACATGCACAATTGCTTGTACAATTGAGGCGACTGGTTGAGGAAAGCAGGGGTGTCGAAGTACATCATCGGGAACAGGTCTGTGCCACCTTCAGTTGCGGTGGCTACAATCTTAGGAGTGTGAGTTTCAAAGAATCCTTCTGAGATGAGTGCTTCTCTTCCGTATTGCAAAACCTTTCCGCGCAGCCGGAACATGGCGTTGACTTGGGTGCGACGCAAATCGAGGAACCGATTGTCGAGCCTCGTGTCGAGGGCGACGTGGACGGTGTCTGTGACGCCGAGTGGAAGCGGGGCTTCGGCTCGAGCAATCACTTCAACCGCAGTGGCTACAACTTCGTAAGCAGGTGGCGGTGTCGGCTCGCCTTCCTTCGTCTTTGGGGGTCGCTTCTGAGAAACGGTTCCAGTGAATTGGAGCGTTGATTCACGGGTCATGCGCTGGACTAAGTCCAGGGCTTCTTCACCAATGTTGTCGGCTTTGAGGAAAATTTGGGTGGTTCCTGTTCCATCTCGTAGGTCGACGAAGCAGATTGCTCCTTTCCCTCGATTGGCTTCCATGAAGCCAGCAACGGTCACTTCGTTGCCGATGAGATCGGCCCCTTCGTGTTGGATTTGTCCTAATGTGTGGGTTCGGTATGCGGTGGGCACCCATGTGGTCATACCCCGACGGCATCGTATCGAGGCCATCAACCATTCGTTTGAATGGCCAGCGATGAACAACCCAAATTGGACATAAATCAATAAATTATTCTTTTTGGGAATAACTGCGGTGCGGAATAAGCGTTGCATTCATATACCGCTGGTCGAGGCGGCGTGGTATGACTGGTGACTTGTTCTCATCTGAATCCGTGACTCGCGGCCACCCAGACAAACTCTGTGATACCGTTTCAGACGCTATTGTCGATGCCTGCATCGCCGTTGATCCCAACGCAAGGGTCGCCGTTGAAACCTGCGTCAAAGGGAAGCAGGACCTCGGCCTGATCGTGCTGGCTGGCGAAGTTTCGTTGAACGGGCCTGCTCCTGATTACGAAGCAGTGGCTCGCGAGGCAGCTCTCAACGTCGGCTATGATTCCCATGACATCGGTATGGATGCTGGATCCTCCAAGTGGACAGAAGTTCAAGTCCACATCACCACCCAGTCCTCGAACATTGCGCAAGGTGTCAACAAGGATGGTTTGTCGCAAGGTGCGGGTGACCAAGGCTTGATGTTTGGATATGCATGCACTGAAACCGAAGCTTTTGAAGAACTCAAAGGACGTTATTTCCCGCTCGCAGCCGCCCTCTCACAGCGCCTGACTCGAAGGTTGACGACCGTACGGGAGCAGAACATTCTGCCATGGGCTCGTCCTGATGGAAAATCACAGGTCACGGTCGAATACGACGAGAAGGGTCAAATTTCTAAAGTTCACACTGTCATCATTGCCATCCAGCATGACAAAGCCTTGAAGGATCAATTTGATGGCTCGGAAGAAGCAGAACTGGCTCATGTTCGCAGCGAAATTGAAACCCACGTCGTCAAGCACGTGATACCATCAACGCTTCTCGAACAAGGCTACAAACTCGTCGTCAACGGCACTGGGCGCTTCGCAGATCCAGGTGGCCCATACGCCGATGCAGGACTGACTGGCCGGAAAATCATCGTCGATACATACGGCGGCATGGGACGGCACGGCGGTGGGGCCTTTTCTGGGAAAGACCCCTCGAAGGTCGATCGATCGGCTGCGTACGCCGCCCGCTGGGCGGCCAAGCACGTGGTCGCTGCGGGGGTTGCTGACCGTTGCGAAATCCAACTCGCTTACGTGATCGGTGTGGCGGAACCTGTCAGCGTTCGCGTCGAGACATTCGGAACCTCAGAAGTTCCAGAACGCACCATCGCAGAGCGGGTCAAATCAGCGTTTGACTTCCGGCCTGGTGCCATCGCCCGAGACCTCGATTTGCTCAAGCCAATTTATTCCCAAACTGCAGCAGGTGGTCACTTTGGACGGCTGCCCGGTCAAGACGGAACCTTCCCTTGGGAAACCCTCGAGGAAGCCCGGTTGGCCCAACTTCGTTGAGGCAAAGATTGAGCGTTAACAAACGCAATTTCTCACGGCCCGTAGGGCCGATTCACTCAAGTGGTATGCGATGGTGGCTTGACTTGGTCTTATGTCGTCTTCCTCCGTTCGTGCTGTGGGCTTTGTGTTCGTCCTGCTCATGGCAAGCCTCTCCCCGCTGGCGGCACCTGCGGCGGCTCACAGTGCTATCTTGCTCGATGTCAACACCCATCATGTGGTGCTGCAACCCGGCGATTCAGCCAACATCAGCCTCTCGATCGAAAATAACGGTTCAGCCATTGAATCCTACAACATCACCATCAACACGGGCTCTCTCTCCTCGGTTTGGGCCATTAACGCCACTGAAGATGTGATCGAGAACGTCTTTCCCACGTGGAGCAGAAACACAACCATTGTGATTCAACTCTCTAGCACCGCAGTCCCTTCTAACAGCGGCTCATTCAACATCCATGTCACTGAACCAGAACAAAACATCACGACAATCATCACTGTCTTTGTCAGCGTTGCTCCGTCCTATTCACCACTGCTTTCCTTCGACACCTTGGGTTCCTCGCTTGCCTCAATGGAAGCCGGCGCTTCTTCGACGTACACCATCGATGTCACGAACGCAGGTTCGGTCAGCGACACGCTTCTGCTCGACGTTGAATACGAAACCGACTTGGTCGCCTGGTGGGCATCACAGCAAAGCAACAACACCGGAGGAAACGGTACTGCTGGCAACAACACCGGTGGCAACAACACAGGTGGCAACAACACCGGTGGCAACAACACCGGTGGCAACAACACTGGTGGTAACGGCACGGGTGGCAACGGCACAGGTGGCAACAACACTGGTGGCAACAACACTGGTGGCAACAACACCGGTGGCAACGGCACAGGCGGCAATTCAAGTACCAATTTTAGCGTCGTTTCGAACGTGTTAATGTACGGTAACAGTTACACTGCATCCAACAGCCTCAATGGTTTGCTTGAATCAATGGGGGTGCTCAATGCCGACGCCATCAGCCCGGGAGGAACTCGGCTTGCGCAACACTGGAGCAACGTGAACACACCGTCGCATGCGTCAAACACTACGCTTCGGGATGCGAGCATCGATTGGGACTACGTCGTGCTCCAAGATCAAAGCCAAGTTCCCGGATTCGACCGCAATGATACATACTGGACGGCAAGCAAAGACGGGGCAGTAAACCTCGCTCAAGCCATCGAGGACGAAGGCTCACAATCCGTGCTGTTTATGACTTGGGGGCGCCGAAGCGGTGATCCAACAAACCCCCTGATTTATTCCAACTTCACCGCCATGCAAGATCGCTTGGAAGACGGTTACCTCGACTACCGTGACAACATGACTTCAAGCGGCGCAGTGGTGTGGGTTGCACCTGTTGGTCTCGCCTTCAAACACATCCATGACAACGTGGTTGCAGGCGGGCTGAACGCTTCATTGAGTGGTAATTTATTCTATGATTTGTACAGCAGCGATGGCAGCCATCCTTCAGTTGCAGGCAGTTACCTTGCTGCTTGCGTCTTGTACGCCACCATGACTGGGACTTCACCAGTCGGATCCAATGACACCGTGGTTCTCAACAGCACAGTGAAACTCCAACTCCAACAAGCAGCTGCAGCAACCGTGTTTAACGAAACTTCACACCTCGATTACCCCTGGTCCACCAGCATCACCGCAAGTTCCTCCTCTCGTGGTCTTGGCGGCGGAGTACCAAACGGATGGAATGTCCAATGGGCTGATGACCAATTTGACAACATGGAGGCTGGCTCATCCGATCAAGCATCCCTCCAAATCACTGTGCCTGCTGATGCCGCACCAGACTACTACGGATTCCGCTTATTTGTTGCTTCAACCCAAGGCAACACCAGCACCTCAACCTTGCTCGTCGTTCACGTCGATGAAGAGCACAACCTAAGCATGGCTTTCCTTGACCAAGATGCACACTTCATTCCTGGCACCACGCTGAACACAACGGTGCGTGTGACAAACACAGGGAATGCAGAGGCGAATTACGATTGGGAAGCGACGGCAATTGGCGGACCTTGCATGTTCAGCCTCCCAACCTCTTCTACACTCAACTTCACCCCGGACGCATCGCTCGATCTTCCGCTTCAAGTGACCGTAGATGCTTCGGCAACAACCGCCGACAGTTGTGACTTCCACCTCAGCGGAGTCACGCCGGATGGAACCACCACATTCACCAAGGGCGCAACATTCACCCTGCAGGTTGATGAACTGCTCGCCTTTGAACTGGTGACCTCTGTTGCGTCGATTGAAGTGCAGCCAGGAACGGCTGCAATGTACGAAGTTCGCGTGCTCAACAACGGCAGCGAAACTCGAAACTTTGTGCTTCAAATCATGGGCCACCCAAACCTCAGCACTCAACTGACATCACCAAGCGACCTTTTGGTAGAGGCTGGTGAAACCGGAAGTTGGCAAGTGGAAACTTCGGCGGCTGCGGGAGCGGTCGGTGTTTACACTCAAGAATTCGAAGTCACTCGGGGTTCAGTTTCATCCGATGCTTCGATCGAGGTTGATGTTTTGCCATCGAAAGAAATTGAACTTTCAGGTCCTTTAGATGGCCGGATTTTAATGGAACCAGGCAGCATGTCCTCGACTCTGTTTACCGTCGTCAACTCTGGCACTGGCAACGTTACGCTTGTCGCCTCGCTCTCGGGGTTACCCGCATCGGTCGAAGCGGACATCAGCCACACCTCATTGATGCTGGCAGCGGGGGCATCCATTGATGTGGTGTTGAACCTCACGCTTGCCGACAATGCGCAGCCAGGCACCCATTCACTCGTCTTTGGCTATGGTGGCTCGGGCGTGTCTGCGACACAAACCGTTGATTTGCAAATCCAAGATCGCTTTGCGGTTCTCGTTTCCAGTACTGTTGCTGATCTTGTTGCAGGACCGGCCAACGACGCTCGACTGGTCTTTGACATTACGAACCTTGGAACCTCGACCGATACCATCCAGTTGAGTCTAAGCGATGAAGCCGAAGGTGATTGGTTCTCATACTCCCTGTTCACAACATCACTCTCCATTTCCGCAGGAAGCTCAGCGGCGGTAGAACTCACCGTTCGAGAAATTTCTGCTGGTGCTCCGCTGGAGGGCGTAATCGTTACCCTCCATGCCAAGTCTGGAATCGACCAAACTGCAATGCATCACCTCAATGTCACCGTCCGGCCACAAATCGCTGGTGCTGAAATCACCGTCATCGCTGATGACGATGAGGCACAACCCGGTGATGCAATCAGAGGAACCGTTGTGGTCCAAAACACAGGCACAGGGGCAGATCAACTCCTCCTGACAACCGTCGGTATGGACTGTGGGCTCACAAGCCAATTTGATCTTGCTGCCGGTTCGTCTTCACCTGCCGTTGCTTGGTCTTGCGTCCTTGACGAAAACGCACAATCTGGCCTTGGCGAACTGAAGTTCCGCGTCACAAGTTCAGCCCGCTCAGAATACGTTCAAACCTACACGGAGATCTACACCATTGAACCATCATGGGATTCAGAGTCCGTCTTGATGCTGACCACCGATAAGGCAGACTACAATGTTCCCTATTCTGGTGGAACCACACTTGTGGTCACCGTGGAAAACCTCGCCAACACCCAAGTGAGCGGTGTTTTAGATCACGGTGGCGAAGGTTCAGCAATGCTGATTGCACAATGGACGAGGTACCTCGACAACGAATCCACCTCGGCCTTTGTTCTGGCGCCGTTTGCAACCGCTGACTTTGAACTCACCCTCACGTCCGATGTTCAAGCCAATGAAATGGCGGTGTTGTTTGTGAAAGCAACCTTTACCATCGACGCGACCAGCACAACCTCATCAAGCGAATCTGCTGCCTTTGACGTTTCAATAGCGGGGCCTGAGCAAGCGCCACAGGGCGTATCGCTCCCACTTGGCTTCCAACTTAATGGTGCTACAACCCTTAACGCACTGTTCGGCGGGTGGGCTTTTGCGCTTCTTCTCATCGGCGTCATGTACATGCGTCGACCACGTTCCGAGGATGAAATTACATTCACCGAAGGCCCTGATGAAGAAGAGCCGGAAGAGGACGAAGTGGCAGAACCAACAGCCTTAGGTTACAACGAGTGCAGAATGGAAGATGGAAAAGTCAGTTGCCCATCGTGCGATGCTCGACTCGGTGTGCCTCGTGCTAGCGAACCACCGTTTAGATTCACGTGTCCGAAATGCACCACAATGATTCGCGTTATTGAGTGAGTTCATCGACGGATATCCGTTGAGCAATGAGCAAAAAGGCAGTGTGGCCAAATGGCCCATTCACGGGCCGCATGCCACCTTTCGAGGCCTTGCCCCACTGACGTTCGATCAATTCACCAGCCCATTCAACTTCGAGACCCGCTTCCTCACAAGCGAACCAGGCTGCTTCTACTTGGCTGGTGACGGGGCAGTAACAAGCCAACCGACCACCGACTGCCAATAGGGGAGCTACAGCCCCAACAGCAGGTGTGTGGTTTGGTAAATCCAAGATGATGGCATCAAAGGTTTCGGCATGGGTTTGAATGGCATCCGTGACTTCTTCAATCGCTCCTTCGACATGGTGATGTTCGGGGAATTCCGCCCAACTTTGCTTGGCACGAATCATGTTTTTCAAACCAACTTCTGCGTGTTCTGTTCTTGGCTCGACGGTTACATGTAGGCCACTGCCTCCAAGCGAGCGTGCGATGTGCATCGAAAGACCAGCGCTGCCAAGGCCAGCCTCCAAAACGCGGTCACCGGAGCCAAGGCCCATTCGGGCGATGAGGTAGCCTGCGTCCTTGGCGCTGATCGTTTGCGCTCTTCGCAACATGCCTTTGGACAGTTCTGGCAAGCGCGGTGGCATTCGCGTCAACTTCTTTTGCCCCACTGTGATTGTCGCTCCGTAAGCCGCCTTACCAATGGCCTCGATTGGGTCAAAAACCCCTAAGCCCTTGACCTTGCGTACGCCTGGTTGCATTTCGACCACATGCACTTTGCCTTCTGGTTCGACTAAAACAGCCCATGCATCGTTGTCCATGAAAGACGCCAAACGCTGCTTGGTTTCAATACTTCGCGAAAGAAAGGGGCATCACTCATCGAACTAAGAAAATATATGACTTCTAATATAGAATTGCCATGGGCCCTCAGTGCGCCTTTTACAAAGTACCCTTTGTTGTCGGGAAAGGGGTTGGTTCAAATACCAACGGGGCTGTGTCCAGTTCATGAAGATGCCCGCACGCATTCTTGCCTTGATGATTGTGACTCTATTCGTCGGAAGCGTACTCACCGGATTTACCGCTGAAATGAACGCCCCAGTGAACGAAATAACCCTAGAAGAAGACATTGCAGTCCAACATGCAAGTTCAGCAACAAGCCCTGGACACGTCGTGTTCGGTCAGTACATTTCATCTGACAATTGCGGGCACTGCTCGAAAACCGGCGGTGGCTCAGATGCCCATCATGCGGTGAAGGGCCTTCACCCTGACGAATACGTCTACATCACTTACATGTCTGCTTCCTACGGTGACACGGACACCGCTCGAGCTGGCGCAGTCGCTCCATACAACTGGGCTTGGTCCACTGGTGGCGCTCCTGACGCTTACTTTGGCGACCGCACCGACAAGAACCAAGGCGGGGCCTCGGCAAACTACGACACCTATGACAGCCTCTTTTCCTCTGGTGGAGGCATGGCACCGACAACCAACGACTACGGCATGTCGGCTTCGATCTCCCAGAGCGGTGGCACCTACGACATTGATATCTCCTACAGATACTCCGGATCCGCCTCACCTGCAAGCAACATGAAATTGTATGCAGCGCTTGTCGACAAGGATTGCACTGGTTACACCTACTCCTCTGGCATCCCTCACGGCTACAATTGTTGGATGTCATGGCTCACCGATGGTGACACCTACAAGTCCAAGAACGCCGGTACCGGAACATCGTTCACCAGCGTCACACCTTCATCCACCTCTCAGTCCGAAACTTGGACAAGTGTCCCTGCATCCGTTGTTCCTGGTGGCCTCAACAAGGCCGTCGTCATCGGCGTCCTCATGGCAGGCAACACCGTCTCAGTCGGTGGAAGTTCCGCTCACGTTTACCACGCTATTGATTCAACCATGGGTCCAAAGATGGACCTTGCACCGGGCGCTCTCACCGTCACCAACCCAGCAGGTGGAGCATCTTACAAAATCGGCGATAGCCTCACCCTCCAATCAACCATCAGCAACGTTGGTGATTTGGATTACTCGGCAGGTGGTACAATCGAATTCTTTTACAAGAACGGCGTTAACTTCGTCACCATTGACACAGTCCCTCTGAACACGATTACAATGGGCGGTTCACAACCTGCATCAGTTTCGTTCGATACCTCCTCCTTGCCCAGCAATGGATGGAAGACGACCTTTGGCGTGCGCCTCACTGGCTTGGTTGATGAAACGCAAAGTGCCAACAACATGGCTCAGCAAGAACTCGACCATGACCGTCCTCCACTGGCAAAGAAGGCTCAAGTCGAAGGTTCCAATGTGATCGCCCGTGGCAATCAATTCACCATCCTTGCAAAGGGCGATGCTGACGACAACGTCGATACGATTGACACCATGACCTTCAACATCGAAGTTTCCCCTGCTGGACAAAACCAATGGACAAGCAGCATCGTCTCCGGCGGCGATACCATCCTTTACCCAGGGTCTTCCAACGAAGGAAGAGAATATGTTCTCAACCCCTCAATGGACATGACCTCTGGTTGGTATGACATCCGCTCACAAACCGTGGACAGCCGCGACCAAACAAGCAACTGGGTGATCACACCAGGAACAGACGGTTTCAAACTGGCCAACGGCATTCCATCAATTGTTGCTGAACCTGTCCCATCGGTGCTTTGTGACATCACAACCAAGGTCGACCTAACCGGTCATGTTTCAGACCCCGAAACAGTCCTTTCAGACCTCACAATCTCCTCCGACAGCCCTTCCTTCGTCGCTTGGCACCCAACCACCACCGAACTCGAAGTCAAGTTTGCTTGGAGCGAAGTGAACGGTTGCCCTCTCGGCCAACAAGGCATGGAGATTCGAGTTGATGACGGCGGAGATTACTCCGAATCTGGCGAACTACCATACGGAACCCTTCTTTTCAACGTGCTCGAAAACGGTCAGCCACGGTGGGGAGGATTGCCAACTCAAACCATAGAAGAAGGCGGCTCAGGCCTCATCGATTTGCTTCCGTACCTTTCTGACACGGATGACACAGGTCAGTCCGTGGATGCAAACACGCTCGCTGTTTCTATGATCAGCAGCACAAATCCAGAGGTAATCTCCTTTGAGTTAAACGGATATGCACTCGCATTCGAAGCGTTGGATGATGACGTTAACGGTCAAGCGGTCGTTACACTAAGGGCCAGCGATGGGGAGCAAATCTCTGAGCAAACAATGCTCGTTCAGATTAATCCTCGCAACGATGCACCCCGCATCGACATGGAATCCATTGAAACCATCCAACTCAAGCGGAATGAACAGATGGTCATCAACTTGGTCTCCCTGGTCAGCGACATCGACAATCCTGCTTCCGAAGCGTTCCTTACGGTGACGCCTTCTGAAGCCGGAGCAGCTCGTTACAACCTGCTCAGCGGATTGATGACCCTGCAATTCGAAGAGGTCGGCGCCCAAACGGTTTTGCTATCGGTTTCCGACAAGTACGACAGCAACCTCTACACCATGACTGTAAATGTGTACGACTCCCTCTCGCTCGACATCTCGACCGTCAACGATGGTAGCGGTCACATCTACGCAGAAATGACGGACACGTACATTGGTCAAACGCCAACGATGACCATGTCATTGACTGACAATGCGCCAGTGTTCACCTACATGTACGCAAACTGGAACGTGTGCAACGCCCTCACCGGAACCTGTGATGGTCTGCTCACCTATGAGTTGGATGTCACACAATCAACCAACGGATGGGTCAATCTCCTGGACATGCCCTCGTTGGTGTTCGAAGACCAATCAGCACGTGAAGACGGCTCAAGGGATCGAGATTACTACGAACTTGAAATGACCGCCTCTGACAGCACAGGTGATGACTTCAAAACCCTTACCAAGCTAAAGTGGGACATCACAGAAACTGAACCTACGCCTGCTGAAATGGATAAAGCCACCTTGGACTCTCATCTTGTCGGTCTCCTTGCAAGCAAGGCAGCCCTCGAAGGAAGCATCGAGGAATCTACGGGAGACACCACTGGATTGGAAGCCGAACTTGCTGAAGTCGAACAGGATCTCCAACTCGCATGCGCCGACGCCCGTGCCGAGTGCCCAACAGAAGGAAACTCAGGTTCTTCGGTCCTTGATTCGCAAGAACTCCCAATGCAAACGATCGCTCTCGTTGGGATTGCTGTCATCATCATGGCCCTTCTCGGCTTGTTGTTGACTCGCAGGTCAAAAGGAGACCTTGAACCGGACTGGACTGCAAAACAACTGCCAGCGCACGATACCGTGGCCAACTCAATGTATGGAGGTGCTCAACAAATCTTCCAAGCACCAGCGCCTGTGATTCAGCAAGCACCTGCTGCAGTCATTCCAGAAGCCCCGGCTGCCGGACCTCAATTGCCAGCAAGCGGTTTGCCTGCTGGCTGGACCATGGAACAGTGGGTCTACTACGGCCAACAATACCTTGACGACCAACTTTGAGTTGGGAATTGACTCCACCATCTTGATACATGGTGGATTGTAAACCCATAAAGGGGAGTAGCGTGGAGGACATAACGTGACCGAAGATACTGATGGCGTTGACGCCCCTCTCGATGCGGTTGATTCAACCGTTGTTGCTGGCGATGAACCAGTGATTGCACCAGAGGATACAGAGGTGACCGTCTGGGCGCCAGAGCCCTCGCTAGGGGCCGATGACGTCGTTGCAGACAGTGTTGATGAATGGATTAAATCTGTAAATTTCGAATCCACAGAGGACGTTCCTATCCCTGACCGGCTCGTTGACCAAGTCATCGGTCAAGAAGCAGGCTCAGTCGTGATCAAGAAGGCTGCAGAACAACGCCGCCACATGCTGATGATCGGCGATCCTGGCACGGGGAAATCCATGCTTGCACGGTCAATGAGCGACCTCCTCCCCAAAGATGCACTGGAAGATCTTCTTGTTTACCCCAATGAAGACGATGAGAATGAACCTCGCGTCCGCTCTGTACCGGCTGGACGTGGCGACCGCATCGTTAAACTCCAAAAAGAATCGATGAGAACCCAGCGCGAACGCTCTCAAAAGATGTTGCTCATTGCCTTCGCTGCAGTCGGTTTCCTGCTTCTTATTGCCACCCTTCAATCGGGTGATATCATCACCTTGCTGTTTGGTGGTTTCCTGCTGATGTTTGGTTACATGTTTATCCGTGGACGCTTGAGTTCTGGTGACGAAAGTCGTATTCCAAAGGTCCTCGTGAAGCATGAAAACACATCGGCTCCACCGTTCGTTGACGCTACAGCTACGCTCTCCGGCTCTTTGTTGGGCGATGTACGGCACGACCCGTTCCAATCTGGTGGTATGGAAACACCTGCACACGACCGAGTTGAACCCGGTGCCATTCACCGCGCTCACAAGGGCGTTCTCTACATCGACGAAGTGAACCTTCTCCGATTAGAAGAGCAACAAGCCTTGCTCACCGCCATGCAAGAGCGTGCTTTCCCAATCTCTGGGCGCTCCGAGCGTTCCTCTGGTGCCCTGACCAAGACCGAACCAGTTCCTTGCGATTTCATCCTCATTGCAGCTGGAAACTTGGATGCAATCCAAGGCATGCATCCTGCTCTGCGCAGCCGTATCCGTGGTTATGGTTACGAAGTCTACGTAAACTCTGAGATGCCAGACACCGCTCGCAACCGACGCAGGTTGATCCGATTCATCGCTCAGGAAGTTCGACGCGACATGGGAACAAGCAGAGAAATTCCACACTTCGAAAAGGGTGCTGTTGCCATCATTCTTCGAGAAGCACAACGCCGTGCAGGACGCCGAGGCAAGTTGTCCCTCCGTTTGAGGGAACTTGGCGGCCTTGTCCGAATTGCAGGCGACATCGCCATGGAAGAAGGCGCACCCCTCACCACAGCAGCCCACGTTCTCGGGGCACGCAACATCGCTAAACCTTTGGAACAACAAGTTGCTGACCGCATGATCGAACGCCGACAAGATTACGCCTTGGTTGTGAATTCGGGCGAGCGCGTCGGTCGAGTGAATGGTCTTGCAGTTCTCGGAGCCAACTCCGGTCTCTCTGACTTCAGCGGCATCATGCTCCCTGTCGAAGCCCTCGTTACGCCTTCACTCGGCGGCGGTGGTAAGATCCTCGCAACGGGTGGTCTCTCAGACCTCGCAAAGGAAAGCGTAACCAACGTCAGTGCGGTGATTAAGAAATTAACAGGCAAGGACATCTCTGATTACGACATTCACATTCAGTTTGTGGACACCCATGGTGTGGATGGCGATTCCGCCTCAATCACCATTGCCACTGCCATCATTTCCGCACTTGAGAGCATTCCAATCCGCCAAGACCTGGCCATGACTGGGTCCCTTTCGGTTCGTGGTGAAGTGCTCCCAATCGGCGGTGTAACTGCGAAGATTGAGGCGGCAGCCCAGTCCGGAATCAAGACCGTTGTCATCCCTCGTGCCAACATGCAAGATGTCTTGCTCGATACGAAGTATGAATCCATGGTTGAAGTGATTCCTGTCGATTCACTCGATGAAGTCATGGAAATTGCACTGATCAAACACGCTGAAAAAGCAGGGTTGGTCGAGCGTTTGGGTGCGGTTATTGACCGGCTCACTCCTATCAGCAGCCAAGTGCCTTCAGCGTGAAGCCTACTATGAGAGCCATGGCTCAAGGCATCGGGGCGTTGGGTACAAGAAGGCCAGTCGATTGGCGAGGGCATGAACACCACGACGTCCTCGAACCAACACGTCGTTGATGCGAGTAAAGGCGCTCTCCTCGTCTTGTTTCTCGTCACAGTAATTGACATGATTGGATTCGGGATCGTCATCCCCTTTCTGACCTATTTAGTGGAAGACCTCACTCCTGCATCGCAAGAAGCAAGCATCGGTATATGGGTCGGAGTGCTCATGACTTCTTACTCTGCGGCTCAATTCCTGTTTTCACCGTTTTGGGGATCGCTTTCCGACCGGATTGGTCGTCGCCCAGTGTTGATGGTTGGTTTGGTTGGGAACACCGTTTTCTTTGCCATGTTTGGACTCGCAAACACGCTTGTCTTGGCTCTTGTAGCTCGTTTCCTTGCGGGCGTGTTCAACGGCAACTTGGCCGTTGCCCGCGCCTACATTGGTGATGTCAGTACCCCACAGCAGTTGGCCACACGAATGGGCTTGATTGGTGCTGCTTTTGGCCTTGGTTTCACCTTCGGGCCGTTCATTGGCGGTGAACTCTCGGACCCCGCAAGCCGATGGTCAATCTTTGAGGGAACAATCTTTGAAACGCATCCATACTTTTTACCATGCGCTGTAGCGAGTTTGCTGTCCATCATCTCGTTGCTTGTAGCGATTCGCAACTTACCTGAATCGCTTCCACCTGAACGTCGAACAAAGGGTGAGCGGAAGTCATGGGCTGGAGGCATGGTTCAAACGATGAAAAGCACGGGTTCGATGCTTCGCTCCGGTAGCGTTTCCGTTGTTATTTGGGTGTCCATGCTGTTCATATTTGGGTTTACCATCATGCACGCTGTGTTCATCCTCTACACACAGATGTCACCCGGACAGGGCGGTCTCGCATTCACCGAAGCAGAAAACGGTCGAGTGTTTGCTATGATTGGTGTAACTGGTATTTTGACACAAGGTTTGCTCATCGGGCCCCTGAGCCGGAAGTTTGGCACCCGTCGTTTGATTCCGATGGCGATCATCGTAACCGGTATCGGTCTCGTGCTCATCCCTTACACCCAATTTGAACAGCGATGGATCCATATTTTGATCGCTGGGGCCCTCATTTCAGTGGGCAATGGATTGTTCCAACCATCTTCATCTTCTTTCTTGACAAGAATCGCCAAATCTGAAGGCTACGAATTAGGCGTTGTGATGGGCGCTCAGGAATCCGTTGGTGCTCTATCACGGATCATGGGGCCGCTTACTGGTGGCTTCGTGTGGGTTTTCACTGATGCAAGAGATTGGCCTTTGGATTACCACACTGCCTTCCACCTGTGTGGGGTTTTGATGGTGCTTGCTGCGTTGATGTCGCTTCGATTGCCCCCGCTTCCAGATGATGAGGGGGAACAACGCCCTCAATCATCATCGGAATCCGAGTGAACTGGATTATCTTCAAGAGTCATAGGGTGTACCACCCGGTATGGAACACGCAAACACAGCCTGGGATTCAGGCCGATTCAACCGTCGAGTTTCGACCTTCGCTCATGTGTTAATTATCGTCACATTAGCGGTTGTCTGGCTTATTTTATTGAAAGGGGTTCTACAGCCATTCTTCATTGCTTTAGGGATTTACTTCGTTCTAAAACCGGGCTCAGATTACCTCTCAACCAACGGGTTCCCGGTGATTCTTTCATACCTCACTATGGTGATGTTAACGCTGCTTGTTGTTTCGAGCGCCACTCTTTTCGCTTACCATCAAGCAGCAGAAGTAATCGAGGATGAGGATAAGATGGAGGACTACAACAACCTTCTCGAAGAACGCTGGTATGACCTCAAATCCACCCCACTCATTTCGACAGCGTTTGAAGACGAACAGGCAATGAATAACACTCTGGTGGAGGACCTCGCATCGTGGGGCGTGCTGGAGAACGACCAGCAGCTTTCAGATGCCGCTGTTGGCATGCTGTCGGGCGTTGGCTCATTGTTAGCAACAAGCGTTACCGTGATGTTTTTCTTAATCTTCATCATTTTCGAGGCAAGTTTGCTTCCAGGACGGATTGAACGTGCGTGGCCGGGTGGTGCCAGCGACCGAGTGCAAATTGTTCGTTCTAAAATTGAAGCAAGTGTGAACACCTACATTGTGGTCAAGACTGGCGTTGGCTTTGGCACAGCGCTATGCGCCGGTTTGGTCATGCTGTTCTTTGGCATTGATCTGTGGTTCACATGGGCGTTGTTGACCTTCTTGCTCAACTATGTCCCCTACATTGGTTCGCTCATTGCCACCCTCCCCCCAATCGTGCTCGGTCTGATCCTGCTCGAACCTGCATCCCTCACCTTGCTGATCCTCTTGCTCCTCACAAACCAGCAACTATGGGGGCAAATCATCGAAACCCGCTGGGCTGGAAGAGCGTTGGATTTGTCACCGGTGGTGTTGCTTCTCGTCACCGCCATTTCGTTTGCTGGATGGGGGATTTTAGGGATGATTTTGGCTGTTCCTTTCGCTGTAATTGTCAAGATTGTCTTGGAGAACATCGAAGCAACTCGCCCAATCTCAATATTGTTATCAGAGCGGGCACCATCCATCGACGAAGCATGGGAAGAGGCGATGAAAGATGGTCGACTCTCCTCTTTTGAAACGCAATCCCTCACCCAGTTGCAAGAGGTGCTCGGTTATTCCAACCGCGAAATCAAATTAATCTCGGGTCGTATTGCCGTAGGTCGGGTGCTTCGCCGTGGAAAAATTACAGATGATCAATTGGATTTGATCAACGATGTGGCTGATGCATTGCGCAATCACGAAGAATTGTCAGCCGAAGTTTCTTCGACGTTGCATCAAGGCAAAGTGGACAAAGAAATGCGCCCCGTGCTTACCCGCCTGCTGGCGGCCATCGAAGAAGAAGAATGATCAGAGAACTTCGGTTAGGATCTTTTCTAACTCGGTGTTGATCATAAGGATGAGCGTTCCAAATTCTGGAGGGATGTTCGGATCTTCGTAGAGTTCTTCCAATTTCGACTGAGCCATAGCGATTCGAACATCGATTTTCTTGGCTTTGTTCAGCAACCAGTTCTCACAAGCTTCCTTGGCTTGGCGTCGGATGTTTCGCGGGACTTTTGGGTCGTCAATTTGGTTGATCACTGTGGCTACTTGTTGAAGACGAGTTTCGATGTCCATAATTACAGCCCCTTTGGTCGCTACCTGCCGCTGTGTGTAGGCCGTCTTTAAGTTGATTGCCGCCTCCCGCACATCATGGACATCAGCGAAACTGACCTTCTTGGATGGTCTCGTATCTTTGCGCTCACACTCGGCATGGGTTGGGCAGCGTGGATGGACCACAAAGAGCGTCGTGTCAACAACGAGCACTGGCTGGTTTGGGTAAAGCCAGCGCTCTTTCTCTGGGCATTGGATTTGATGAATCAAGGTGCGGACTTCACCATTTACCTCACCGCATCCGCGGTCGTAGCGTACGCCAGCGGAGCCGTACTCGGACGCCCTGCGTTGTCGGATTTGCTTCGCGGCTCCAAGATGGATGCTGTGGTGACCTTGTGGTACCTTGTCAGCGCTGCTGGTTTGATCATGGGTGCAATATTGTATCAAAGTTCGAATCCCTTAGATGTCATCCTTGGCAACGACACGAGCCTCGGTGCGCTGTGGTGGCGGACATTCTCGGTTTTGTTTGTGGTGATCCTCATTGACATGGCGTGGCGGTTGCGGCTTCTTCACGGCGGTGCTGATGCCAAGGCGTTGATGTGGGTTGCTTTGCTGATTCCTGATTGGACAACAATGCCACTTACGCTCTCCGAGGCCACTTCAATCGCCAACGTGGCTCTGCCGCCCAGCCTTGCTCTCTTGATGTGGGGCGGGCTTAGTTTTCTCTTCATCCCGTTTATCTTGCTTGGACGCAACATTGCAGCCGGCCACATTCAATCAGTCGGCGACCTTCGATTAGCATGGCACGCATCACGCATCGACCGCAACGATGTGATCAACAGGCACGTTTGGTTGCTTACAACGGTGATTGAATTGCCAGATGGGAGCACTGGAGCGCATCACCGCACAAGGGCTCCAAGAACGACACCGTCGGAGGAAGCGGTTGTCGAGTCAATCAAAGCGCTCGAAGAAGCTGGAATCGACCAAGTATGGGTCAGTTCTAAATTGCCGCTGTTGATGTTTTTGTTCCCAGCGATTGTACCGTTGGTGTTGCTTGGTGATCCAATGGTTCTCATCATGCCAATGCTTGGCTTGTAAACAAACCAGAAAAGAAGTGACGCATCATGCGCCTTTGCGCTCGACGTTCTTAGGTCGTAGACCCTTGTAACTGCACTTGCGGCAGCGTGCGGCACGAACTGCATTGCGTGCGTTGCAACGCATGCAAATCTTGCGGTGGAGCAAGCGAGCCTCTGCTTCGGGGAATCGTGCCATAGTCCAGCGACCAACTCCCCCTATTTAATCACAACCGAGCCAAGCGATATGGGGCAGCGTAGGCTTTCCGTGCGTTGCTGTTTTTCCAAGTGACGCGTGAAGCAGTGTTGAAAGACCACGACCGTTACCCTCAGCCATGCGTGTCCTGCGCCTTCCTGGTATTCACCATGATTCCAACGTAATCATTGTTGTAGGAGCCGCAGGTGCTCTGCTGGTCAATGCGGGGACTTCATGGTATCAAACGCTCCAAGTTGAACGGGTGAGAGGATTGCTTGGTGAAGGTGTTGCGCTTGATCGAATCCTCCTTTCGAGCAAGCGGTACCCTTGCTCGGGTGGGGCAAAGCACCTTTCGGAGATGTTTGGGAATTGCCCCGTGCACATTCATGAAGAAGGACAAGCAGCCCTTGAAACTGGTGATTTTTTCACCACATGGGCAAATCGATATGATTCAGACATGCCAGCTTTACAAACTGAGGCGCTGGCTGATGGTGAGATCTTCCCTCTGGGTGACGGGCAGGTCGAAGCCATTCACATGCCAGGTTGTTCTCCTGACGGAATGGGGTTTTGGATTAAGGATCAGAGCATGATGCTTGCTGGATGCCTGCTCCCTCGAGCAGACCGTCCAGCACGCTGGGACTTGCCTGGTGGCTGCCTTCCCGATTTAATCGACAGCCTTGAACGCATCAAAACCCGCCAACCCTCGGCAATTGTACCGCTGCAGGGTCCCGCCATCCGTGGAAAAACTCATGTCAAGAACGTTTTAGATCAACACCTCGAATTTTTACGCGGATGTGAAGTCCGAAACGGAAGCCCGCCAAAATCTTGGGGCCGACCTACGCCAACCGCAATGTGGTACACATCTCATCCACCTTGGCCCCTCGAAGAAAAGGAATCTGTCTAAGCAACGACGGGTAAATCCAGCATCAGTGGTTGCGATTGTTCGCTGCGCCGCTGTTCAGATTCCATGATTTTCGCTCGACGGTTGGCCCTTTTCTGAGCCTTCAGTTCAAAGGGTTTCGTACCATCGAAATGAGTGGTTTGAGAACCATCCATGGCATAACTAGCCCTGTTCCAGCCGCTTTGAATGTGGATGGTTTGTTCACGAAGACGCATGCTTGTGATCGGACCATCATGGGTGAATAATCGCATGCTGCGCTGAGGCACGCGAGCGCCGACCATCCATACCTGGCCGGTTTGAGTAGCGACAAGGAACGAAGTTTCACTCGATGAAACGGTGCACATGGCTCGAACAACTCCCCCCTCGACTGAAAATTTGTCCACCTGTTCCATTGTGGGCAACGTCAACAACGTGACGCCACCATGAGCATCGCCAACAACCGCCATCTCAATACGCGAAGAGGGACCTTTGAGGACCAGCATCACCGTGGCGATTGCATCTAATTTCATTCGACGGTTCGTTCCATGGTGCGGCCGCCATTGGATGAGGCCATCATCCATAGCAACGAGGCATCCTTCTGGCGTTACAAGGCTTCGGACAACGACTCGGTTGTTCATACAACAGAAAGCAGAGCCGGAGGTACTCTTTCCTTTTGCACACCCTTGAGGTGAAACTGAAAGTGAATGTCAGTAGGAATCTTCAGCCTTGCTGTCCTTCTTCCACTTTCGGTAGCATGACTTGCAGACGCGGACACGGCCTTTGCGTTGGGTGTAGCCGCTGTCGCCCCACACATCCACTGCGTTATCGATCGAGAGGGATCGGCCACCGAAGCTCTTGTCGGCAAACCCATCACAGGTGTTTATTCCGCATGGAATTTCGCCTTCCTTCTTTGATTTCTTTGTGGTCGATTCAGCAGTATCGCCTGAGTCAGACTTATGCTTTCTTGCCTTTGCTTTGAAGCCCATGACTCAAAGCACCGGCCTTCGATTCATCAAGGTTGCCACCGAGGCAGGGGTTCATTGCTCGGATACATAGCCAAGTTGACTCAGCAATCCATCGATTAATCGAAGCAGACCACGGAGTGTGACTTCGGAAACATTGGCCACATTGCACACCTCAGATTGAGTTCGGGGGGAACCTGATTCTGTGGAGGCCTTGTAGATCAGTGCTGCAGCAACACCCATTGGCTTTTTGCCTTGCCAGATGTCTTCGTGCGGTTGAATCGCAGACCAGAGGTGACCCACTTGCACGTGCGTGTTTGGGGGCAGCTGCAAGTCTGAAATGAACTTGTCAAAGTACTGGTCTGGTGAAGAGATTTTGTGCAGGTTGAGTCGGCGGGAGACCTGGCGAATCAATCGGGAAAGTTCCTTTTCTGCGACGTCGAATGCGTCAGACACATCTGGGATCTGACGTGGGAGGTTTTCTTGCCGTGCGACGAGGTATGTGCACGCTGCGGTGACACCAGCAATCGAGCGTCCGGTCACGAAGCCTTCACCTGACAAGCGTCGGTACAGGCGGGCAGCTTCTTCTTGGAGCGGCTTTGGAAGTCCGGAATTGTCTCGGATGAATTGGTTGGCCCTGACGAGGTTTCGCTCTCGACTCTTTCGGGTTTTGGAACGTTCGTCAATGACGCGTCGTCGACGCCATTCGCGACGGGCTCGGGACGAGATACCGTGCCGTCCAGCTGAGCCTGTGTTCAGGTCACGCACATCGATTGTCGTGTTCAGACCTTTGTCGGCGAGCGTGTAGGTCAGAGGCTGACCCACTCGCGAGCGATCTTGGCTGCGGTCCCGATTGGTCCATTCTGCACCTTGATCGATGACGTTTTCTTCGACGACAAGCCCACATGAATTGCAGGTAATCTCGCCTCGAGTGTTGTCCATTTGCCAGTCAACAACGCCGCATTCTTCGCACGGGCGTGTATGCCCTTCTACGGTGCGCCGCACCGAATGGCTGATGTTTGCAGCGTCTTTCTGCATCCTGGAACTCGTGTTCAGGCTATCTTGTTGGGTTTGTGTATTTTGTTTCATCTTCTCAACTTCTTGTTCAGTAGTTGAGAACCTCTCTATTTAAAACCCTGTATGGGGGTGCTGTGCACTTAATGCATGACCTCTCGTAGGATAGACGGTGTGTTTGGGGTTCTCTGTCGTAGAATGGAATCATGCTCAAGTGAATATAAAGTGTTGTTTCAAAAAGGCCGGTTCCAGCCATCACGAGTTAACTGCAGCAAGCAAGAGTTCAAAGACGGTACGCGGCTCCATACAGGATAGGAGAAGACTATGCCAGCAACCGTCGTTCTTGGTGCCCAATGGGGAGATGAAGGAAAAGGCAAATTGGTTGACCGCATAGCGGAGCAAGCCACATGGGTTGTCCGCTTCCAGGGTGGCAACAACGCCGGCCACACGGTCGTGCTCGGTGAACAAGTGCTCAAATTCCACCTCCTTCCTTCTGGAATCACCCGCAAAGAATGCAACCTCGTCCTTGGTGATGGAATGGTCATCGATCCGTGGGTGCTCGACAAAGAACTCAACGGATGGAATGACACAACAGGCGAAGATCCTCGTGGCCATCGTTTGTTCATCAGCGAGCGGGCCCACATCATCCTTCCTTACCATTGCATACTCGACGGCCAGGATAAGAAAATTGGAACCACTGGCCGAGGCATTGGGCCCACCTACGCAGATAAAATCAACAGAATCGGATTGAGATTCGGCGACCTTGCAGAAGTGGACGGGGACGGTGCATGGATTGCAGCGACCGCTGCTCGAATGAATGCAAGTTTGGAAGCTGCTGGTTGTGAAGACCGCATCGCAGAAGAAAAACTCGCTGAAGACATCGCATGGATTCACGCTGCGTACGCAACCAGCATTTCCAACACTGGATTGATGCTGGATAATGCGCTTAAACTTGATGAACATGTCATTCTTGAAGGCGCTCAGGGATGCCTTTTGGACATCGACCAGGGTACGTTCCCCTTCGTCACTTCTTCAGTTACTTCCCGTGGAAACGCAAGCCACGGAGCAGGGATTCACCCCGGTCATGTGGATGAAGTGATTGGAATCACCAAGGCCTATATTACCCGCGTTGGCCACGGTTCGATGCCAACTGAACTGGAAGATGCTGCTGGCGATCACCTTGGAACCGTCGGCCATGAATTTGGCACTACGACGGGTCGAAAGCGGCGCTGTGGTTGGTTTGATGCTGTGGTCATGCGACACGCTCAACGGATCAATGGATTCACTGGCTTAGCATTGACTAAACTCGACGTGCTTGGAGGTCTTGAAGAAATCAAGATATGTGTGGCCTACGAATTGGATGGAAAGGAGATTTTGGAAATGCCGGCAAGCGCAACCGCCCTCGCACGTTGCAAGCCCATTTACATCAGCATGCCTGGGTTCCCTGGCCATTCGCTGGAAGAGTGGTTGATGATTGCCAAGAAGGCTAATACAGACGGTGTTGGGTTTGCAACGCTCCCTACATCTGCTCAATTGTACATCAAGAAGATCGAGGCTCTTGTGGGTGTAGAATGCACCAGCGTCGGTGTTGGTCCTGACCGCGATGCAACAATTGACCGTGTGCAGGCGTGAACTCTTTCATCGCCTTTTGAGGTGAAGACTCAAAAAGGTGAGGCTCAACCGTTGGCTTACAGGGGCGTTTAGCTCAGTTGGAAGAGTGCTTGGTTTGCAACCAAGATGTCGTGGGTTCAAATCCCACAACGTCCACCACCCTCGTCAAAGAGTCTGAACCCCGTAAGGATTGGACGCACAAGGTCGCCGGCATCAATACTAAGATGAATCGTACAGATTGAGCGTTGAGGCGATTAAATCACATCAAAGGTCCCGGGAAGAAACTCGCTTTGGGATCGTGAATCTATTCTCGCTCGAGCAACAGCAATGGGTTTGAAACTGAGCGAAGATGGTCAAAATTGGATTCCAATAGAGACTGAGTCAACAAATATTCCGGGAGAAGGTGTTCAAACGTTTCCTGATGATTATGAGCCTTCCAGCGCACTTGCCCTTCTAGACGCTGCTTCATTGGGCGTGAGCATCGGAATGTGGCTCGTGTTCGTATTTATGATTGCATCGATTCTAGTGCCAGTTTTGGGATTCTTAGTTTTGTTATGGTTGTTCTTTATGGCAATTGGAATGGGTCCAATTGAATCCATAGCGCATATACTCGGGTTTTTCGGCTAACAAACGGTTCCTGACGCACAAGGATTTGTACGTACAGGAATTCAGTTCAGCCATGTATTGGATGGTTCTAAGAGCAATTTTTCAGCGTGCCAGCCGGAAAAATGAACCGTCGGAGCAGGCAAATCAATCCCCTCTGATCTTAGGTCTGTGAAGAATTTCATAAGTGAAAGAAAACCTTTGATGGGTAATGCATCATCCACTGCATCATTGGGCGCGAGTGACCAGAATAATTCAGGTACACATCCGCCGATCATGCTTGAGATACCAACCATCTTTGATTCTCTGAGGTTTACTTCTGAGTCTTGAATGCACATGAGCCAGATGTGCAGGTCTTCATACTTCTCGATTCTAGGCTGCAGCAATGCGATTGAGCGTCGAAGTTCATCGCGATGTTGCCTTACAAAGCCCAAATCCACCTGGGTGAAACTCCTTGAGATTCCCAAAGCTTCCAGTACCGTTTCTAAATTCCATCCATAGGTTATTGATGCCATATTTTGAACTACAATTCACAGTATATGAACCAAAATAAGACGGCTGTTCTCGAAGTGAAAGTAAAATCACAAATCCTCTTGTCGCACAGGTGGGGCACGTTGAACTAAATGGTCACCATTTGCAAACCAATCAAACACACACTGTATGCGTGCAGGCTGGCGGTGTGAAGTAACGGCGGTCTTCTGGAATGAAGGTGTCCAATTGCAGGGTTGAGCCTTCTCCTTCTTGAATGAACACAACTGAAGACGTGCTGGCAGGGAGGTAATCCTCGCCAGTTGATAGGAGGCTCAAACGGAATCGGTGACCTTCTTCAATTTCAGCATCGAGTGGCATGAATTCCATTTTCGCATTGATGGTCTGGACGAGGGGTGTCCAGGTTTGAATGTCATCGCCACCTGCGTGGTAGCGCAGATCCATGATCGCATGACCAATGTGAATGCACTCGTCATTGGCGTCACAGTCTTCGAGCAAAGCATACAATTGACCACCAAGCGTTGCGGTGGTGACATCAACATGCAAACGGGGTGTACCTGCAATATACATGGTCTTGTTGAGCGGTTCTGATTCCCAGACGGGTCCAGTTGTTGCATCGGGTAAAACACTCATGCCCCCTCCGACGCTGGTTAACAATCCGCCAAGGTCCATGCTGACAACCTCAATATCGGTTGGCGGGTATCGTTCTTCAAGCCGCCACGATCCCTGGTTTGATTGAATTTCAACGTCCAGACTGGGTTGTTCACCCTCGCCTCGTAGATAGAAATCAAACCACTCGAGAAGGTCTTGCATCCAATCCATTCGAACCATTTCGGGGAAGGCTTCTCCCCCTCGGCCTCCCATGTCTGAGCGGTCGAACAGTTGCTGTGGACGGTCTGGATAATCGTGGTCCCATTGGCCAAACAAGCCCTTGGCATCGATGCCTGCGTCTTTGAGAGCGTTGATGGTTGGTACAGCCATATGTGGGTCGACGTTCCAGTCATGCATGCCCTGAATGAGGTAAACACTGCCTTGATAGTTCTCGAGCACTCGATCCAAGAAGTAGCGCTCAGCCCAATAGTCTCCGGCCACTTCAGATCCCAAAAGGTAGGCGGAAACACCTGTGCCGGGCCCAATCAGGTAATCTGGGCATATGTTTTGGTAATCTTCCTCATCACCATCAATTCCGTATGATCCGTAGACCCCGTTGTGCATGATCGGTGCGCGTGCTTCTGCTGAGCCGTTGCGCCACATCAATTCCTTGACGCCAATCAATCCTGAAATGGGTACGATGGTCTTGAGGTAATCGTGTTCAGCGCCGAACATGGCAGCTTGCCATGGCGTACTGCCATCGTATGATTTTCCAATCATCCCTACATTGCCATTCGACCAATTTTGTTCACCGAACCAGCGGACTGCCGCATCGTTGCCGAGTTGTTCTGCGTTCCCCATGAGGTCCATGCAATGATTCGAACGTCCGGTTCCTGCAACAGAAACCTGTGCGAATGCGAACCCGTGTGGGAGGATTTGGTCAATGATCATCTGCCCCAGCCAAGTGCCTGGAACTTCGATGCTTGGGGTTTCGACGCTCGCTTCTTGGAAGTAAGGTCCAAATTCAGCGATCACAGGAACAGTGACGCCTTCCGGAACATCTGGCCGCCAAACAGCGAGGCTGATTTTTGCATTCGGTGCAGCTCCACCTTCTTCGAGCGGTAGTGTGTATTCGACAAAGTGATGCGTTGAGTTCCATTCATTGTTGGTGGCAAGGATTTCATAAGGACCGATTTCCAGCGCTACGCCAAATTCTCCATCGGTTTCGTACGGCATCATCGATCGTTCCCAAACGGGGACGCGTATGCCCTGTCGTTGCTCTTCTTCAGAGGCAAAATCCATCACGGCTTCGCCGAACACGGCAGAGATGAACAAGAACACCAAAGCCACGGCAATGGTCGAACCCAGCACGAGGTTGAATTCACGACTCATTCGCTGTTCAGTGATTAATTCCGCATCGACGCCGCTCATGATCTTACCTCCTACGGTAAAGGGCTGGTTCCGTTTCTTTTGAGGTTAACGAGTGGCTGGACCTTGGTCAATTCCACTCAATCGTCCCTTCTGCGCTGATTTCTGTTGTTGTTTCCAGAGCGGTGATCCCCTCGAGGGTTTGAGCTTCCTTGTCCACTGCGGGATTGGTTGCGACCGCCACCGCCGCCACGACCACCGCCCCCGCCGTTCGACCGGTTTCGCTGGTGTTGCTTCTTCTTTGGAGCGTTTTTATCCTTGATCTTACCTGCTTTTTGGCCTGGTTTTGGAATGGCTCCAACGAAGTGGAACTCATGGGACAAATCAACAGGGATTTCTTTGCCGATCAACTGTTGGATTCCAACCAAATAACCGGCTTCAGACTCATCACAAAACCCGTAGGCAATACCGGTGCGCCCTGCACGAGCGGTTCGGCCAATTCGATGGACGTAACTCTCAGGTTCATTCGGTAAGTCGTAGTTGAAGACGTGGGTGACACCATCAACGTCAATGCCTCGACTGGCGATGTCGGTTGCCACTAAGATTGGGATGTTGCCGTTCTTGAAACCTGCAAGGGCCTTTGTCCGGGCGCCTTGGCTCTTGTTCCCGTGGATTGCAGCCGCCGAAATGCCGCTTTGGTCCAACTGCTTGACCAGCCGGTTTGCTCCGTGTTTGGTTCGTGTGAACACGATTCCACGCTCGACGCGTTCCTGCTTGATGATCTTCACCAACAATCGGCGCTTGTCTGCCTTTCTGAGGAACATGATTTTTTGCTCGATTCTGTCAACCGTAATTTCTTCAGGCGTGATGTCGACCTTGACAGCGTTGTGCAAAAACGAACCAGCAAGGTTCGCAATCGAAGATGGCATGGTTGCGCTAAAAAGAAGGTTCTGTCGTTGCTTCGGGAGAAGTTTCAGCACCTTCTTGATGTCATGAATGAACCCCATGTCAAGCATGCGATCCGCTTCGTCCAAGACAAAGAATTCCACATGGGTGATGTCGATGTGTCCCTGATTGATCAAGTCCAGCAAACGGCCTGGGGTCGCCACTAAGACATCGAGGCCTTTTTGCAAGGCACGAACTTGTGGGTTTTGATTGACACCGCCAAAAATCACTTTGTGGCGGATGTCCAAATGTTCACTGTATGCAGAAAACCGCTCGTCGATTTGTGCAGCCAATTCTCGCGTTGGTGAGAGGACCAAAGCGCGAATCTTACGGTTGCCTTGAGGTCGGTTGCGACTCATGATTTGCAACACTGGTAGAGCAAAAGCAGCGGTTTTACCCGTGCCAGTCTGTGCAACGCCAAGCACATCTCGGCCTGCGAGAAGCGGTGGAATTGATTGCTCTTGAACAGGTGTCGGCGTGGTGTATCCTTCTGCCTCAACGGCACGCAGGAGTGGCTCAGAAAGCCCTAAAGTTTGAAAATCGGTCATGTACATCCCTCGAACTGTGGGCAACAACACGATGTTGAGGACCAATCAGAACAAGCCGCGGTCCCGGCATCTCCCCTAAAACAGGGTAGGTCGAATTTAGAACCCGCCGACGATTGAAGGGTCGTTGAGCCAAAGCCACATCACAAAATGGGTTGATTACGAAGCCATTCGATGTCTGAGATGTACAATTGGCGAATGTCATCGAGCCCGAGAACCAGCATAGCCAATCGCTCAAGGCCCATACCCCATGCCAAAACGGGTGTGGTGATGCCCAGCGGTTCTGTCACTTCAGGTCGGAAGATCCCAGCGCCACCCAATTCGAGCCATGTCCCACGCCACTTTACTTCGATTTCGAGGCTTGGTTCAGTGTACGGGAAATAAGCGGGACGAACTCGAACCTCGGGGTACCCCATCTTGGCGTAGAATGTTTTCAAGGTGGTGACGAGCATCTGAAGGTTCGCCCCTTCTTCCATGATGATGCCTTCGATTTGATGAAACTCGGGAAGGTGTGTTCGGTCAATAGCTTCCTTGCGGAACACCCTGTCTACCGAAAACACTCGGCACGCTTCATCCGGGTGTTGTGCCAGATATTGGATGGTGTTCACGGTGGTGTGTGTTCGCAACAAGCCTTTCTCAGATGTGGCTTTGGAAAATGAACCGCCCCAGCCAACCGAGCCAGTCGTTCCCCCGTGTTCATGGATGTCGCCCCAAGCCTTCACCAGGTCTTCAGGAAGAGGAATTGATGCCGGTGAATCGAGGTAGAAGGTGTCTTGCATTTCTCGTGCAGGGTGGTCTTGAGGGATGAACAAAGCGTCCATGTTCCATCCCGCCGTTTGGACGTAGTCATCGACAAGTTCTGAAAAGCCCATCTCCAAGAAGATGGCCCGGACGCGCTCAATCAGTGCTTGCATGGGGTGGCTTCGACCCGTTCTTGGGGTTGCGGACTCCAACGTGACGTCGAATGATCTGAACTCTGCTTCTTTCCATGCCTCCGATTGAAGCAGTTCGGTTGTGATTTCAGCGATGGCTTGCTTTTCTTGTAGTTCTTCAGGAGCGATGGCCGACCCTTGTGCGGTGATGGACCATGTGCGCGTTGTGCTTTCCGTCACTTCGATCAAGTTCCGGCGCGACTTGAAATGCTCCATCATGTCAACATCAGCGTGTTCAAAGGCGCATGGAAGCGTGGTGAGGAATGCAGTTCTTGCTGCGAGGACCGCATCCACCGAAGCAGCATCAGCCGCTTCGAACACACCTGCGTTCAGCGAAACTCCGATTCGCTTGAGCAAACCAACGCCCGGGCCAGCTTCATGGCGTTCAAACGCAGATTGTAAGTTCGCCATCGAGGGTGATTCAGCGTTCTTGATCCACGTCCAGAGGCGTTGTTCAAGCAACCCTTCTTGAAGTGCTTTTGATCCTTCACTGCCCGGCGAAACCGTGCGGACAACATGTTCTACAGTCTCTGCTAAGCCGTAATTTGTCAAGCCGTGACCAGCACCAACAGCAACCGCTTGGTCGTTCCAGTTGCAGGCTTCGAGCACTTCAGTAAGGCTCCATTTTTTGGTGGCATCGCTTTGCATCACGCCGAGCATCTTACGCTCTGGGTTGAGCAAGACCGGTGCCTCCATGATGTGCTGCGTGCGCTCAACGCCCTTCAAATCTGTCCTTGTAATCGGTATGATTGGCCTGTTCATTCGGCCTTCATCCATCAACGGTCATTCTTCTTCATCCCAAAGGTGGATTTCACACTCGGGGCAAGAAAAATACGCCGGTTTTGACCCATCAACAAGGGTTACCTTTCCACATGGTCCGCACAACACTGAGGTCCGTATTGGTTCGTCAAGGGTTGTGTCAATTCGGTACATCACTCGACCAGCGTCTGGAAGTTGCTCCGCCTCAGGCGTCCAGGTTTCAATTTCTTCAGGCGTCATGCCGCGTTGGGTTTTCATGGACATTCCAACGACGAACAGCACAAGGCCAGACACTCCAATTGTAGCGCCCATTGAATAAACGCCTCCAACGGTCAAAAATGCGCCCATGACAATGCAAATCATCGCACCGATGAGGAAATTCTCTCGACCGTTCCGGAGCATCAAATCACCTCATCTGAGTGCTTCAGCCAATGCCTCAGCCACTTTAGGAATTTGAGCCAGAGGGATCGCACACAGACCGATTCGTACGCCGCCAGTCAACGGAACCAGGTAGACGTGATGCGTGGCGCAAGCCTCTGCAATTTTGTTTGGATCTTCATGCTCGAGCCACGCGAAAAATCCGTCATGGGTTGGGTTCAGCGGCACCTTCAGTTCATCGCATGCTGCAATCAGAGCGGTGCGTCGTTCCACCAGCAAGTCTTGCAGGCGATCTCGTTCCTCACTCCACGCAGCCCCACCTTCATCAGAAGCGTGAATTTCACTGACTGCGTACTGTGACACACGAGGTGCTGCGGACCAGGTTTGTCGACCCGTAACGCCCATCACGGTTCCCAGACGTTCGGTGACGGCCGGATCGGGATGAATGCTCACCAACGCTCCGGTTCGCAACCCATAGATGGTGTGCGATTTCGAAAGCGATAGGGCAAAGGTGATGAGGAGGTTTTCCGGCCAAGGCCATCCGTTTTTCATTGCTTCATGAAGGGTCTCAGCCCATCCATGGGGCTCCTCGGCATAGAGGTGATAGGCTGCGTCTAAGAGCAAAGTATGGCCTACATGCTCGTTGACCGAAGCGCTTTCCATCACCGCTTCCAAAACAGCCATTCGCCCGTTAGGCGTAAGGGAAAGGCCAGTTGGATTGTGAGCGGGATCATTGATCCACATCATGACTTTGTCTTGAGTTTCACAAAGACCTGAGAGTTCATGCTTCAATCCGTCGATGTCCACATAGGGATAGGGTGAAGCCCCCTTTGGAAGGAGCGGGTAGGTTTTGATCTTTAAATCGCATCCAGAAAGAAAGCCCTTGTATGGTCCCCAATAGCGGTCTCGAAGCAACACAGAATCGCCCCGGTTGGAGAAATTGTTTGCTGCGAGGTACAATGCGCCCGACCCACCAGCAGTCGCTGTGGCGGTGATGTTGATGCCCATTGCTTCTAACTCCTGCCGGCGTTGCCCGAGTGCCAATGTTTTGGCGAGATCGAGAAAAGCAGGAAGTCCTGTGAGCGGGGCGTAGGCGGCAATTTCCACGGCTGGTGCATTGCGCACGGCTTCATCGACCACGGTGTTGATGGCAAGCGTCCCATCGTCTTCCAACAAGGCGCCAATGGTGCCGTTGACGGCATCTGCTCCAGATGCAATGGCTTCCTGATAACGCGCCCACCAGGCGAAAATAGTATCACTGCCTACCTTCGTCTGTGCATAAGGGTTGAGCAAACCTGCCCCCGCATCATGGTCCATGGCCCGCCCAATGCAGCCGCGTTCTTTGAGTTGCCCCTTCGTTTTCGTAGGCGAAGCATCCGTTTCATTCATCAAGGGTTAGCGTTTGGGCGGAACATCGCCTGTGTAGCATAGCTGGTAGTGCATCGGATTTGTAATCCGAAGGCCGGGGGTTCGAGTCCCTCCGCAGGCTCCTTTTATGGATGAGACATTGTACTTCGTTGGGATGCCCATAAAATGAGGTCTTGGCCATTCCAATTCTTCCGGGAGGATGATTGCCATTATGCGTCCCCAATTGGCTAAGAACACCTGCTCGATGGCGGAGCACTCTGTACCGAACGCTCAAGGTCGAAGAGGATTTGGCCAAAGCATGGTCGCCCAACGCTTGGACGGAAAAGCCTGCGCATTGAGCGTCGAGGAAGAACTCCACGGGCGTATTTCAGTCTGCATCGCAGCGGGTGTCAAACCACACCTCGCCGTCGTGATTGTCGGCGATGATCCCGCAAGCCATGTGTATGTCAAATCCAAAGTGAAAGCCTGCGAACGGCTTGGCATCAAGAGCACTCACATTGAACTTCCAGAAGCAACGGGCGAGGATGAAGTGCGGGCGGTCATTCATCGATTAAACGAAGATGAAACGCTCCACGGTATCCTCGTGCAATCCCCGCTTCCAAAGCACATGGACGAAGAAGCATTGACGGATTTGATCCACCCCGCAAAGGATGTTGACGGGTTCCATCCCGAAAACTTAGGACGTTTGGTCCAAGGTCGCCTCGATGGTATGCTGCCCTGCACACCAAGCGGGGTTATGCGCATGCTCAAGTGGGCCGGCATTGAATTGAGTGGCAAACGAGCCGTTGTGCTTGGGCGCTCAAGAATTGTTGGCAACCCACAAGCTTTGCTCTTGGGTGCAAAAGGAGCGGACGCTACCGTGACCGTTGTTCATTCGAGAACCAAAGACGCTCAATCCATATGTGCCCAAGCGGACGTCGTGATTGCTGCAATCGGGCGCCCGGAAATGGTTGGTGTGGACTGGATCAAAGAAGGCGCTGTTGTGGTGGATGTTGGCATCAACAGGGTCGAAGACTCCACCCGTGAGCGTGGATGGCGTCTAGCCGGCGATGTTCACCCTGATGTTGCTCAGACGGCTGCATGGCTTTCCCCTGTTCCTGGCGGGGTTGGACCGATGACGATTGCTATGTTGATGGAAAACACCGTCCGTGCTGCCGAGCACACCGCAAACTTGTGAGGGATGACCATGGAACAGAAAGCACCCCGGCTCTCAAGTGGCTCACTCGTGGCTGGTGGACTTTGCATGGCCTTTGCCGCAGCCAACGCATTTGGCGATTTGGCATTCAAACCAGGTTTCAGCGTTGAAGAAATTGTCAGCGTAATCGTCGGAGGCGTTTGCTTTGTTGTTTCCTTTTTGGCCTCAAGGCCACGGGCGGTTCCTGAACTTCCTCATCGGCCAAGCATCGAAGAACAATACGAGGCTTTCGATGCAGCGCCAACGCCTTATCGATCGACTGAACACACTCAATTTGCGCCGGTCGTTCAACCGCAACCTGCCGCAGCGGTGCCCGACCTCACCGATTCGTTCAATGCCATTCAACAGCCAGTTCCTCAAACAGTGGTATCCTCACGCCCCGCTCCAAGTTCGAATGAGGTCGCCGCTGCGCTCGCTTCCTTGTCCACCGGTGAATTCGGTGCCCGAGCAGCCGAACAAGCGGCCTCGAGTCCTGCACCTCATGTGGCCACCGAACAGGGGCGGCAGTTCACCCAAGCCGTTGGTTCATTGGCCTCAAGCCACGTACGAGCAGCAATCGTTGATGTGCCACTCCCTCCAAACGCCGCGTCAACCGCTGCAGTTCCGCTTGCTGAGGTGCACCCTGAATTGCCATCGATGTTGGACCTCGATGCCCTGCTCGAGGAGGTTCAAGCGCCACAAGATACTCCTTCACTTCCACACCTCGACAGCGTCGCCACCGCCGCTCTTCCCAGCGCACCCCCGGTGGTCACGCCAGAATTACCAGACTTGGATGGCCTCTTTTGATTCAAGGCAAGGTCAATATGGGTTGGTGTTATGGTTCAAACAATGTGGTCGGATGCTTTTGACTTGCACAGTCATTCCACCAACAGCGATGGCGAGCATCCAGTAGAAATGGTTGCACAACTCATGGCTGCTGAGGGCGTAAAGCACTGGGCTTTGACCGATCACGACACCGTAGCCGGTTGGGATGCCGCTGAAGCAGCTGCAACCAAGTTTGGCATTCACTTCATTCCGGGTGTTGAAATCACCTGCGAACCCGGGCTCCCTATCGTTCAAGAAGAAATGGATTTGTGGGGCAGGGACCGAGCACCCACATCGTGGCATCTACTGGCTTACTTTCCGTCGAAAACCGTCTCAAGTCAACAAAAATCGACCTTCCAAAATTGGCTTGCACCACTGGGCGAAAGTCGGGGGCCAAGAATGGCGCAAATGGTAAGCCTCGCTAACGAACATGGAATGAACATCAGCCTTGATGCTGTACTTGCACGAGCTGATGGTTCAGTTGGCAGGCCGCATTTGGCCGATGAGTTGATCGCACAAGGGTATGCGGAAGATCGTCAAAGCGCCTTCGATGAATGGCTTGGCGATGGTCGTCCGCTTGCAATCACCCGCAAAAAACCCTCAATCGAGGAAGCGACAGCCGCCGTTCATGCGAGCGGAGGTTTCGTTTCATTGGCTCACCCGATTTACTACGGCGTGCCCGTCGATGCGCTCGTGAACTATTGCAAACTGGCTGGCGTCGATGCAATCGAGTGCTTCCACCGCAGTCACCCCGATCCTTACCGTCATGCCTTGTTGACAACATCTCAGGCCAACGGGCTCACCTCGACCTGCGGATCAGATTTCCACGGTCAATCCTATCAACAAACACCAGGGAACATGCCATTGCCGCTTGCGGCCCTTCCATCAGGCCTGAGCCTGTGAAGCAGGAACACTTCGAGTTAGGCTGTCGAGCATGAGAGCCGCTTCAAACAACACGATGACAGGCAAGGCCACCAAGAAGAGGGAGAGTGGGTCTGGTGGCGAGAGGAATGCCCCCAGAATGAACGCAGTAAACCAGATGTGGCGGCGGTATCCTCGGACATCCTCGCGAGCGACCACCTCCAACCTCAGCACCAAGAGTGTGGCGACAGGGGCTTGAAACCCAATAGCGGACGCTATGGCTAGGTTTGCGATGAATCCAACATACCCCGAGAGCCGCCATTCAGTCGAAAGTCCAGCGTTCTGTGCGTCAGTGGTGAGGTATTCCAAGAGCATCGGTGTCAGAAGGTTCCACGCATAAGCAACACCGAGCAGACCGAGCGCCAAAACACCGATCAACGTACTCATCAGCGCCATCGAAGGTTTTGGGGTGGAGGCTTTTATCTCGAGCATTCGCTGCTTGAATGCAGGGTTTTTGCTGCCTCGCCAAGCGCCTTCTGAGAGAAGCAGGGTGAGCACTGTGAATGCAGCGCAATAGGCGGCGAGTTTGACTTGTAGGAGGATAAATTCAACCGGTGTAATGACGATGATATTGACGCCATCTGGTAATCGCTCAGCCGATATGAGCCACGAAATAAACGAAGATGTCACAGGAAAACAGATCACAAACATCAGTCCAAAGACCACCGCTAAAAGTCGGAAACGGCGACGCAAGTGCGCCTTGATGTCCAACAGCAAACGGCCACCAGGGCTCTCGAGAAGTTCGTTGACGGTGATGGCCAGTTCATCGGTCCCGGCCATGGTCTGTGGAGGCACCACGCCCTCATAACACACACCATGACGGGAATTACTCGTTTTCCCAAATATGCGACGGTGTTGAATCGATCAAGCTTCGACCGTGTTGCTTGAGTCGCTTCAATCGGTGAATGACGAAACCAGTGATCCACAACGAGGGCATGGAAAGCAAAAGCGCCATCCACATGAGGTCTTCATGGTAGTCATTGAGCACGCGAACCTTCACGACATCTTCCTCACCGGTGCTGGGGTTATGCATGACCACCAAACTGTAGACCTTAGGCGCATCAATTTCCAACGCTAACGTCGAATTTGGAGCAACCGTGTAGTGTTCACCAAGCGTCTTCATGATCGACCAGTCAATGCTCCCATTCTCCATTGCAGGCGGGGCTGATTCAACCATCAAAACAACCACTTCGATTGTGATGGATTGATGCAGGTTTGTCACGGTCGTATCCACGGAGTCCCCCGGATCAAACTTTTGAATGATTTCAAATGTTGAATCTTCTGGACCCAATTGGTACGACACCCGTTCATCCGCCGTGTTGATTTGAACGTTGACAGCCATCAGAATAAGCGTGACCATGACCAGCGTGACGACGCCTTCGATCAAGACGTGGCGGCGGACTTTACGCGTCGTGAATCCTTTGAAAAAGCCACCGTAATCGTTGCGCAAACGAGGTTGGAGGTGGTGGATGAACAGCGCCCCTACACCACCAACCAGCAACCCAAGCGGTATGTCGATGAACCAGTGGATTCCAAGGTAAAGAATCGTGAACATGAACAGCAATGTGTTGGCACAAACAAACACGTGGTACCGGTAATGCTTCCATTCTTTCATTGTGCCTCCTTTCTCTTTGACGTGCAAATAATTGAGGAGAATAATCCCAAACGGGATGGCGACATGCAGGGATGGGACAGCGTTGTCCAACGGGTCGTGCAGGGCGTAAAACACACTGTACCACCCTTCGTGGTACAACAGGGCGTCCATTCCGGGGATCCAGGAAGAAGTCACTTCTACGTTGAAGAACAGATAATAAGGAACTGCAAGTGCATAGATGAGCAAGTAATTCAATGTCACTTTGTCGGTCATGTCTCGGTCGCCAGTGTAGGCAAAATACACCGTTGTGACATAAATCAAAAACAGGTAAATGAACAGGTAGTGGAAGTTAAGAAACGAGGTCAAAGATTCATTCGCAAAGAAGTTCTGAATGTGCAGGGTAAAGTCACCTTCGATGCTGTACACCAACCCCGTCCAGTGACCGGTTTGGATTTTGATTGGTTCGTTGAGGGTGTCGGTGATTGATTTCCATCGGATGATGACAATGTAACCCATGGCGTGAAGGTAGTACCTTTGGTTGTGAATCACTTCACCCCAAGCCTTGAACGGTGTCCTCATGCTCTTGTCATGAAGGGTGAAAAACCAACATATGATTGGCGTGAGCACCAAGATGAGCCCCATCATGATTCCATAGGGCTCCATAGTGCCATGGGCTTCGCCGCTTGTTTTAGGCGTTATGACATCGATTGGCTACAGGCGGGCGTTTCCTAAATCCTTCATTTGCCGCCCAAGAGGTGAAAGGTGATGCCCTTTTCCTTGATTTGATTACGACCATGTGGAAGCCTGCTCCTGAAAACACCCTCGAAAGTTTGAGGCACGCCATTCAACTGCATGATGGCATAGAGTTTGATCTGAGGCTAACCAAAGACAGCGAAGTGATCGTCCACCACGATGCAACCGTTTCGGTTTCCAAGGAACGGATCACGGCTCCAACTTCTTGGGTCGAAGATTACACGCTGGACGAATTGGAAGCCTTTGGTTTCTGCTCTTTTCGAACGCTATTGGAGGATAAAGTGGTGTCGGAAGAGTGGCGGAACGGTGGCAAAATGGGTTGTGTAGAACTCAAAAGGCCTCACCCGAAATCGAAGGTTGGCGGTGGATTTTTTGGACGGAAAACTCACCAGCAACACGTTACTTCCCTGATCGAAGCTGCAGACGAGTTGCTGAACGAGGCTCAAATCCCTTCCGAAAATACTGTTTTTTACGCTTTTCACACGGGTATGAAACCTTCCATCGAGGCTTCGTCGACCTCACGGCCATGGGCAGAATTGTTGCCTTACATTCCACCGTTTGGGAACCGTCAGACCAAACGGTTGCGGGCCCTCCCTCAGTTTTTGACGCATTCCTTTTCGCGTCTGGTTCACCGGCATCGAAGCGCTGGGGCTTCGATGATACCTGCAGCGATTGAATACTTCGTGGCTCCCCTCAACAAGATGCCACTCGGCAAGAAGGTTGGACTCACCGGGAAAGGAGCAGAGAACTTGAAAGCCGCCCAAGGTGGTTTTCCAGTTTATGTCTGGCCTGCTAAACCAGATGTGGAGCACGCATTGCTCTCAGCAGGATTAACCGGACTCACCGACCAGTCAGACCCGGAATACACGTGGCTTCCCTCAGGGCATGCACGATGGACTCAACCGGCCACAATGCCACTCACTGCCGAGCAAACGCTGCTGCTCAATGGAGCAACTGAAGACAACCACCTTGACGTGTTAAAGGAATTGAAAGCAGACGTGACCCCTTGGAATCAATGCAATCTTTCGGAACGCAAAACCTTGGCAGAGGGTTGGTCAAAGCGCTGGGCTTGGCGCACTGTTGAAGGGTCGAGGCATGACACGGATTTGGAAGCATCAGCTAGCCCGCCTTGGCAAGCTGTACGGTTGATTGGCCACCGTGGGTCGGGGAAAACTGACCGTCCAGTTCTTCAGTGAGTTTCACTCGATGTGGCGCAACGTTTGTTGTTCTGCAATGTACTTGGGTCGGTAGATTGGTGTTCCTTTGCCGTTGCGCATAACGCTGCGTTCATCAACGATCTGTGCTCCAATTCCAGCAACACGGGCCCAGCCGAAGAATGTGGTGTAGTAGGTCGGGTCTGTCAACCCAATGTGGTGCAACAATGCACCGCTTGCAATGTCCACGTTGGCGTTTGGATTGCTGATTTTGGGGTTTTCGCCAAGGACCCTCGGGGCCACTTCTCTTAGCGTTCGAATGATCTTGAAGTTCTCGTCGTCAGGGCAGACTTGTTGACCAAGAGCAAATTGGACTGTCGCTCGTGGGTCTTCGGTCCGGAGGACTGCGTGCCCGAAACCGAACACCGGTCGTTTCGCTTCGAGTTCAGCGCGAACAAAGGCTTCGACCTCCTTTGGATCGCTGGTGCCAATTCGCAGCACGAATTCCAAGCATGACTGGTTGGCTCGACCGTGCAAGGGTCCGGAAAGGGCATTCATTGCACCTGCCATAGATGAGTAAACGGTTGCGTGACTGGAGGCGATTGCCTTGCCGGTAAAGGTGGAGAGGTTGCCACCACCGTGGTCCATGTGAAGCACGAGGTAGGTGGAGATAATTTGAGTCATCTTAGCCTTGTCCACGCCTTGAAGGTCAAGGGTGTTGACAAATCGATCCACCATTGAAGCGTTCGGGTCGTCAGCAGGAATGTTTTCGGTTCGACCTTCTCGAATCCTGAACAGCAGTCCCATCAACCGAGGCATTCGAGCAATGAGGTTCATGGCGTCAGAACGCCAGTCATTGGTGGTTTCGAGCATGCCGAGGGTGTGAATGCCGACGCTGAGCCAATCCATGGGGTGGCCGTCTCGTGGGAGTGCCTTGAGGATGGATTCAAGGTCGCCGGGAACGGTGGCCCTCGCTGTCAATTCTGCTCTGATTTCTTTGGATTGCTCGGGCGTTGGAAGTTCCTTGTTGAACAGAAGGTAAACGATGTCCTCTGGAGCAAAGGTGGCGAGTTCTGTGATGGGGTATCCACAGTAATGGACGCCTTCGGTTGGGGTGACAAACGAGGTTCGGCAAGTGCCGACTGGAACGCCTCGCAAACCCGTGTTTAGGTGGTTTGAGGTTAACTCAAGCAAGACTTCTTCATCGCTCATGAATACCTCACCGTGCACATCCACCGAGGCTTCTCGTATAAAACCGGCTGCTTGGCCTCACTTGGTGGCCCGAAACGATGGGAAGCATGAACGAGTATGACAGAGAAGAGAATGTTCATTTTTGCCGGTTCCACGGCGGCCATGTGCGAAATCCTTTGGTTGACTCACGGTCAGCAAAAACATGGATTCGGATTGTTTCACCCTCGATGAGGATGGCGTCGTCAGCCGTGACCCCAGGGCAGGTCTCTTTGACTTCCTTCCAGGAACGTTCTGTCGCAAGGTTTTCTGACCACCAGGGGAAAGCAGCGCATTGTTGTGGTCGGACTTCATAAATTGAGCATCGTTTTTCGCCATCCAAAAAGATACACACATCATCACTCGCTCTGCTTTTCAGGACATAACGCCCGTCCAGAGTCTGCCTGCAGTCCCTCTCGAGCCACGCTTCAACTTCCATGCTATGGTGGGCAGCAATCCGTTCAGCATCCCGTGTAGAGAGGTAGACGATGCCTCCAGGTTCGTCGCAGCATCGACCGCAGTTAGGTTGGCATGTGAAGGGGACCCCCTTCATCCACCATCCTTCATTCATTCTTCTTCACCTGAAAGCGACGATTTGGCAGATTCAATTGTTGAAAGGCTGATTTTCCGGTGAGCGGGTGCGTCATCCTCGAGCAAATCAAGCATATCAACGCTTGATTCGTCCACTTCCCAATCGCCTTCTGGGACGAAACTGTCCATCTCGACCACTTCGGTTTTGGAAGTACGATCTTTCTTTCTTCGACTCACCGTTCGCTTCTTCTTTTCGATTATGTCTTCTTCAAACGGTGGAAGCGGCTGTCGCTGTGGATCGATCTGGACCAGTTCTTCCTCAAGGTGGCGAAGATCATCAGCCATCTGAATCAGTTGTTCAATCGAAGCATCTTCTGTGTGCTTTGCCAGTTCGGTCATCCTTCGTTCAAGGCGATCTAATTGCAACGAACTTGAGGCGAATTCAGCCTCAAACGAGCCGAGCCGATCGTCAATTGTTTCATCCAAATCAGCGAGAATGTCAGCGGCAGTGCCATAATCCTGTTCCTCAATGCGACCTGTTCGAGCGACAAGGTGTGCGTCTCTCTCGTTCACGTCCAACACCGAGGGGACTTTCAAATCAATGTCATGGAGGGCTGTTTGCATGTAGGCTTCATGGCGCGATTGGGCGTTATCGGCCATGGCTTGTGTGTCGAATGTAGGGGGGTCGTAAGTGTCTTCGCCAATGGTTGGAAGGGTCGTATGCAACTCGATGCCACCAATGGTGTTGTCGCTGTACACAACATCGACGGCTTCAGCGATCAGCTTCGTCGCAATGTCTGACACATGCTCCCGTTCAATTTCCGCTGGTGCATGGCCGGCTGGCCTTGACGTGCCGGAAAGAACGGCTGCTACGTCGTCTCCATCAAGCAATTCTTCCCCAGATTCGAGGGCCAAGGCCACCATGTCCAAGTTGGCTTTTGTAGCCCGCCAACCGGCTTGATTGTGAAGAACTACACTTGCCAATTGCCCGTCGTCCAACATGAGGCTCCGTCGAAGTGCGAGTTGCCTTGCGAACAACACCATGCTCGGGGCAGTTGGTGGCTCAAGGCTTACTTTTGCTGCACTTCGTACGAGTTCCCAAAGCCTTGATGCAGGCCAGCGTTCAGGATTGATGGTGCTCGTGAGGACGACATGCACGCCCATGTTCAGAGCATAATCGATCATGGTGCCGAGCAGCATTGCTGCCGATGGTTGATCGGCCATGAGGTGTGCGTCGTCAATGGCAAGCAATCGCCCTTGGGCAATGGCATCTTGCCAACCGGCAGGAAGCTCATCCAGAGTCGCTAAATCGCCAGCGCCTAACAAAAACACATCGCCTTCTTGACGGCGCAGAACACCTTGGGCGATGGCATGAAGCAGATGGGAGCGGCCACTTTCAGCGGGTCCAAGGATCAAAAGAGGGTTGAGCGAAATCCCAGGGGAGTCTACGATGGCTTCGGCAGCTTGTGTTGCTCGTAGATTTTCTTCAACTGTAAACCACTGCTTGAAACTCATACGAGATTCGGGTCGCAATCTGGTTGGCCAGGGTGCGTGGATGGGGGCGGTGACGCTGTGATGGAAAGCGGAGTGTGAAGGTGGCTGTGCCAGGTGCTCTGGCAATTCATGAATTGAGCGACCGCGTTGTGCGTCCAGCACGCTTTCCCAAACAGGGCGGCCGTCGGTTTCCAAACCGACAAAGAAGTCGGTCTCATCGACGGGTTGCTGCTGTGACTCAATGCTTTCAGCTGTACGTTCCCGTAGGCTTCGAAGCCTGCTTGAGACAATCGAAGCCAACGAATCATCGTCATGGTCGAGGCGCATGGTGGGTTGGTGCTTGCGACTGCCTTTGCCGAGCACTGCGTCCGCCACAAGGTCGTACGTCGGGCGTTCAACAACACCGACTCGTTGAAGCAGCGTGCCCGTTCGAGTGTCTGGAACGGATTGCTTGCCAAGCAAGCGGTTGAGGCGAGATTTCGGGCGCTGCTGTTTGGTCTCGGGCGCTTTAGTTTCTCGAGGGAGCACAGGGTCTGCGCCAAGGTCTGCTAGCCTTCGCTTCGCCTGAGCGATGGCCAAATCCAAGTGTTCCTTTCGCGAACTCATTCGGCGCCCTCCCGTTCTCTTCTGACCCGTTCCAGATCTTCTCGTTCCCAAGAACTCAGAGTGTCTTCGATGGAGGGGGCGGTTTGGTCCTTGGACGAAATCTCGCGAGGGAGGTGCTTTGGTTTCGCCTCGGTTTCAACCCCAGGCCTTGCAGACAACGGGGTAAGGGGGGTTGCTGCGCCGATTGGTTGGAGGTGCTCGATGGCTGCAAGCGGTCTTGGCCCTGAGCCCATCGGAGGCAGTTGGTGCGTTCGGGCTGATGAGCGCTGGCGCAAAGCGTCTCGAAGGCCACGAATGGATGCCGTTTGTGGCTGGAAGGTTCTGGCAACCGCAGCTTGTTGCCTTGCTTCGTAGGCTTCCAAGGTGGTGGCTATCGCTGCTGGTTTGTTTGCAGAATTTGGTGCAGGAAATTGAGGTGGTTCTCGAGGTGCATGTGCGGCAGCGGCCACGGTCTGTACCTGTTGGTTGCTCGGTGCTCTTGCTTCCCTCCGCTTCCGCCGCGTTTGGCGATGAGCAGGTCTTGGGCCAGTTCCAGTGGGCTTTTTCGATGCTTGAATCAGAGGTTTTTGGGTGGTCGTGGTTGCGGTCGTCGTTTGAATGAATTCAGGCTCTGCAGCCGGAACGTGTGAAGGTGCAACGGTTGCTTCGGTCTGTGGCGGTGAGAGGATTGGTTCAACCGCTTCAGCCTCTTGTAAAAGCGCTGCTTCCACTGTTGGTTCAGGCTCAGCCCAGGAACGGATTTGGTTCTCTAGTATGGCCGTCGCTTCTTGGCGCTCAGCCTCGTCAGTTGGCTCATGACCGCCAATCATACCGCCACCCTCGAAAGGAGGTGAAGTTTGAGTCGGTGAATGCTCAAGTCCACGTTGAAGTTGTTGTTCGATCCATTGGACCTCTTCCTCGGTGGGGGGGGCGCACAAGGGGTGGTCGAGGATCAATTCTGGTTCTGTGAGCCAGTGTTCAATCTCGAAGGGTTCAATCAAGGTGAGGCAACGGCTCATGCGATGCCTCGGTTCGAGTTCGAAAGCGTTCATGTCAGCGGTTGAGAGCAAGACATGGTCGTCCATTCGAACCCCGTCGACAACATCTCGGATGAAATCAATTGTTCTTCCATCACCGTTGACTCCAGCAAGGTACTCAATGCCCTCAAGCAGCACGACAGCCCTCATGTTTTCCCAAAGGAATGCGTCAATCTTGGTTCTCACCTGCTCGAGGCTTGGAGGTATGGCGCGTGGATGGTCGCTCGTGCTCAACCAGTGGCACGCAGCCGCAGGAAGGTTGTGTTCAACATTCAAAGAATCAGGATCATGGCGTGAAATCACTAAAATTGGGCGGCCGTGGTTGGCTAAGTGGCCTGCAAGGGTGAACAAATGGGCAGGGTTGATTGCGTCAAAGAGCAGGGCGTCACCGGGGTGAATCATTCGCTCAAGGCCTTCATAGCGTTGCATGTAGGCACGGCTGCGTTGACGAACGGCCTCGGGTGCTTCGACGACCACTTCCAGCTCAGGCAAACGATCTTCTCGTCGCCAACTGCCAGGGCGAAGTTGCACATTCGACCACCACCGCTCTTCCCGTTCGGTCGAGCGTTCAACTGTTTCGAGGTGAAGGTAAGCGTTTGTGTGCAATGCAGCAACACGTTGCGCTTCATCGGTTGGTAATTCGTGGACAGCAAGCAGTGCTTCCATTGGCACAGCATCGTCTTCTATTTCCAACAGCGCTTCGAGACCGAACACGATCGCATCGCCTTCGTGGATGGCGAGCGTAGGATGGCCTTCAAGAAACAAAATGTGACCGACTCGGGGCATAGCATCCTTTGGTTTGCGCTCAGTTCGGATGAATCCAGTGGTCGCTAACTTCGCCATATCCGATGAAAGAATTCTCAGGGCATCGCGGTCGCCACGGCGGACTTCCGTGACGTCTCCCTGAGGTAATTCGACCATCTTTTCCACACCCCTACGGGGTGTAAGCCTGCTGAAGTGTTCTTGAAGGGTCCGCATGATTTCCCTCAGCGACAGCCGTTTGAAGCATGAAGCCCTCGGGCCGTCATGGGCGAGGGTGATTCAATGCGTAGCATCGCATCGCTCGCTGGTGAAGAACGCAGGCTTTGGCTTGCTGGACTCGAAGATTTTGATGCGGGCAGGTATTGGCACGCTCACGAAGATTGGGAGGATTTGTGGAACGCACACAAACGGAGGGACGCCCCCCTCGAGGAAATTCTCTTTGTTCAAGGCATGATTCAAACTGCAGCCCTTTTGTTGAACCACGAACGAAAAAAAGTCCGAGGTGTCAATAACCTCACGGTCAAAGTCAACGCCAAATTAGCGACCTGGGGCTGTGTTTGGGGCATCGATATCCCGCTTCACCTGGCGGCGATGAATGAGTATGGAGCAGACGCCGACAAATGGAGCCTCGATGCCCAGCAATACACGATGGAGCGATGTGAGCGTGAAGTTCAAACATGACGCCATGGAGGTCAGGCCATGAAGGGAGGGGAGCACAGCCTGCCTTCGGGAATGCGCAGTTTCAATGAGTTGTCACTGGCTCGCCCCTTCTTGTTCCGATTCGTAACCGCAAGCGCAGCGGTTTTGTTCTTGTTGGCTGGATTTGCTTGGGTGCTTTATTCGGCAACTGAAAATACGATTGTAAGTGCTGTCCCTTTGATGCTGGTGCCCGCCTTGCTCTGGTGGTTCTATCACTCCTCAAGCATGCTCCACGTTCCGCTTGCAGTCGACATGAATCATCCATTCATGGTGGAAGACGATCCAATCGGTAAATCCAATGTCATGGTTCGATTGTCCGACGGGCGATGGGTCGATTTGGGGCATGGACGAGTTCGACTTGCCCAAGATGATTTACTTGGCGGCTGCAACCTCGTTCGCGACAATGAGGATTACACTTTTTTGGGCCACTTTAGCAACCGTGACTCCGCCAATCGGGGGCTCAGAAAGCAAGTTGTTCTGCTCAATCAAGCCCTTGCTTTGCGCGATGCGGTGAACGGAGAAGAAGACACAATCGAACAAGCCCGAGAACGCGAAGGGATGGACACCGGACTGCTTGATCGTTCTTGGATGGAAGAACAAGAAAGCATTGATGTTGAACCAGAGGGTTTGATGAGCAAGTTGAGGGGCGAATAAACAACACAATTGCCTTCACATCACCCTCCCCCTTCAAAACCACCAGTCATAACCCAAGAGCGTGACCACACCATCTCGTTGGGGCCAAAGGCTGGAGCATTTGAGCCAGAACGAGCAGGACACACTGCTCGGCACTTCACTTTCTCGAAGGTTCACAGCGTTGCCGTTGTGGCTTTCTCACCCGGGGAACATCGGAGCCTTTTACGGTATTCTCATTTCCTTGGCCTTGCTCATGCCATACCGGTTTGCTGGTGAAGACACCAGTGCTTGGCTGGCCAATTGGTTGTTTCACACTTCCCTTCTCATCGTCGGTTGTTTGATGCTTGGGTTTGCTTCGCTTCTTTTGGTCCGTTGGTCAAAGCGATTCCCAATGACGCCACCAAGAATTGCCCTCTACCCCATGCCATTTGTTGGCTTGGCGTTGCTTACGCTGTCAAGAACCGACATGCTCAACGCTCCACTGTCGCTGGTTTGGTTGTTGCTTTTGCTACCTGGCCCACTGTACGTTCATCTCTCATGGGCTCCACGATGGCGCTTGTTGTGCATGCTTGAGGATGGAAAAGATCCCTTTGCCGGCATCGAATCAAAAGGCCCAGAACCAAATGAAGACGCTGCAACGCTTGCAGGCGACGACGAAGAGTTGCGCTCTGTTGTTGAGGAATACGCAGAAGAATGATTCAGATCAAACCAAGCGTTGGTCCAACCTTTTCAAACAGTCGGAGCACATCATCGAGATCGTCACGAGATAAGCCCGCAGACATTTGTGTTCTGATTCTTGCTTTGTCCCTGCCCACCATTGGGAAGACGATAGCGCCTGCCATGACGCCTTCTTCACCGAGGGCTTTCGTCATCGATTTAGCGACGCTTGAATCGCCACACATCACAGGTATAATCGGCGTTTCTGAGACTCCAGTGTCGAATCCGAGCGATTGCAATTCCTTTCTGAAATAGTTGGTGTTTTCCCACAATTTAGCGTGGTGTTGCGGCTCTTCCATGAGCACCTCGACTGCTGCTTTTTGTGCTGCGGCTACACCTGGGGGTTGCGATCCGGAAAGCAACCATGAGCGGGAATGGTTCAGGGCGTGGGTGCGGGTCATCTCGGTCCCGGCGAGGATGCCGCCTTGAACGCCGAGGGCTTTGGAAAACGAGCCCGTTTCAAAGTCTACTTTTCCTTGAAGATTGAATTGAGCGACAATGCCTGCGCCCTTCTCACCAAGCACACCTTCACCGTGGCAATCATCAACGTAGACCATGGCCCCGTATTCTTCTGCCAATGCGGTTACTTCGTCCAAGGGGGCAATATCGCCATCCATGGAAAAGACACCGTCCGTGATGATGAGTTTTCTTGTGGCGTCTTCGTGCGCCTTGAGGACCGCTTCCAATTCGCCCATGTCGTTGTGTGCGTACACACCGCGGCTCGCTTTTGTGAGGCGGACTCCATCTATGATTGAGCCGTGATTAAGCTCGTCGCTGATGATGACATCCTGAGGCCCAGTGACAAGCGTCGGGATCAAACCGACGTTGACCGTATAACCAGCCGAATAGATTAACGATGCTTCCACGCCCTTGAATTCTGCAACCTTGCGTTCGGCTTCTAAATGAATGTCCATGGTCCCGGCAATCGCTCTGACGCTTCCGCTCCCGGCACCGTATTTTTCTGTCGCATCAACCATCGCTTGTTTGACCTTAGGATGGGTTGTGAGGTTGAGGTAATTGTTTGCGGAGAGCATGATGGTCGGCTTTCCATTCATTCGGCACCGTGGTTGATTCGGGCTCTCAAGGGTTGGAGGCTCCCACAAGAGAGACTTCTCTGCCAGTTCATCGTAACGAGATTTCATCCAAGACATATCACCGGGCATAGCATCGCCTCCAGTCCAACCGAGGGCACGGTGATTCAAGTTCCTTTGGGCGAAGCATGGTGCTTTATGATGGCGCTTTGACCATGCACCTCAAAAAGGAGGCGTTCGTCGCCGAGCCATGGAATTGAGTGGTGACGTCAGCAGCGGGCTCGGGCGAGCTCATGTTTTCATGGCCCAACCACACTACCAAGAGCAGTTCCGAGCCTTACTCGGCAAAACCGCTTGGCCAGGGACCCTCAACGTGACCGTTGAAGGCTCGAACCTCATCCACTACATCGCCTTGAGGAAAAAGTCGGGCATCGATACGCTCGATGCTTCGGATGAAGACCGTGCTGAAGCAACCGAAATCGAAGTTTCTGACTTTGAGGCTCACCGAATACGGGGCTTCCTTAGGGATGGTGTTTCCTTCGGAGGTGCCACTGCATTCAAAGCCCAGTTCAAGACGCTATCTGGAAGCATCGAGTGCGCTATTCTCATTCCCGATTTGACCCGGCATATCGATGTGGTCGAAGTGATCGCTGGTGCGTGCTTGCGTGAAAAGTTCAATCTTGAAGACGGGGCTGTTGTCCAGATCAAGTTGGATTGACTTCAGCGATGCTTGACGATTGGCAGTTCGCCTAACCGAGCCCATTCATTGTGAAGCAGGCTCTTGATCTCATGGCGTGCGGCCTCTCGCCATCGCTTTCTCATCGTGCGTTCAACAGCGGGGCCCTGTGGGGGGGCAGAAAAGCATTCAATTCCGACCTCGCTTGAATCAAGCGGTAGCGCTTCCCAGTGAACGCCCCATAGCATCAGCCAGTCCGGTGGTGCAACGCCAAAATCAGCTTCGCGCTCTGGATGATCCAACGCTGCTTGAACCTCTTCTTGCGTGACCTCGCCAATTGACATCCGATGGAGCGCCATTGCTGTTCGTCGCACTTGGTTCCAAAGAAAGGCTTCACCAATAATCTCAAACCCAACCAGCCGTCCATCGACCTTCCAAGGTGTGCAGGAGAATATTGTCCGCATTGGGTTCTTTCCTTCTTCCAATCGAGCAAAGTTTCTGGCATCATAGGTACCAACAAACATGCTCAACCATTCGTTAAACACTTCTCCTGGGTCGTTCCAAAACTCGATGCCTTCCAATCGGTAGCGATAGACTCGGTGCAGGGCCATGCGTGGATTCCATGCCTCATCTATTTCTTGTACATCGAGAAATGCAATGTCTTTTGGAAGTCGGTCATCGAGGGCGCGAACCATTTTTCGAGGCGTAAGGGCGTCCCATAGTTCTCGCTTAATTCGCACTACACCGCCATTGACTCGAACGTGAACACCTGCATCTGTTCGGCTGGAAAGCACAAGGTTGTGTTGGCCCTCTTCAGGGTCCAGCCACTTGAGGTTCTGAAACACTCGAATCAATTCGCCCTGTACTGTGACAACATCAGGTTGGATTTGGCTGCCATGATAAGCATCGCCAAGGTACCCTATGCGGAAGGCAAGACGAACGGTTGCCCCGTTCGTCATGGGTTCACCTCAGTCTTCTTTGTTGAGCATCTCAACGGCTTCCGCTGGAGAATAGCCGAGTCCGCCAACCGCCCAAATGAGCGCCTGCTTGAGCCATGGTTGAACCATTGGATTCTTCTTGCTTGGATCCATGACTTCGATGGCGTCAACAATGTTCCTGCTTGCGGTGAAGAGCACCTCATCGGTAGGGATGTCATTGAGTTCCAGTTTCTTGGCGTAGCGTTGAAATTCCTTGACAGCTACCGGGATTCGTCGGCATTCAAGAGCGAAAGTAGCGAAGTCAGCGATGTATTCCTCGTTTTCTTCATCGAGTTGCATTGCTTTCTTGTAGGCCATCATAATTTTTCCACCTGGAATGACATCATCTTGTGCCTCCGCGTTCTTCATGTTCGCAAATTCAGCGTACATGTGGTGAACTTGAGCGTTGGTTTTGTGCGTGCCCATCTTTGCATCAAGGTCTGCAAGAGCGCCATCAAGGTCGCCACTGCGGAGCATTTCAATCGGTCCTTGGAGAATTTCGTCATCGCTCATAGTCATCGCCTGTTTCATGCCGGTGCGTTCCGACTTTTCAAACACTCGTTGAACTCGTTTGAGTTCATTCCTTAGGTGCGGTGTCAGAAATAGTTTTCTTCAAGTCGCTTAGAAGGTGAGACTGACTGTTCTTCTTGTGCATCTCATTGAGCAAGCCCTTGGCTTTCTCCCACTTGCGAATGTTGTACATGCAATGCTTAGGATCGGGGCGAATGGTTCGGATGGTTCGCTGGTAAGTCATGAGGCCGACAACGCTGCGTAGGATGCCCTTCCCTGCCTTTTCTGCTTTGGAATCGCCTTCATGGTCGGTGGTCCCTGGAATCGAGTGTGGGATGACGGGAACGTTTGATTCCTCAATGATGCCAACTCCTGAATCGGTCAGTACGGTAACGGTCGCAAATCCAAGCAAGGTGCCGGTTGGTGATCGAGCGACAACAACCTCTGAGATGCGATCGAAGAGAATGCGTCGGTGAGATCGTGACAACAAGAAACTGTGCTCGAATATGATGGCGTCGCTGGTGATTGCGTAGTGGAAACTGCGCTGAAAGTAAAACACCAATGCCATGTAGATGGTGACAAAGATGCCACCAAAGAGGGTTGGCTGATAGTCAGGGATAAAGCCACCAACGGGGTCCGTGAATATGCCTGAAACAGTGTGAACCAAATCATCCAGAAGGGTGATTGAAGGGGCGAGTGAGACGATTAGCAGGCCCACGGTCACCCAGCGTCCCGAGGTGGAAACATTGACCAAACGGTTCATCCAAGTGATGAACAACATAACGGCTGTTAACCCTGCGCCACCGCTGGAAAAGAGAATGGTAGCAAGCAGGTCAACGAATGCATTTTCGCTGTTGGTTCCGGGTTTGAAATCAAACATCAGGTGGACCGCCAAAACAAGGATTCCGAGCAGGTAGAGGTTAAGGAACGCGAAGGTGCTTGGGCGCTTGGTAAGCAGAACCTCTTCACCAGCAATCAGTCGGAATTTCTTTGCTAATTTGGCTTGTTCCGCCGCCTTTTTCGCTTCTTCGGAAGCCATTTGGGATTCTTCAACGGCCTTTGTATCGACCTCTGGTTGTTCTTCAACAGCAGCCCCGGCTTCAATGGATTCTTCGCTCATAGCAATCGCTCCAGTCGTTTGTCGAGCGGACAACGCAAATAAGACCTTGCCCAATTGCGTCGTAAAACTACCGGAAATTGAATTGTGCGCCTCGTTCGGCGTCAGTGAAGCAAGCCCCAAGAATGTTCGGCGTTGCCCCGAGCCCATGCATAATCGGTTTCCTTACGGATTCCATGCTCGTCGATGATGCGCAACCGCTCAAGTTTGAGTGGGTATTCATTGTAGGTCAGATGGGAGGTGAGGCCGCCTCGAGTTGGTTGATCGAACGTCCAATGGGCTCGTTCAATGGCCTGAACTGTGAGTTCAATGATGGTCCGCCCGTTCCACATTTTGATGTTGAACTGAGGCAGTGGTGCTCCGGGGGAATGCCCATGCTTGCCTTCAACAAGGGTTGAGCCAAGTTTCTCAACGGTAACTTTTGTGAATTTTTCGCTTCGTTGATTCTTCCCATCGTGGAATAATCCACCTTGAGACAACCCAAGGTGACCGAAGTCTCTTCGTTTCCATGGCCGGTTGTCACGGGCGGTCACGGTGAAGGAGAGGTGAGGTATGAACCAATCAATGTAGGACCCATCATCGAGGTGCAACACGCCCCAATACCACGGCACAGATGGGGCTTGAACGCTTACCTTTTGGAAGTAGGCGGTTCCATTGACTTCTTCTCCGTCAAGGGTGCCAGAAGCCTTGGTGCCGTGCAACCTAAGGATGTCGTACCCCATGTTTGCGGCGTAGGTCGCAGTTGCTTCTCGGGCGGTGGACATAGCGCTGTTCCAAGGTGTCAATTTGAGTTTCATATCCTTCGGAACGCTCGGGTGTTGAGCTTCTTCATCGGTGGTGAGGTTCAACCAAAATTCACTCAGATCACTCTTGAGGCCCATGCTCATGTCTTGGTCCAGCAACGGGACAACAGCGCCACCTCCCTGACCGGTAGTTCCTCCATTGCCGGGCCAATCAGGGTGAGAATCTGGGAGGGCAACAATGCGACAAATTTGTTTGATCACTGGTTCATGCATTTGAACGCCATCGAACCACCATGCACAAACCATGCCGTCGAGCGCCATGCCATCGTGTTCATCGAACCCAGGGCGCCCTTTTGGGGTCCAAGGTGTCCCATTCACATCCACAAGAGGGTTGTCTTTGGTTGACCACAACACCATCAATTGGCGTCCACTCGGTTTACCGTCAGGGTCATCGAGCATCACCAGCCACCACCACCAATCCCACGTGAGATGGTGCAATGGTGGTCTGTTTTGCAGGCGCCACATGCCAGATAGATCTCCCGCAAAAGCGGTCATTTCCTCGTTCATTCAATTTCCTTCCCTTTGAAGATGGCGCCGCCAATGAACCACAGAAGCGCCCCTTGAACAAGCAAAACCACGGTTGCAAACACAGAGGAAATCAATCCACTGCTGCCAACGCCGGGTTCTGAGTAAAAGAAATCCAGAGCCAGAGCGCTTGCTCGGATTGGACCTAAATCGTCTCCAAAGGTGGTGCCTTGAAGCAAGAACATGTCCATGTTTGGCCACACCATCATCGCTGCAGCATCGACGATCATCAGCGCCCATCCAATGACCGAAAAGCGAAGAATTGAAGCATCCGGTGCGCCCATTGACACGAGGCACATGCCAAGTTCCCATGCGGCAAATGGAATCGCCAAAACGATACCATAGCGCCACATCACGCCCATGGTGCAAAACAGCATACCGTACACGAACGATGCCATCATGGTTGCAAAAATGATGCCCAGCCATACGCCGAGGTCGGCGAATCTGAAGAGGCCATCACCCGGACCCATGAACCCTGAAAGTAAAGCGAAAAGGATGCCTAGGGCAATATAATACGGCCATACGATGCCAAGGTAGCCGAGGATTCTGTAAAGGAAAACTTCGGTACGAGCGATTGGTTTTGCAAGCATAAAATGCATGGTGCCTGCTGACATCTCATCTCGAATCAAGCCGGTGGCTAAGAAGAGAGGCAGAAACATCCCTAAAAGCAAGACAAACCCCATCTTTCCAATGCCAAGCACAAACGCCATGTGCGTTGCTTCAGCAGCGTAAGCAGCATCATCTGGATCTTCATCGACGTTCAGATCAGCGTTCACATCCCATCGGCCAGAATACCTGTCTTGAATGAGCAGCACATCGCACTCCACTCCGTTTTGATTGCGGTCCTTACGGGAGGAGGTTCCATCGTAATTGTAACAATCACCATCGTCATCAAATCCGGTTGTTTGTCGAGTTGAAGTGCCTGTTATAGAGTAATCAAATCCATCTTCATCGATGTAATTTGAAGCGGGCTCTGGTTCGATTGGAGGCGTTAACAGGCCAGGATGTGAGTTGTCCATGTACGGGTCTGTGCCCCATTTCAGTTCTTGGCCTGTTGGATAACCATCGCTGTCAGGGTCCAAACTGTCTCCATCGTTATCAATCGATTCAAAGCCACTCGCCATGACATCGATGTAAATCAGCATGACGAGCGAGATCGCCACCAACCCCACGCCCAACACCACCCATGTGGATGCTTTTGTTCGGTATTGACGCATGGTGAATTCAGTGATTGCAGCGGCTTTTCTGTCAAGCGCTCTGTAGATTGAGTTTGGTTTTGCTTCCATCACTTGCCACCCCCGTTTGTGAGGTAGCCCAAGATGGAGGCAAGATCGTCATCGGGGTTGTCGATGGTGTGGACTCTGTGGCCGTTCTCAACGATCACCTTGGGCAGATTGGCATGAATTGCACCGAGGTTGTGGGTTTGAATCGAGAGGTTGTTTTTGTTCGGAAATGAAATCCCTGATACATCGTCAAGGTCGATGACATCTTTGGCCAGTTGCTTTGCATCATCGGCTTCGATTGTGATTCGATGAGGTATTTGGTCGAGCTTTTCTCGAATGGAATGGAGGTTGCCAAGGGCGAGCAAACGACCGTTATGGAGGATAATGATTTGTTCGGTGATCCGTTCGATTTCTTGGAGGATATGGCTGCTCACGATGACGGTGCGCCCCATTCGTCCCAATTCTCGAATCACGTTCATGATGGTTGTTCGGGCCAACGGGTCACAGCCCTGAAGCGGTTCATCCAAGATGATCAATTCAGGGTCGTTCACAAGTGCATGAGCGATTTTAGCGCGTTGACGCATCCCTTTGGAGTACTGGCCGATTTTCTTGTGAGCAACATCGGCAAGCCCGACGAAGTTGAGCACCCTGTCGGCTTCAACCATCGCTTCAGCTCGGGTCAGTCCGTTGAGTCGAGCGAAGGTGGATACGAATTGATGTGCCGTCATCCAATCGTACATCTTTTCGTGTTCCGGGACAAATCCAACCCTTGCGTAAGGTGCTGGGTTTTTCCAGGGGTCTGTTCCAAAGAGGCGGATTTTCCCTTGACTTGGCTTGAGTTTACCCATGAGTAATTTGAACATGGTCGACTTGCCTGCACCGTTCATTCCAAGCACGCCAGTCACGCCACCATTCAACGCCATCGTGATGTTTGATAAAGCAAAAATACGTCCATAGGATTTGGAAACCCCTTCCAAAAGAACGGCGGGAACGGAGAGGTCAGGTTGCCATGCTTGATCTTGACCCTTTCCTTCCTGATTGAGATCTGGCATCATTCTCTGGTCACCTCCATGGAGGAGACTCGAGCGCTCAGCGTGTAGAGCGCCAAGGCGTTCATCGCCACAAGAGAGGCCAGCGACCATGTCCAAGAGTATTGGTCGTAGGTTGGTTGTGTGCCAATGAGAATTTGACCAACATGGGCCATGCAATCATAGGGCGACAGAAGGTAGAGAATTTCTCGGTCGAACAAGGTCGAAACCAAAACGGCCAACACCTTCGTACCAAGAACGATTGACAAAAGGCCAATGCCTGGGAAGAATTTCCCCTTTGAGACGCTCGAAAGCGCTAAACCGATGCTGGTGTATGTGAAAATAAGCAGCATGCCAGAAACAAACGCCGCCAAAAACAGCGGAAATGTATCCATAATCCACGCCCAACCACGGCCCAGTGAGATGATTTCTGCAAAGTAATACAGCGCCAAGGTCAACAGGACTACGAGCGCTTGAATCAAGGCCACGGAAAGGAATTTCATTCCAACGTAATCAAAGCGAGTGATTGGTCTGGAAAAGTACAGGGCAGAGGTGCCATGTTGGCGATCTTCTGAGATGACGCTGCCTACCAGAAGGGCCGCTACGATGGGGTAGTACAGGACGTTTCTTGGAAAGAAACCAAGCACGTGACCGTATAGATTATCCCTGCTAACCCCCCATAATTGATGCAAACTGCCATCGCCAATCAACCCGGAAAGAAGCGTCAATGCTGCGTCGCTGAGCGAGGCGATGAACACGATCAGAACGAACAGTCTTGTCGGCATGCCCCAAGGCCTGTGCCCCTTCTTGAAGATGCCCAACAGATGATGTCGGAGGATGGCCCAGTTGCGCATCCAGCGTGGATTCAGCGTCCCTTGCCACGGTTTGTACACCTGTTCGAACACATGGCCGGTCGAGGTTGGTTGAGTCGCTTGGGGAGCGCTCATGTCTTCATCGCCCTCACTTGAGCCCCATGCGGCCTCCATTCGGCCCTGGCCGGTTACGGGTGCTTCCGCCCCGTACTCGATGTCCGCTGCGGGTGGCAGTTCAATCGGTTGTTCGCTCAAGCACCTCCACCTCCCATGTGCGCAGGTGCGTCGACCTTCCGAGCAAATGCAGGGGAGCCAAGCAAATCTTCACTTGTCTTCACTTCATACCCGAGGTTTTCCATGATCACAAGGAACAAATCTTCCAATGAGGCTTCATATTCGTGCATCCTTCGGACTTGAGCACCAGTTTGAGCAGCGCATGCTAAAATTCGAGTGGTTGTGTCTTCACCAACATGCCCGATGCGCATGACCCTGCCTTCACGGCGAACGGTCAAACCGTCTGCTTCGAGGGCTTGGGCTAAACGGGTTGCACCACCCCACACGTGGATTTCGATTTCTCTATCGATGGCTTTGAGGTCCTCAATTGCGCCTTGTGCGGCGAGTTTACCTTTGTGGAGCAGAACGATGTTTTCGCACACCCGCTCCACGTCATCCATCAAGTGTGAAGCCATCAGGACCGATCGATCACCATCGCGAACCGTTGTGGTCAGAGTTTGAATCATGTACTCCCGTGCTTTTGCGTCAAGGCCGTTCGAAGGCTCATCTGCAATGATCAGTTCAGGGTCGTGAATCAAGGCACAGGCTAGTTTTGTCGCCTGTTTCATCCCTGTCGAGAAACTTCCGATGTTCCGATAGCGCTCCTCACCAATGCCGACGTACTGCAACGATTCATGAGCCCGTGCTAAAGCGATTGTCGGGTTCATACCTAGGAGTTCACCTGAGTATCGAACTTGATGGATTGCATCCATGTCGGGGTTGAGTGCATCGTATTCGGGCATGTAGCCAATGCGAGCCCGAATGGCGTCCCCTTCTGTTCGAATGTCGTGGCCAAGAACGGTGCCTTCGCCTTCCGAGGCTTGGATCAGACCGAGGATGGTTTTGAGGAAGGTGGACTTTCCAGCCCCGTTTGGTCCAAGCAGTCCAGTTGCACCCTTTTTGACGGCCAAGTTAAGGTTATCAAGAGCAATATGGGGCCCATAAGATTTGGTGAGGTTTGTGGTTTTGATTATCAATTCATCAACCATAATACGCCCCCCTATACAAAATGAGGTAAGCGACAGACCTTGAATGCTACCACGTATATCTCATTCAAACTCCGACCTAAAGCGAAAGGCCGCCTCTTGTTTTGACAGCGATTCCTTTGGTGAAGCCGGTGAATTCATCGGCTGTCCCATTCGCCAAACCATGGCCGAGAAGTGCGCCGCTTTTGTTGACAATGAGGCAGGTTTGTGAGGGTCGAATCCAAGGGTCAACGGCCAAGACGAAGCCATGAAACACGTTCCGTCCTTGCCTGACAAAGGGTTCTGCATCCTCGTTCACCATCACCCACGCAGGACCGGCTCCTTTCGGAGGTTGAGACGTTGAGGAAGGCATCTGCGTTGGAGCCTCAAGTTTCCTCAAGCCGTGCAAAGCAACGGCTCCTTCATCGGTTAATGACAATCCACCATCGCCAAGTCGAGGGCTGGCGATGTGTGCGCCTGCTCCGGTGATTGCGTTTTTGACTCGGCCTTGCCGATTTACAACAAAGGTCGCATCAGCCAAGAGGTTGCGAGCCGCTTGACTTTCAACGTTCATCAGGACAGAGAGTTTGTCGGAAACAAGACGTCGATACACAATCAACTTGGCTGCTTCCCTCCCGTCTCGGTCAAGGTGGGTTGGGCTCGATTCGGTATCGTCGACAGCATCGACCACGCCTGCTTGCTGAAGGGCTTCCATGCATCGGGCTTGTATGCCATCACCAAGCATGTCCACTGTGATAATTTTGCGCTCGCCCAGGTGGAGGCGGTCCAGTTCGCGTCGAATCCACGAGAGGTTAGGCCGTCGTCGCCAAAGCCAATCTGGGCCGTCGATGTGTGCGAACGGGTTGAGGTCCTCAAGCGAATACGGGACCAAACCGACAGGGGTGAGGATCAGAACTTCCAGCCCTGGGGCATGATGGGTGATGCGGACCATGATATCGCTTAATCGCTCCCGCCAAGGGCCAGAGGAACCGTGCATTATGAGCACGCTTTCACAACCGCGACCTTGGTTTTCTAACGGCGTCCACCGTTCGATCAGGTTTCGGCGTGCTGAAACGATTTGAGGGCGGACGAAGGTGTCTTCTCCGCCCCATGGTTCGCCGCCCTTGCGAGGTGTTTCTTGGGCGTGGACGAGCCAGTTCCATCCTTCTTCCCATGCGCCTGAATCAGGACCACGCTCGCGCCCTGCGTCCCTGTCATTTAGAATTAAGTCGTCGAGCATTTTGAGTTTCATCATGGCTTGCTGGGGGCGCGTTGATAGCCAAAGGAACGCTTCCCTTAGGGCTGGATGCTGATGGCTGCGTCGTTCGACAAGGCGCCATAAGGTTCCATCGCGAATGGCTTGCTTACACCGGCTCAATTCACTCAATGTCATCTCCAAATTGTAACGTGCCAGCAGTGAGGTGCGTTCCTCTTTGGACATAGCTTTGACTTCGATCGGGGTGATGGTTGCCACGCATGGCATCATCATCGGCCAGTCGTTCATCGAATCGATTCGTTCAGTTCCCCACGGTGTCAAGAGGCGCCCATCTCGTGCAAAAAGAGCGTAGGCAGCTGAATCAAACAGGTCCGCACCAAGGGCGATCGACATTGGAAACAACATTGGATGGCCGCAGCCGAACATATGGACGGGACGCTCAGGAGGAAGGTAGGGAAGGCTGGCCAGCATTATTTTGGCATAGTCTTTGTATCGATGCTGTTCCATCACTGGCACAATGCCGCCAATTGGATGGACTGCGAATTGATGTTCAGCCATGCCTTTGGCTGATTTTGTTCGCAAGTCTTTGAACAGGCCGCCTTGAATTGGCCCGTTTAACATTGTAGACCCGGAGGCCAAGACGCTTTTGGCTGCCCGTTCAAGCGTCTCATCAACGCAATGTTCGACTTGTTCGTGGGTCATGTCTGGTCGAGAAAACACATCCAGCATGGTTGCGATATCGACGCCGATGCTTTGTTGGAACTCGACGATTTCTTCGACGCCAACCTCCACATCGCCGTAAATGTAGGATTGGAAGGTGCCCGAATCGGTCATCACAACGCCAGGGAAATCCAGCAGTTTGTGAACTCCGTCTGCAGTTGCTTTTTGCTTTAATTCATCGTGCTTCCAGATGATGTAAGAGTTTGTGATCAATGCACCAATGCCGTACCTGTCCCACATTTCCCGAGGTTCAATGGTTCGGATGTTCGGGTTGATGACGGGGAGCAGTGCGGGGGTTTCAAGCACGCCGTGTGTAGTATGGAGTCTTCCCAATCGGGCGCGACCATCTCGGCCAGTGATTTCGAACAAGCCTTGATCCTGTTCTCTACACGGCTTAGGGTCTTCGCGTCGACCTTCCTTCCATGCGCCCATGAGATGGCCACAGGCGTGTGTCTTTCAATCCCTCCGCTCAGGAATGGCTGCTTGGACTTTGGTTCAAACAAACTCAACTGCGCCATGAGCCAAGATAAATTCTCGGCCCAATTCATCGAAGGTTTCGAGCAAGGCCTTGTCAAATCGGACCCTTGAAATCTCAGAGTCACCTTCAAGATCTGTCCTTACGCCCTCAAGTGTTCCTGGTGCGGCCCCGCATGAAAGGCAAGCACCGGTAAGGTCGAGGACCAAATCAAGTGACTCACTTTCACCTTCAGCCCAGTCCAGTTTGGAAACGGCGATGCCGCCGCCGTGGCCGTCGAGGGCAGCCCGGACATCGCCCAATCGAGCGAGAAGAGCAGGAACCATTTCTGGCGTGTACAAGAGCGTTAGAAGGGAAGTTGAACGAAGCCTTGCTTCTTCAACGGGGTCGACGGTCTCAGCGATTCGTTTTGCAGCCTCTGCAGACATTGCAACCTTCGCTTCGGCAGCGTACTTTGCAACCAAATCGTCTTCTTCCATGCTCTGCTGATTGTCCGCCACCATTTCAAGCCTCGGATTTTAATGGTACCAGCCGATAGACTAAGCCTTGATATGGTCGTTAAGCCCTCTACACCACTTGATAAGGGAGAGACGCAAGGGAGTGTTGGGTGTGGCGATGAAGGAAGAGATGTTACGCGTTGAAAATCTCCACGTCAGTGTAGAAGGCACATCCATCATCAAGGGTTTGGACCTCAAAATTCACCGCGGAGAAATCCACGTCATCATGGGTCGAAACGGAGCAGGGAAATCCACCCTCGCTAACGTCGTCATGGGCCACCCTGCCTATGAAATCACCAGCGGTAGCATCTTTTTCCAAGGCCGTCCACTGGAAGAATTAGCGGTCTTTGAAAGGGCCCGAGCAGGCATGTTCCTGTCCTTCCAGTACCCGGCAGTGATTCCAGGCGTCCAAGTCGGAACCTTCCTCAAGAAATCAGTTGCTTCCGTTCGAGATGAACCTCCGAAGGGACGGGTGTTCCGAAAGGAACTCAACGCTGCAATGGCCCAGTTGGAAATGGACAAGAGCTTCCTTTCTCGCTATGTGAACGATGGGTTCAGCGGCGGGGAGAAAAAGCGACTCGAAATTCTACAGATGCTCCTTCTGAAGCCAACCCTTGCGCTTCTGGACGAAACAGATTCTGGCCTTGACATCGACGCTCTTAGGATCGTTGCGAAAGGCATCAATCAAATTGCACCCGAAGCAGGTTGCCTCATCATCACCCACTATCAACGGCTTTTGGACCACGTGAAACCTCACTTTGTTCATGCCATGATCGATGGTGTAATTGTCAAAACAGGGGGCCCCGAGTTGGCCCTCGAACTGGAAGATCGTGGCTATGATTGGCTCGATGCTGCAGCATGAGGTGAAATGATGAATGAAGAAGCATTAGAAGCAGTTGGAGACTACCGCTATGGGTTCCACGACCCAGAAAACGCCACCATCAGGTTCGATAAAGGGCTGTCTGAACAGGTTGTTCGCGACATCTCGGAACTCAAGAACGAACCTCAATGGATGACTGACATTCGCGTCAAGGCTTACCGCCATTTCGAAGAGCGGGCTATGCCTGATTGGGGGAATTGCAACCTCCTTGAATCAATTAATTTTGAAAACGTGACCTACTTCCTCCGCTCCTCGAACAAGACCGAAAAGGACTGGGATGACGTACCAGATGACATCAAGAACACCTTCGACCGCCTCGGCATTCCAGATGCGGAACAAAAGTGGCTTGGTGGCGTGACTGCACAGTACGAATCTGAAGCGGTGTACCACTCAATTCGGGAAGACCTCGAGGAACAGGGCGTTATTTTCTTGGACATGGATACTGGATTGAAAACCCACCCCGAGCTTGTCAAGAAATTCTTCGGCACCGTTGTACCACACAGCGACAACAAGTTCTCAGCGCTTAACACCGCCGTTTGGTCAGGTGGATCGTTCATTTACGTCCCAAAGGGCATTGAAGTGGAAATGCCGGTTCAGGCTTACTTCCGAATCAATGCGAAGAACATGGGTCAATTTGAACGTACGCTCATCATTGCCGATGAAGGAAGCACCATCCACTATGTTGAAGGTTGCACAGCACCAAGCTACTCTACAGATTCGCTCCACTCTGCCGTCGTTGAACTGATCGCCATGGAAGGAGCCAAAATCCGTTATTCCACCGTTCAGAACTGGTCGAACAACGTGTACAACCTCGTTACAAAGCGAGCCGTTGCTCACAAGAATGCAACCGTGGAATGGGTTGACGGAAACATCGGCTCAAAACTGACGATGAAGTACCCCTCGGTCTTGCTCAAGGGCGAAGGCGCTCACGCAGAAGTGATTTCTGTAGCGTATGCGGGCGAAGGTCAGCACCAAGATGCTGGGGCTAAAGTCCACCACCTCGCACCCAACACCACCTCCAACATCCTCTCGAAGTCCATTTCCAAGAATGGTGGTCGCTCTTCCTACCGCGGCATGCTTCAAGTCATGCCTAAAGCGACCGGTTGCCGTTCAAAGGTGGTCTGTGACGCCTTGATCCTCGATGATTCATCGCGCTCTGACACCTACCCAACCATGGAAATTGGCAACGCTACCGCCGACCTTGAACACGAAGCAAGTGTGTCGAAAGTGTCCAGTGACCAACTGTTTTACCTCATGAGCCGCGGCCTAGCAGAGGAAGAAGCGATGGGCCTGATTGTCAACGGTTTCTTCGAACCATTCACCCGTGAATTACCAATGGAATACGCAGTGGAACTCAACAAACTCCTCGAGTTGGAAATGGAGGGGTCCATTGGATGAACTACCAACAAATGGCAGTCCCTCCGCGTTCGGCTCATTTGTGGCGGTACACCCCCTGGCCTCGAATCCATCCCACGAAACCTGAGGAACTTCCTCAAGCGGACTCAATCGATTTCACCTTCGATAGTTTCGCCGCAGAACCCTTTCAACGGAACGGGCAAAGCGCGGACATAGCCCGAGTTTTTCTCGAAGAAAGCGGCGGTTCATGCCATCGGCTTATCATCGATGGGCGGGGCGAAACGGTCCACATACACGCTCGTGCCTCCGGACACATCGCTGTTGGTCACCTGGATCTCATCGTGAAGGGCGAGGCTACAATCTTGCTTCACCTCTCTGGCGAAGCAGGCTGGTGTGGCATTCACATCACGGGTCAAGTAAAAGCAAACAGCCACCTTGGTTTTGGTTTCATCAATGAACTCGATCCAAACACCAAAATGCTCCGCTGTGAAGATTGGGGTGTCGACCGGGATGCTTCGCTTGAATCGGCGACGTTATCCGTTGGTGGCTTCAATTGCAAAAGCGATTTGCGGGCCAACCTCAACGGCACCGGGGCATCCATCCGCCAATCCGTCACCGCTCACGGCCAAGGAGCGCGCCATGACGACCATCACATCGAAATCCATCATCTTCACGGCCACACAAACTCTGATTTGGTCACAAATGCTGCTTGCTCAGGCAGCAGTCATTATGTGGCAACTGGACTGCTCACCATTGCTGAGGGGGCAAATGGTTCAGATGCAGGCCAAGTCTTTCGCAACCTCCTTCTCTCCGAAAAAGCACGAGCCGAGGCCATTCCTGAATTGGAAGTGCTCGCCGATGATGTCTCAGCGGCACACGGAGCGGCAAGCGCACCAATTGATGCAAGCCAACTCCACTACCTGATGTCCCGTGGCTTAAGCCCCGAAGAATCAGAATCAATGATCGTAAACGGGTTCCTCATTGATGCCTTTTCCAATCTCCAAAACGGTGAACTCACCGAACAAATGCGAACCCGGTTAACGGTTCATTTGGAGTGCGAACTCAAGAGGTGATGAACTTGGCTCTACGAGATGACTTTCCGATTCTTCAACGGCGCGTGCACGGGCACCAACTTGTCTACCTCGACAACGCAGCGACCACGCAAAAGCCACAGGTTGTCATTGACGCCATGAGCGATTACTACACTCAATCAAACGCCAACGTCCACCGCTCCGTTCACACCTTGGCTGGCGAGGCAACCGACGGCTACGAATCATGCCGTACCCGACTCAAGTCGTGGTTCAATGCAGAACGAGCCATCATCACAAGCGGTACAACCGAAGCGATCAATCTTGTCGCCCACGCTTGGGGCCGGGCGAACTTGGTCGAAGGTGACGCGATTGTGTTGACTGAAATGGAGCACCATTCAGATATTGTTCCTTGGCAAATGTTGGCGGAAGAACGCGGCGTAGAAGTCCGCTATGTCCCCGTTCTCGATGATTTCACCCTCGATATGGATGTCTATGGAGCCTCCCTTGACGGCGCCAAACTTGTCTGCGTGGTTCACACTTCCAACGTTCTTGGAGTTCGGAATCCTGTCGAGGACATCATCCGGCTTGCTCATGAATCTGGTGCGAAGGTGTTGATTGATGCCGCACAAGGTGTGCCCCACGATCGAATTGACTTCGACGCTTTTGGAGCGGATTTCATGGCCTTCTCAGCGCACAAAATGTGCGGCCCAACGGGCATCGGGGCCTTACTGGTCCGCCCCGAAATATTCGAGGAGATGCAACCTTTCATGGGCGGCGGCGATATGATCGAGACCGTTACCACAGAAGGTTCGACGTACCAAACCAATGAGCACAAGTTCGAAGCAGGCACTCCACGCATTGCGGAGGCGATTGGCTGGGATGCAGCCTTTGGCTGGATGGAGGCTCTCGATTTGGAACACGAGCATAAGCGTCTCTTGGAAATCGCTCGTTACACGGCTCGTGAATTGCGCAGCTTGGGCATGACTGTGTACGGTCGTCACGATGATTCCGACAGCGCAGTCGTCTCCTTTTTGCACCCAACCTTGCACAGCGAAGACATGGCTCATCTTCTCGACGCAGTCGGTTTTGCTGTGCGAACCGGCCACCACTGCGCCCAACCTTTGCTCAACCGACTTGGAATTTCGAGCACCGTTCGCGCTTCCTTCTACCTGTACAACACCATGGATGAAGCAGAGGCTTTCATTGCCCAATTGAAAACCATATTGGAGAGGTTTGCATGACCTACCCGGCTCAACTGCTGGAATTGATCGAAGAGTTCCAAGATGTTGAGTCGCATATGGAACGCCTAGAAATGGTGTTCGAAATGGCTGAAGAAGTCGTCGCATTGCCCGTCGAAACTTGGTCGGATACAACACGAATCGTCGGTTGCCAATCAGAAGCACATGTCAACGTTTCACTGGATGAAGGCAAGGTCCTCATGGCAGGAGGAGCAGACGCTCAACTCGTTCAAGGCTTGATGGGCATCCTCACAATTGCCATCAACGGAAGCGCACCCGCACAGGCGCTGTTGCTCTCGCCTCAGTTTGCCCAAGAAATGGGCATCCTGAATTCACTTTCACCAAGTCGTTCAAACGGTTTCAGAAACATGTTTGACAAGGTTATGTTGGAAATAAGAAAGCTGGAGTCCTGATTATGGTAGAGAAGAAAGATGTGCTGCACCACCTAGATGAAGTTGAAGACCCCGAATTGGAACTTTCCATCGTGGAACTTGGATTGGTGTATGACGTTCGTTTTGAATCCAAGGATGAAGGCCTACATGCTGAAATCGACCTCACCCTCACCTCACCTGGCTGCCCTGCAGCACCCGAAATTATGGCGGCAACTCACAGGGCTGCATTGATGACGGAAGGCCTTGCTACAGTTCACATTAATTTGGTTTGGTCGCCAAGGTGGGATCCAAAACTCCACGCCACTGAAGATGCCCGAATGGACATGGGCATCTGGGATTAAACTCAACGCTTGACGACGATCGTCAACACATCGCCGTCCTTGAGAAGGTGATCGAGGCCAACTCGCTGCCAATCGAACTTAGCGCTTGGACCTTTGACACGAGCGTACCTGAACTTCCGCACAAAGTTCCTGTGAAGCTTGTTGCAGATGCGTTCCACTGTTGTGTCGTCCTTGACAATGAGTGGTTCTTCCATATCTGCATCTTGGCCTTGCGGTTTGAGGTACACTCGCATGAAGCCAAGGTTGTCGTAAATGAAATCCTTGAGGTCATCTAAGCCAATGCCCTTGAACGCAGAAATACGCATCACGGGCCAATTTTCGGGAAGGTTTGAACGGGCGTGCACCAACTCTTCCTCAGTAGCGATGTCAATTTTATTGATTGCAATGACCGCTTTTTCATAGATTCTGTTTTGGGCTAAACAATCGACAATCTGTTCCGCAGTCGTGTCGTTACGAAGCGTAACAATCGCTGATGTGAACCCGAACGAACGAATGATATCTCCCATTTCTTCATCGTCGAGGTGAGTCTGTTCGACCGTTGTTCGCACATCAATACCGCCTCGCTCTGTGCGCTTAATGAACACCGGTGGGCGGGTTTCATTGAGGCGCAGGCCAGCGTTGTGAAGTTCACGATGGAGGACATTGAAGTGAGCGTCTTGGAAGGGGTCAACGATGTAGAGCACCATGTCTGCGCTTCGAATGACATTGAGGATTTCACGGCCACGACCCTTTCCTTCCGCAGCACCCTTGATCAATCCAGGTAAATCCAAAATCTGGATTTTAGCACCACGGTGTTCCATAACACCGGGGATGCAGGTGAGGGTGGTAAAGGCATAGCCTGCTGCCTCAGAGTGAGCGTCAGTGACTTGCGAAATCAGTGTGGATTTACCAACCGATGGGAACCCTACGAGTGCGACGGTCGCATCGCCTGATTTCTTGATCTCGAAGCCTTTGCCACCACCGCTCGCTTTCGAGTGAGCATGGGCCTTTTCCTCCTTAATTTTCAACTGAGCAATTTTCGCCTTGAGTTTGCCAATGTGGGCGTTGGTGGCCTTGTTCTTCTGAGTCTTGTCAATCTCGGCGCGAATCAACTCGATTTGCTCTTTGATTGTGGCCAAAACAAAACCCTCCAAGCAGAACGGCGCGTCCCGCATTCTTCAATGCTGTTGCCTGCTTTGCCAAAGGGACGGAGTTTCAATCTCGGTCAATTGAGCCGATGGCATCAAACGGGTCGCCCGTTTAGAGCGTCTCATGGGCCTTGAAATGGTGCTGCTTTTGGTGGACAAGCCAGCCTTGCAGCGCTTGCTTGACCTGCCATGGCAAGACCTCCATAGCGGCATGGAATCCGGTGCGTTCCGAGGGCAACGCCCTGCCTCAAATTCACGGCTGAAGCGTTTGTTTGACATTGACGTCGAGGCTGAGTTGCTGGATTGGATGGAAACATGCGAAATCGAAGGGAAACCAACGGTGTTTGAAGCGTTGAAGCAGCTTCGAGGTGGGGAAGAAGGTCTGCTTCATTTGATGCATTTCGCAAGCCCTGGTGCTTGGGAAGTATGGGAAGGGCGTGGCTTTCTCTACCTCGACGTAGCGCTGGGGGCATCGGTGCCTCACGTTGATGCTTTGTACAGCGAAGAGACCTGGTCGGATGTTTCCAACCGTTTGACAGGACTTTCTGAAGATGAATTTGCGACGTCTGTTTGCCTCGATTGGATGGAACGCAGGAAGGCCTTGGGCGAAACGCTTGATGAGAAAGAAGATCCTAAGATTGTCCCAACATACGAAGCCCATGACCGAGCCAGCCGCACCCTCGTTCACGCCATCAACACCTGGAAGGGCAACGAGGACCTCGTAGGCATCATTGGAAGGGAACACCTTCGTGCAGCAGAATGGGGCCATGGGCCTTGGAACCTCGCTGCGTTTCTACAGCGATGAAACGAGGGGTTCAAAGACCACTTCCCGCACCGCCAAACAATGAGCGAAGAAGATGCAGTGGATGATGAGATTCCAGTCATCGAAGATGGCATGGAAACCATGGACCTTGCCGAGGAAGTCGAGGTCGAAGTGCAAGACCCATTGGAAGTTGCACTCGAACGAGCTGAAACGGCTGAGAAAGAAATCGCTTACAAGGATGCAGAAATTCAAAACGTGCGCAAACGCATGATGGCGGAAAAAGCAGAACTCATTCAATACAGCGGCATGGGCCTCGCCCGTCGAATGCTAACCGTTCTAGGTGATGTCGACCGGGCTCTGGCCAACGTCGGCGATGAAGACGAAACGACAATGGCGCAAGGCCTTCGGCTCACGCGAAACAAAATGTGGCATGAATTACAAGCCGATGGCGTTTCAGCCATTGAGGCCAAAGGACAAAAATTCGATCCCGCAAAAATGGACGCAATCACAACCATCCCTGCATCAGAAGCATTCGCTGCAGGTCATGTTGTCGATGTTCTTGAATCCGGCTATATGTACAAGCAACGGGTGTTGACAGCCGCTCGAGTTGTCGTTGCTTCGGATGATTAATGGCCAAACCTTCTTGATGAACGCCCGTGATGGGCCCACATGGTCAGGAAGTTAGCAGGCAAAGCCACCGGGAAAGTGGCTGGTGCCGCAGGTAAAGCCGCCAAAACAGCAGCAAAGGAAGCAGCAGGTGCCGTCAAACGCAACGTCATCGATGAAGCGACCAAGCCGATGAAAGAAGCAGCCAAGAAGAAAGTCAGTGCCATCTCTGAATCCATCAAAGCCAAAGCCGAGTCGAAGGCGCGTGAACTGGTCCAAGAACAAATCAAAAAAGATGTGAAAAAGAAATTGTTTCGAAAGTAATCAGCCAGCATGCACGCCTGTTTCGAACGTCGAAAGACGGAACAGTGCATCGTTTTCAATCAACCATTCAATCACCGGCTTTGGAACCGTCTGACCTAAAACTTCCCTCACAGCCTCATCGTCGTACACCGTTGAGAGCATCTTTGCAGTTTGACGGACTCGCCAACCTTCGTAACGCTCTCTTTCACTCAACACCACTTCCTGAACCGGGAATCCCGCTTCTTCATAGAGGACTAAAGTCGCCTGATCCGAGGTGACGAGCGTGCCTTTTCCGTGATGCTTTGTTGCATGAGCGACCCAGTTTGGCGGGTCATTGATGTCTTCAATTGAACACGTTTCAACTTCAATGCCCATCGATTCTGCCCAAGCGTGAAGCATGGCGTTCCTGTCTTCTGCGGACCACGGATTGTTTGGTTCCCATTCGCTTTGAGCCGACCCAATCGCAACCATGACTGGTTCATCGGGGAAGGCAGCAGCGGCCTTGAGCAACAAAAAAGCGTGTCCGTTGTGGAACGGTTGGAATCGCCCCAACACAATCGCACGCATTTCAGTTCACCTCAGAAGTAACTTGCCACATCGATATCGGGAAGGTCATGGCCGCAGGCACGGAAGCAGTCAAGCATGCGGATGCATCCTTCAACCATTTCTTCAACGGGTGTTTCGCCCATTGAGCCAACCCTGAACATTTTCCCCTTGAGGTGATCTTGTGCCCCAATGACTTGGGTGTTGAATTCATCCTTCAGCCTTGAGCGCCACCCGTCATCCATTCCTTCAGGGTACATGATGGCGGTGACAGAATCACTGCGTTGTGATGCATCGGCTAACAGTTCGAATCCAAGGTCGCTAAACAGGTTTCTCACCCCGTTGGCCATGTGAGCGCATCGGTTCCAGCGGACTTCATTCGTTTCATTTTGAAGCACTTCTAATGCTGCACCCCAGCCCATTGCCAGGTTGATGGCTGGTGTCCAAGGGGTTTGGTCATCATTGCCTTTCTTCAGGGCAGAGACCATGTCGAGGTAGTAGGTCGGATTTGCATCACCCTGTTCTCGAATGGCGTGCACGCGCTCAATGTAATGCTCGTTGATGGCGATGGCGGCAATTCCTGAAGGTCCAGCGGTGCATTTCTGGGCGCCCATAACCACCGCTTCTGCTTTCCACGCTGCTGGGTGAACCGGCATGCCTCCCACCGATGTGATTCCGTCAAGTATGAACGGAGTTTCATGGCGAGCGCACATTTCCGCAATTGCTTCTGCATCTTGAGTGATGCCAGTGCTTGTTTCATTGTGGCAGATCAGAACAGCCTCGTAGCACTTTCGCTCGAGTTGCCGCTCCAATTCACCGAGGTCAAAAGCCCGACCCCATTCACCCTTGAGGTGCTTGACATTGCAAAACCGATTGCAAATGTCTGCAACTCGTTCCCCAAATTTTCCGTTGGTCGGAACGAGCACTAAATCGTTGGAACGGAAACGGTTTGCAATCACCATCTCCATCGCTGCAGTGCCGCTCCCAGACACGACGACGACTTTGTAGCCATCCTCTCCGGTCCAAGATTCTGATTTTCGAACAGAGGGTGATGGGGAGAGGTTGAACGCAGCCCGAAGTCCAGAGTTCAGTTTGGCCATGACGTCACGAAACTCAGGCCCACGTGCCGTGATGACTGGTGTCGCCATGGCGCTAAGGCAAGGTTGGCCCATACGGACTGGACCCGGGACAAGGAAGCAATCGTCGTAGCCCATTGGTCGTGGCACCGCTTGGAGGTTTTTCAACACCTTGCATCGAGGTCTTAGCCCCGATGTCCAGTTGGATAGGACGGTTGGAGCAATCCGTTGACCTCTTAGGGTGGTGGCATTTCCAAATACCATGGTGCGCATTGGATTGGCGATGTTGCAAGGCGCTCGCCATGAACACATCGAAGCGTTGCAAGGTGCAGCAGCAGAACTTTCCGTTGACCTCGAAGTTGTAGAACTGCGCCGTGGCGACCAAGTTGATGCAACGCTGGACGCATTGGTGCTTCCTGGTGGAGAATCAACCGCCATGAGAAAAGCAAGCGAAAGCGAAGCTTTGTTACCCGCACTTTATGCTTGGATGGATGAGCATGAATCGCGTCCAGTTTTGGGTACTTGTGCAGGTGCCATCCTTCTTTCAGCACCGGATGGGGAGCGCACTCCATACATTGCAGCACCAATCGCTCGCAACGCTTGGGGTCGGCAACGTCAATCCTTCGAGGCGGAAGTGGAAGTGGATTTAATCGTCCCAGAAGCGGGCATAACGACCAATCATGTTGCAGATCCTGACCGATTCAACCACAGACCCCTTCCAGTCGGGCCAAACGCATCACCAGTTCGAGCCAGCGGCTACCCCGGCGTGTTTATTCGAGCTCCTCGATTTGAAACAGATACCGTTGAATGTGAAGTGATTGCCACCCTCGAACACGAAACAGTAGGCGTTCTTGACGGTTGTCGCCTCGCCCTCACTTTTCATCCTGAATTGACCCTTGACAGGCGCTTTCACCGCTGGTTGATCGCCAATGCCGTCCGCACTCATCCAGACGAACCTTAGCGACGGCTTCAAACCCAAACGCCGGCACGCCCAACTGAGTTCCATGGCCACTTCACTGCAAATGGCAACAGAAATCCTTCCCGCGGAGGAAGGTGAAGCCGAGGGTTGTGTCCAATGCCAGATCGGCAGCAAGCTCGTGCTTTTCGTCACGGGAAAATGCCACTGGGGTTGCGATTATTGCCCACTTTCAGACAACCGCCGTGAATCACCAGACATGTTTGCCAATGAACGCCGTTGTTCCACCTGGGAAGAGGTCATCGAGGAAGGCCACGCCATGCGAGCCACGGGGACGGGAATCACAGGCGGCGACCCGATGCTTGACATGGAACGTTCCCTTGAGGCAGTGAAGCAACTCAAGGCGGCGTTTGGTAAAGAACATCACATTCACCTCTACACCTCAATCCCATTCGATCCTAAAAAAGCAGCCGCATTCGGCTCTGCTGGTCTTGATGAGATTCGATTTCACCTGTTGGATGGCACGGTTACCAAGTACCTTCCAGTGATGCAAGCATGCGCTGATTCGGGCATCGAAGTCGGTGTTGAACTCCCCTGTGAGCCAGACAAAGAAGAGCAGTTGTTCGCTCTGCTTGACCAACTTGAATCTTCACCCGCATCGTTCCTCAACCTCAACGAACTCGAAATTACCGTCGGCAACCAGGAAAACATGGACGTCCGAGGATTCAATCTAAGCGGCGGCATCACAGCCGCAGCTGAAGGCTCTGCCGACCTTGCCCTTCGCCTCAAAGAGGCATCCCAGCCAATGAACTTCCACCTCAAGTTTTGTTCCGCCCGCTACAAGGACGCCGGTCAATTGAGAGCCCGATTCCGCAGAAGGGGTCAAGCCACCCTTCGGCCATATGAAGTGCTAAGTGAGGATGACACCATCCTGTTTGGGGCCATTCCAACCTCCTTAGCAGATGCACCTGATGATGTCGCTGAATTGAAGCACGAACTTGGGGTTGCAGATGGATGGATTCGATACGATGCTCAATTTGAGCGCATCGAACTGCCCCTTTCGCTTGCTGAGGAGTTATCAGACTCCCTTGAAGTTCCAGTTTTCCTCGTTGAAGTTCATCCAACTCACGACCGACTTGAAGTCGGTTTGGTTCACTTGAATGAACACCGCTGAACCATCCAAGCAAGCCAACGGCGAGGCTTATATCATCGGTGCTTTAGGACAGGCTACCTTAGGGCTCGTGGTCTAGGGGTTATGACGTCGCCTTCACATGGCGAAGATCGCCGGTTCAATTCCGGCCGAGCCCACCATTCGACATCAGAGGCCGGATTGTACCAGTCATGAACAATTCAGTTGGATTTAGTTTGTTCATTGACGCCGGTTCAATTCCGGCCGAGCCCACCTGTTGTTAACCAAGGCCAGATTGTACCAGTCATGAGCCATGCGAGGAAAGACAAAAGGTACCCGAGTAAGACAAACACCTCGAGCAACCATATGAGAAATAAAATCGCCCCGCTGCTAAGCAACGGTTGCACAAGTCCATTGAGTGAAACTCAAATTACGCATAGAAATTGAATTTTTACGCTGTGGTTCATAATTTCATGACATTTATCCATCATGTTCAATAGAACATAGCCTTTCAATGAAGCATGGGCCTCTTGGACCAAGCAGATTTCTCTGTTTTCAAGCAGGGGGAAACTTGGAAGGCCTTTGGAATTGCAGCGTTAATGTTTGTGACCATTTCGTTCGCAGCGCTCTCAATGTTCGACAGCATGGATGAAGTGTTTGCTTCGGACGCTGACCCTGCTCCAATTCCCAACATGATTTTTGAATCCCTTAATCGGAGTGGCGTCGAATCGGTAGTGGCGAACGAGACTGGCTGGATCGACCTCAGCGACCACCGTGGAGACATCATTATTCTTGATTTCATGGCCCACGATTGCAGCAACTGTCACGCTGTACAAGAACACATTGAGGAGAACATGGATGCTTGGGCCGAAAAAGCCAACGCCTCTGGCAAAAACCTCACCATCTTTGGTTATGGTGCGTGGTACGATGAAACAATCGAGTACCTCAACGAAACTTCGGGTGCCTATCATGTTCCTGCCTACCCAACCGGTTTGGGCAGCACCAACGCCGCACAAATCGCAAACAATTCAACAGCCGACCCAGTGCGCCTCTTCACCACTGGTGGTACCGGTCAAATTCCAATTGTAATGATACTTGATTCAGAGGGCTACATTATTGCGAAAGAAGCCACAGGCACCCCCAAAGACAAATGGTCGAAATTTGATGGGGTCCTCGATAAGGCGCTCACAGGAACCGTTGAAGACACCATGGATTCACGCATTGCTTGGGAAGAACCTGGTACATCCTATGTCGCCGTGTTTGTGCTGGGTATGGTGCTCTCTATTCTCGTGTACTTCTCCCCCTGTGCCTTCCCAGTTTTGCCCGGCTTCATCTCATATTACCTTTCTTTGGGGGCGCGAGAAGATGAACTGATCGCCGAAGGGAAACTGAAAACGAAGATGCCGTCTTCATGGGTCATCGGTTTGCTGTCTGGGGTCGGTATGTGGACCTTCTTTGGTATCATTGGCATCCTTGCCATCGTCATGGGTGAAGCCTTTGCCGCCTCTGGTTTGATTCATTGGATTGCAATCTTTATTGCTTTGCTATTGATCGTATTGGGGTCCATGATGTTGATTGGAATAACATCGAAGTTGATGGGCTTTGTTGATGGCTTCGTACGCAAATACAGCACCACTGAGGCAGATGAAACCTTCACTCCACGCCGAAACATGTACCTCTATGGATTTGGCTATGCTGCGGCATCCATCGATTGTACAGCAGCAGCAGTTCTGCCCTTCGTTCTCTACTTGAGCACGCTTGGACGATCAGCGATTGGCGTTGGAATTGGCGGCTTGATGCTGGGCTTGTTGGTGCTCATGATCTTCGTCACAGTCGCAGTCGGTATGGGACGCCAAGTAATGATTAATTTCCTGCGCCGCTCGACGGGTATGATCAAGATGGTTGGCTCTTGGATGATGATCATGGCTGGTATTAGCCTCACCTTGTACCTTACAAATTCTCCTTTAGTCAGCATTATTTTTGGCTGATTACCGCTCCATTGCAGCGTCAAACCGTTCAGCGTACGCCTCTGTTGCCACTCTGTCAAGCGCTGGCTTCATCCAATACCGCCAAGTCACGTAAGCAAAAGCAAGCCCAGTTGCTACGTCCCAGATGTAATGCTGTTTGGTGTACATGGTGGACAAGATCAGCATGGCCCAAGCGAACAGGAGGCCCCAATGCAAAATCTTCAGTTTTGTGGTTTCGGAAGGGTACCAGTATCGCAGCACAAACACCACTTGAGTGCTTTGAACAACGTGCAAGGAAGGCCAAGAATTCCACGGCGTATCCAATGAATGCATGAATTGGTAATACGGGTACCAGAAATCACCTTGATTCAATTGATCTTTAATTGGACCTCGCAAATCAATTTCAACCGGAGCGAGTAAAAAGACGGCAAAAACCATCCAGCAACTGATGGTCATCATCTGGTGGAAGATGATGTTTTGACGCCACATTGTGTCTGTTTTGTGGCCAAGGAATGCAGCTGCGGGATAATACAGATAGAGGGTGAGGTAAGGAATAAACATCCACGGAAGGAAAGTGAGGTTCGTGTCGAAAGCCAAGGTCGGATCAAAGGCTTCTCGCTGAAGGTAATTGGAAACATGGTTGATGGTCGTGTATGGCAGCGCGTTGAACACCCCCATCATCAGTATAATGACAACCGTCAACCTGCGATTGGCCCACGTTGAACGCTTTGACCAGTGGTACTTCCAAAACCACCAAGGTTCAGTCCCACGGCTTTTCATTAAGCAAATCCAACCTCGCTGAGCGTGTAAAGATAATGCCGGCGGATGAGGCGGGGATGGGAAAAAGGGGGTCTTCTTTTGGATGGGCCATGTTGGTGATCACTCTTCTTCTGAACTGAACAGTTCTCGCCAAGTCAGCACCCTGTCTGCGATGAGGGTGGCCTCCTCCGGATCGTGAGTGACATGTATGGCGGCAGTGGATCTCTGCTTGAGCCATTGGCGAGTTTGGAGTGCAAGTGTTCGTCGTGTTTCTAAATCCAGAGCCGAAAAAGGTTCATCCAAGAGCAACACTTCCGGTTTACCGAGCATTGCTCGAACCAAGGCAACCCTCTGAGCTTCTCCACCTGAAAGGGATTCAACTCGGCGCTTCTCGAACCCCTCCATTTGAACGAAGGACAATTCCTGAGCGATGGTGGTATGTTGTTCAGCTTTTGGGATTTTTTTCTCAAAGCCCAATGCAATGTTTCCAGCAACGTTGAGGTGTGGGTAGAGGATTGGTTTTTGGAACAAGTATCCAATGGCTTCACTGCCGCGATGGCTCTCAATTTCAAGTTCTCCAGAGTCTGGTTGTTCAAGGCCCACGAGGCATCGCAGGAGCGTTGATTTGCCACAACCACTTGGTCCGAGGATGGCTACAATTTCCCCATCATGCAACGTGAGGTTTAATCCGTTTAGAACATGGATTTCTCCAAAAGATTTCGCTAGGTTGGTTGCTTTGAGCACTGTTTTCTTTGACATTCAAAACCCTCCCCCATCGCCTTCCGGCCGAAAACGTTCAGCCATGAAAAACAACAGGAAGGTAATGGCCATGAGCACGGTTGCCGCAGCCATGGCGGCGGGTTGAATCAAGGGATCAAATTTTGGCCTTGACATCAACTGATCCACAACCACCGAAAGGGTGTCCCATGAACCAGCCCGCACAATCAGCCAAGACGCTCCAAACTCACCAAGTGAGAAAGCAACCGTCAACGAAGAAGCAACGACTGCAGGTCCCCGTATGAAGGAGAAATAGCCATGATACCAAGTTTGAAGCGGGTTAAGATTCAAAACCAACGCTTGCTCCTTCCACTCAGGTTCGACAGCCCGCATCGCAGGCAACATCACGCGGACAACAAACGGAACGGTAAGGATCACGTGAGGAAGAACAGGGAGGAAACTCCATTGGAAAAGGGCAGGCATTGTTTTCAAGACGCCAAGCAGCACACCAAGTCCTACCATCACGGCAGAAACAGCAAGTGGGAGTAAGGTCAAGACATCAAGTGCTTTTGCCATTCTTGGTCGATGTTGAAGTTCCAGTGCATGGATGCTTGAGGCCAACATCCAGCCCGTTGGCAGTGCGATGCATAAAGTGCAAAAAGCATAGAGAAGAGAGTTTCCAAGTGCTTCACCAACTCCCATCGTCGACAAATCACCAGACCAAGCCGCACGCCACCCTTCAACGCTCCACTGAGGGGCCATACCGGAAGTGAACGAACCTTCTCGAACCCTGAAGGAGGCGAAAAAGGCCGCTAGCATTGGTGCCAATGTGAACCCAGCACCAGAATAGACAATCAGGCGAGCGCGCCAATTCGGAGGGCCCCTCGCACTGCGAGCCCCACCTTCTGAAATCAATGAAAAGCGAGTAGAATGACGCTGTTGAAGCGTAGAGGTGAGGTAGAGTGCTGCCAAAAGAATTAGAAATTGAACCATTGATGCAGACATGACAATTTCGCTCGTGTCGACTCGATAGTTCTCGATGCCTGCTGATCCTCCATAAGAAGCCATCAAGGATTCGAGGGTGTTGTTGAACGGAGCAAGCCATTTGACCAAAGCAAACGAAGTGAAAGAGAAGAGAAAACTTAGCGATGCGGCGCACAACACAGCAGGTCCAAGAATCGGCCACCAAAGATGGCGGAACCGTCCAAGGCGAGTTTTCCCCTGCCCTAAGAGTCCGATTTGTTCTTCCCATGCCGGATCAAGGCGAGCCACCGTCGGTTCGACAAATCGAATCATCAACGACAGGTTGAACCATGCATGGGCGAAAATAAGGGCAATGAAGTGCCCGGGGTGATCCCATCCTGTTCGAGCGGCTAAGTCTCCTATTAGGCCGGTTTCCTTGCGCAGGTCGATGCCCAGTGTGTGCAACAATCCACCGTCATCGACCAACAGGAGGAAACCCATAGCAGCCACGATGGCCGGCATGACAAACGGTACAGAAAATAAGGCTCGAAAAAATGCAGGTCGGCGCCACTGGTAACGACCTAAGCACCACGCAATCGGTAAGCCAATGACAACAGTCAGTGCTGCTGAGGCGGTGGCTTCCAAAAGGGTGTAATGTAGGGCTTCTGTGGCTCCATAGACGTCACTGAACCGCCACAAGGCCTCCCAAGGTGTGTGGCCGGTGACTTGCTGTAACCTTGCTAATGCATAGATGAATGGCAAACTCGCCAGCGATAGGTAGGCGAGGATCGAGATGCCCCGAATTGCCCACTTCGATGTTGGAGTCATCGCCAAAGCATCCCTCAAGCTTGCTGAGTTGCTGCTTTCCAGGCGTCCAGCCATGCATCCATGTTGGCGTCAATTTCCTCATAGGTCATGGTTGTCACCACAGACGGAACATCGGCATGGTGCCGGTAGCCATTCGTTTCGGGCAAATCGGTCCCCTCGAGAACAGAGTACATGAGGTTGTTTTCAGGCATGTTGGTGTTGACATCGGTTGAGAGCAAATAATCGATGAAGAGGTTTGCTCCATTGACTTGGGCTGCGCCGTTTATGATTCCGGTGTATTCCACTTGATGGAAACTGGAATGGTCCAACATCAACGATGTCGAGTGAGTGTAGTTTTCGGCATAGAACGCTTCCACACCGGGCGAATGGCAGTAGGACACCGTCATCCAGGCATCACCGATATAGCCCTCAGTGTACTCACCGTAACCACCTGTGTAATGCGTCTCATAGGCTTCAGTCCATCCTGTTGTGATGATTGCATCATTGGCCAACATGTCGGTCCACCATGCCATAGCGTCGCCTTCAGTTTCGTAACTGAAGTACTCCATGGTCGCCACTAAAAAGGCCCGGCCTGGTGAGGATGTCACAGGTGAAGGGAAGGCGATTTTGCCTTTCCACTCTTCCTCAGTCAAGTTGTGCAGGTGAGTTGGCACCGTCATGTTCGCTTCGCTTAGAGCGTCTTCATCATAATTGAGGCACACATCACCCTGATCGAAAGGAATGGCTTGATCCCCTGCGTAGAAGGCAGAAGCAGAACTTGCGATGTTGACCGGTGTTGCTGCATGGGGTTGGAGCAGGCAATTCTCGATGGCTGTCGGCAAGTAGGTGTTGTCCAGGCCAATCATCAAATCAGCTTGTTGAGCACTTTTCGTTAACATCATTTGGTCCAGAATGCCACCGGCATCGTCGACCTTAATCATCTCAACCGGAATGCCAGTTTGGTTTGTGAATTCATCGGTGACCGTTTCCGAAAGGGCTGTAATGTCATAGGTCAAGATTCGCAACACACCGTCATCAGCGTGCCCTGCAGGCAGCACTGAACAATCATCGTTTGATTCCGTCTGTTCGAGGCAACCTGTGAGCGGGGCGAAAAGAAGCACGCACATCAGCAAGAGAGCGTTCAACTTCATGCCGCAGCCTCCCCAAGAGCGCCAACGATTTGGTGGGTTCGGTCCACCAATTCAAGTGGATTGTGCGCCAGAACGTAGAGCGAAGGTTCCCATCCAAAAGCACCTTCATCAAGCAGAACATCATGCTTACCGTTGCTTCCTGAAACTTCACCTTTTGGAGCAAATCCAAAGGTGTAGCCAAGTTGTTCGCATGCTTGTTTGATCCGTTCAACTTCGACACCAGTTTCGTTCATTGGAGGACGGATGTTGAGAGCGGCGACTTTTGCCTCGTCTTGGCTGTGCACGGCAAGGAGCAAATTCGCCAAGTGCTTGGAAGTTCCAAATGCCGGGGTTTCGTGGTGGCGCAACGCTCCATCGACCAGCGTGATGCGGCCAGGGAAGGCTGCCACTTCCTCGGTGCTGAACGCACCATGTGTGCAAGAAGCAATGTTGAGTCCAACTGCTGGCACTGCTTTGCCAATGCGCTTGACATCCAATCGGCTTGCAGCCCATTCGAGTCGACGAAGAAGGGCTCGTTGTTCTTGCCCAGCATCGAGATCCAGTCCAGTGAGGGTTTTGTCAAACCGAAGGGTATGATTGCCGGTGAATTGCAGTTCAACGATGAGCCGCTGGCGCACGACCTGTATGTCCGGGCCCATGTTGGCGAGCGCTTGTGAGAGTTCATTCCCCCAACTGTCGATGGTCGCTTCATCAGCAGTGGCACCGAGAGCGCTCGGTGTCTTTTGCATCTGCCGTGAAATGGTGCTCTGGGTTGAGCCAAGCAGGTCTGCAATGTCATTTTGTGACCAGCCCTTTGTACGGAGGTCCTTCGCTACGTGTTGGTGTAATCGTTCAAGCCACTTGTCGCCAATGATGCCGAGCATACCATGTGGTTCGGACCTCTCCTATTCAATGTTGCTCGTAAATTATGCAGTATGCATGAGTTTGGCTGCCGACTCTGAATCAACGAAATTACTGTTCTGTTGCATTGATTCGAGTGGCTAAATCGATGTACGGCGCCAACCTTTGCTCCCAATTCATCACCGCTCTGCCTGACGGAGAGGGCAAGATCCACACCTCGATGCCCTCGAACTGCCCGGGCCATAACGATGGGCGCTCGCCCTTGTCAAGCTGCCCATGTGCGCAACGGCTGAGGGGCGGGGTGAACAGATGCTTCCATTGGCGCTTTCCGACGAAACAGATGCGTTTGAGTGAACCGTTCATGCTTGTTGCATACTTCTCTATTCGTTTTAGGAATACGGGGATATTCGCCACCATTTCTCGCTTATCAATGGCTCCAGCATTGTTTCCCGGTAGTTCCAACACGTCACAGAACCCAAAACCAAACCTTTCCACCATTTCATCGTCGCTTTCCACTTTTTGAACGCCATTGAGGCCTGATTCCTGAATCAGCACCCAAAAGCGATTGCTTGGATTCGCAAAAAAACGACCTGTTTCCCATGTGGACAGCGATGGGTTGTGGCCGACAAAGAGGGTGTGACAGGGTGGTTGATGGGGCAGAGGTAACTTCGCCCTGTACGCAGCCATGCCTTGGCGAGCGGTTGGGACAGTGATGTACTTTGCAGTTGGGCCATTGCTTTTCGACCACAGCCTTCTAAGTGCCGCCGCGATGCCACAACCACTGGAGGCGTCTGATGGAACTCGAAGTTTTTGTCAATCAATTGTGTGAGCGTATTATCGCATACATCAACAGCGCTGAACAACCAGGGAAAGTTGTTGATTTCACCCCTGCCGAGTCGTTGTCAAAGATCACCGATGTGAGTTTACCACTCGAGGGGAATGGCGTGGACGCAGTGTTTGATGACATTGATGAATTTATCCGCAGGTGCGTCAAAACCAATCGTCCAGAGTTCATGAACCCACTTTGGGGTGGATTGAACACGACAGGATTTGCTGGCGAAGTCATTGCAGCGCTCACCAACACTTCGATGTACACCTACGAACTTGCTCCGTTTGCAACGCTTATCGAACAAGCGATACTCAAACGCATGGGTGAATTGGTTGGGTTCTCGGGTGGCGCAGGGACGCTTTCTACAGGGGGCTCAAACGGCAACATGCTAGGTATGTTGTGCGCAAGGGAAGTAGCCTTCCCGTCTTCCACCCATCGGGGCATCGATGGAACTAAAATGGCAGCCTTTGTATCCTCTGAATCCCATTATTCGGTCCTAATGTCTGCCAATGTCATTGGAATTGGCCATCGGAACCTGTTCAAAATTGCTTGCGATGCCGATGGGCGCATGAAGCCGGATGCTCTGCTTGAAGAAATTGCTCGGGCACGGCAAGAAGGTTTGACCCCGTTTTGCGTGGTCTCCACATCAGGTACCACAGTTCGAGGCGCTTTTGATCCACTCAAAGCCATCGGGGAAATTGCTCATGCTGAAGGGATGTGGCACCATGTTGACGCAGCTTGGGGCGGTTCTGCCATGTTCTCTGCAACCCTTTCCAAATTAATGGACGGTGTCGAACTTGCAGACAGCGTTTGCTGGGATGCACACAAAATGATGGGCTTACCCCTCATCTGCAGCGCCTTCATGGTCAAGCAGTCTGATGTTTTGGCCAAGGTCTGCGCCCACGGTAATGTCGCACACTACCTCTTCCATGAAAGCAGTAAGGACCATGATTTAGGACGTTATTCCTTGCAATGCGGTCGGCGCAATGATGCGCTAAAACTGTGGCTTGCGTGGCGAGAATGCGGCGACGCTGGCTGGGCTGCCCTTGTGGAGAAGTACGTCGGCCTTGCAGATCATTTGCAATCAAGAATTGATGCACATCCAAACCTAGAAATGATGTCACCCCGTTCATGGACCAATGTTTGCTTCAGGTACGTGCCAGCAGCAGCGGGCATGGACCTCAACGAAGTCAATTCCGAAGTCCGCAGCCGGGTCATGGAAAATGCAAACTTCATGGTGAGCAGATCAAACATTGGTGAAGATGTCATTATTCGTTCCGTCATCTCCAACCCTGGAATCACTGAGCACTCACTTGATGCTTTCATCGATGAACTGCTTCGAATTGGAAACGATGTTGAAACGGGCATGCCTCGTGAGGCATCGTTCTGAGGGGCCTGCAACCGCACACCTGCGAATTTAAACACATCAGAGGGGCAGACTTCGGCCAAGGGCTGATCGATTCATCCAGTGGAGCATTGAATCGTTTGATTCACGAAGAGTGTCAATAACCTACGGAAGTGGAAGCAAGAAAAGATATAGGTCGAATTATGGTTAAAGCACATGGCCATTCGAATCAAGACCGCTTTGATCCTCCTCTCAATTGGTCTGCTGCTTGGTCTAAGTGGCTCACCCCTCGCCATGGCTGAAGTGAACGAAAAAACCACTCCAGAATTGATGACTCGCATCATGATGTTGCCCCCAGAAGCAGAGGTGACAGGGATGCACATCGATGCCAACGGCAACTTCTTCGTCAACGCTATGCATCCAGATGAAGACAAGTACAAGGCGACCATCGGTGTCATCAATGGAATTGATTGGAATCACCTTCCTGCAGCCGTACCAGAACTCGATTCATCCAGCAGTGAAAACGACATATGGCACGGAATCAGAACGTCGTATGGGGACTACCAGGTCATCCTACAAAGCGGCGATGACCTCACTCAAGGAGGTGTTGCCGGAGGGATTTATGCTGCAGATGACGGCGCCCAACTCCTCGTCAGCAAGAAACCAGACTACAATGCGTTCGTCCCACTGAATGCTGCTGGCACCCACGGCTACCTCTACACTGCATGGGAAGATCGCCCAGCAGGTCTCAGCCAATTGGAAATTGAATGGGACACTGCTTCCTCGAACTGGGCGCTGTTGAACAGCAGCATGCTAAACCTCAGCAGCATCAACGGAGGTTGGGTCTTTTGCTTTGGTAGCATGAGTCCATGGGGCTCACCCCTTTTCTCAGAGGAACTCTATTTCGATAACACTCAATATTGGAATGATGTAGGGTTCAGGTACCATTCAGATCAACTTCGATTGGAGAACTATCTCGGTTTCTATCCCAATCCCTACGATTATGGATACATCGTGGAACTTGAAAATGCAACAACATCCGAACCAAATCTGAACAAACACCTCGCAATGGGTCGCTTCTCTCATGAAAACGCTGAAGTCATGCCGGACGAAAAGACGGTTTACCTTACCGATGATGGGTATGACACGGTCCTTTTCAAGTTCGTTGCGGATGCTGCAGGAGACCTAAGCGCTGGGACGCTTTATGGTGCAAAAGTCACTCAAGATGATTCAAGGGACTCGGCCACAACAGGGTTTGATGTTGATTGGATGGAAATGGCCTCATCGTCAAACGTGGAAATTCAAACTTGGATCGATGACTACAATGGAATTACCACTGATGATTTCATTGCTGGTCAGAACTCCTACATCTCGGATGAAGAGATTAATGACTGGGCCGAAGGACGTTTAAATCAAGATTTGAATGGAGATGGAAAGGTAGGTTCTGCCTTGGATGACCGAGTTGCCTTCCTCGAATCCCGTAAGGCAGCTGCTGCCCTTGGTGCCAGTGATGAATGGAACAAAATGGAAGGGGTCGCATTCAATCCAAACGCCCCTGAACACCTCTACTTGGCCATGTCGAGGATTGAATCCGCCATGACCGATGGACAGGACGATATCGATGTGACACAGAATTCCTGCGGAATTGTCTATCGCATGACGGTGGCTGAAGCATGGAACGTGAACCGAATCGATCCTGTGCTCTCTGGGGGTCCATACACGTCCACTGCCCAATACAAATGCGATGTAGACAACCTCGCTGGTCCAGACAACCTTCTCGTTCTTGATGACGGCAGGGTTCTCATTGGTGAAGACACGTACCATCACGAAAGCAACATGGTATGGCTCTGGGGTGAGAACACACAGCATACAAGCGTCGATGAACACATCACTCTGAACCATGTCAAGCTGGTCAGCGCTCCAGCAACCGATGACTCGGCATGGGTCTATGAGTACCAAACTGAAGTCAACGATGTAAAAATTGGTTTGTCCTACACTGCCTTCATCGTTGCTAAGGAACTTGGCGATGATGATGTGAAGGGCTTTTGGCTGTGGAATGGGATTGAGACCAACGGTGAGCAGTATGCCCGGACCTTTTCATTGCAGCCGGGATGTTACTTCATCAACGCCTCTCTCTATGAGAGTGACGATTTGAATGCCGATGCGGAGAATGCATCATTGGTGTCCTACGTTCAATCTGATTTCGTCGTTGGAAACGGAACATGCATCGATGGCGAGTACTCTTATGATGCTGTAGAATCACTTGAGGGTACGAATGACACAACCGATGAAGATCTCCCTGGCTTTGGAACATGGCTCAGCATCACAGCAGCGATCGGGGCGGTTCTTGCGACGTCTCGACATAGGTCCAGAGACGACCGTTGCGAGTGAAGCGTTCATGGCGCAGCGTTGCGACTGCACACGAGCAAAATGCCCTTCATTCCCGTGAACACAAGGCCACCCATGCACTCGTTTACGAACGAAAGGAGATCTCTTGTGGAAGGGATAAACTTGCAGGGGTGTTGCCAATGATTCGATACAGACCTCAGGTCCCCAGAACACCAGTTCCTCTTCTTCCGAGGCACAATGGCCCCTTGAATGCCGTTCCTTAGAGCGTTTCAAGAGCCTTCACAAGGTCTTGCCATAGGTCTTCCATGTCCTCGATACCAACCGACAAGCGAATCAAGCCCGGAGTCATTCCTGCATCATAGCGTTGCTTTTCTGGAACAGCTGCATGCGTCATTGTCCATGGATGGTTGATGAGGGATTCGATGCCCCCCAAACTTTCTGCCGTTGCAAACAATTTCAACTGGGCTGCGAAATTTCGAGCCCCCGCTTCCCCTCCTTTGACCTCCAGGGAAATAATGCCACCAAAGGCATTCATTTGCCGTTGTGCGATTTCATGGGTTGGGTGGCTTTCCAGTCCTGGATAAAAGAGGCGAGTGACCTTTTCATGTTCCTCTAACCGTTCTGCCAACGCTTGGGCACTCTCACAATGACGGTTCATTCGTAAAGCGAGGGTCCGCAATCCTCGAAGGATGAGGAAGCAATCCATCGGTGCTGGGACTGCACCAACTGCATTTTGCAAGAATGAAATCTTTTCAGCGAGTTCCTTGCTTTGGGTGATCAAACAACCACCGATGACATCACTGTGGCCACCGATGTACTTGGTTGTTGAATGAACAATGATGTCTGCCCCTAACTCGAACGGTCGCTGTAGAATGGGCGTTGCAAAGGTCGAATCAACAACAACAAGGAGACCGTGCTTTTTTGCTTCAGCGGCTAATGATTTGATGTCATGGATCGTGAGAAGTGGATTCGTTGGACTTTCAAGCCAGAGGATTTTCGAGTTTTCACGCACAACGCTTGCAAGGTCGCCGCTTTTCAATGGAGAATAACTTGTTTCAATGCCGAACCGCGAAGCAATTTGGTCGAACAAGCGTACTGTGCCACCATACAAATCGTCGCATGCGATGACATGGTCGCCTTGTTTGAGCATTTGACTTATGGTTGTAATCGCTGCCATTCCGCTTCCAAAGCAAAAGCCATACGCTTCTTGGTGAGGCGATTCCATTTCTGCAAGTGCTCGTTGAAGAGCATTTCGAGTGGGGTTATCTCCACGTGCATATTCATATCCAAGATGGTCAGCAAAATCGTTCTGAACATAGGTAGAGGTTTGAAAAATAGGTGTGTGTACAGAGCCTGTCGTCACTTCAGGGTCCAAGGATGAATGAACGCAGCGGGTTGAATCTCCAGTCATTTCACCACTCCCATCCATCGACATCGAATCCGTTATCCCTTAACCAGTCATCGTTGTAGACTTTTCCAAGATATGGATTTCCTGCATCAGGGAGAATGACAACAATCTTTGCCTTTTCACCGGCTTGATCGCATTCGGCAGCAAGATCCAGTGCAATCTGTAACGCCCCACCACATGAACCACCGCAGAACAATCCCTCTTGCTTGGCCAGACGTCGAGCCATGCGGAAACAAATCTCATCATCGACCATTCGAATCTCATCGATCACTGAAAAGTCTGTAGCTGGGGGAATGAAATCTTCTCCGAAGCCCTCAACTTTGTATCCATGAGGAACTCCCATGGTTCCATCTTCAAACCATTCTTTGAGAATGGACCCCTCTGCATCGACACCAACGATTCTTGGAGCGTCTTTGCCGTGTTCTTGTGCTTGAGATTTTAGATATTTTCCGCAGCCTGTAATGGTGCCACCGGTTCCCATCGTGGCGACAAAGTGGGTCATGTCACCTTGAGTTTGTTGCCAGAGTTCAGGTCCAGTTGAATGAATATGCGCTTTTGGATTTGACTGATTGGAATATTGATCAGGATACCAGGCTCCTTCAATCTCCTTGCTCAGTCGCTCAGCGACCATGTAATAGGAACGAGGGTCTTCTTTTTCAACTGCAGTCGGACAAACTTCAACCCTTGCACCCATCGCACGTAGCAAGTCAATTTTCTCCTTCGCCATCTTATCAGGCATTGTGAAGACACACTTGTATCCCCGTTGTGCTGCAACCATAGCCAGTCCAATGCCTGTATTGCCACTGGTTCCTTCAACAATGGTCCCACCGGGCTTAAGCCAGCCTTTTTGTTCTGCTTCTAAAATCATAGCAAGACCAATCCGATCTTTGATTGAACCTCCCGGACTGCAACGTTCGAGTTTTGCCCAAACTTCTGAGCCTGAAAAGTCAGCAGTCACCTTGTTCAAACGAATGAGCGGTGTGTGACCAATCGCTGAAACTACATCTTCGTAAACGCCATTGGGAAGGGTCATACTGAACGCCAACGAATTCAGGTTCATCAGGCTTTTCAAATTGAGTGGTAAGGTATTATGAGTCGAATTAAGGATTGGGTGTTTCCCAAATGTGCATAATTGGTTTGTTTGGGTTTGCGAGGGTTCGTGGTCACCTGCTGAGGGTACCATGTGAAACAATGGTGTTCGCGTGGGCCCCCCTTTGAAACGGCGCATCTTTGAAGGCTGATGCAGTGGTGCGTAGAGGGAATGTACTGGAAGAAGTTCGCTGGACCCGCAATTCTCGCTGGCCTCGCTATTCTCATTTGGTTGGGAGTAAATGTTCTTCTGAATATGACATATGAGGAGGGGGATACGGTTGATCCAGGTGTTCCAATTGGTGTTTGTGGCATAGGTTTACTCTTGATTTTAATGTGCTTGGGTTCAATCGTTTGGTTTGCGTTTGCAATGGGAACGAAGACGCAAAAGACGGTTTTCTTGTCCGAAGACCCTGATAATTTCCAACATATTTCAGTTCCTCTTGCAAGTGATTCGCAGAGGAATGCCGTACCCTCTACGATTGGTGGAGGGGCCGTGTCATCTGATCGAGAAAAAATCCCCACCGAAAAACCCGAGAGGAATACAGCGCAAAGGGTTGGTCTCCTCATTATTGTTGGTAGCATTGCGATGTTCGTAGTCATGGTGCTTTTGGGATTGATTTCGATACTCATGTCATTAGGGTCGGGATTAGGAGGCTCTGGTGGAACATGCAACAATACCTGTGAATCCATATGGGAGGGAGCGGTTTTGAGTAAGTGGGCATCTCTCTTGCTTTTCCTTTGTGGGCTTATCGCTTTGGCGCGACCTTGGTCATGGTTCCGTTCTGGCCAAGATATTCATGATCCTGTTGTGAAAGTAAGGGTTGGTATTGTGGCAGGAATAGCATTAATTGCAGTAATCTCCTTTGGTTGGCCCGCTTTGCTTGTTGTAGGAATAGCGATGATGATCTATGCAGCAACAGGATGGGCGAATGAATAGGGTCTATCCGAAGACCCATTGAAACGGATTTACAATTTCAAAGGGCTTTCATTCTGTCCTTCGATAGCCTAGGGACAAAAAGGCCCCGCTTAAACTTTAAATGGCCTCTAAAGTTGGAAAGTTTGTGAGTCCGGAGTTGAAGTTGTTTTTTGTTTATCTGGCAATATTCCTCTTCATAATCATGGGTTTTCTCGGGGCCATGGATGTATTCAACCTCATCGGAAAGGAAAATCAGAAATACATACGCCATTGGGAACAAATTGCACCCCAGTTAGCATTCGAATTCAACAGCGTTCAAGACCCCGAGAGGGCTCGCAATATCCTTTGCACACTCACCGGGAAAGTTCACCAATTCAATTGCCGTGTGTTGGCAAAAAAGGTGTCGGGACGTGATAATCCCATCATCCACACTGTGAGGCTGGAGGTAGATCTCCCGCAACCCCTTAACATGGATCTAAACATAAGGCATCAAGGAACAGAAGTACCTTTTTTCAAATTTTTAAACAAGAAGGAACTCGCTCTTGACGACGAGTTTTTTGATAATCATTTCTTTGTACAAGGGCGAGATGCAGCCACAGTAAATCAATTCCTCACGGTAGAGCGTAAATCTACAATCTACAACACTAAACAAAGTATTGCTCCATTCGGTTTTGAAATTACCGATTCAATGATTGTCGGAGGCGCTTTCCAAAAAGAAGGAGACCTCCAACAAATCATCCATGTGATGAAGCAACTTGTCGCTGTTGCAAAAATATTAACAGACCATCCTCCCGAAGCAGAAGCCCAGTTTTGGGATTCTGCCTCATAGGTCAAGATATGGTTCTTTTTGAAACGAAGAGTCCTTCTAATTCATGTTTAGCCATAGGGTCGCGTTTGATCGGGCCATATTCGTTCCGAAGGTGGTGAAGGACCCACTGCTCGGCCATTAATTCACCAATTACAATCGCATGGGTCTAAGCAGATACTCAGTGATTCATTCACGACTCATTTTTCATCCCACCAATCACCCTTCGTATTTGATGGGTAATTACTCGGTATGACTTTCCAATTTTCATACTCAACTCGGTACACATTCTGTTTCGTCTCTAATCTCGTGGCCTTATTTTCATCAAAGATCATGTCATATATTGATGAGGATTTCAGTTTGTTGTAAGTTTTGGCGGCCCCATCGGGATTATCCCTAGCATATTCTCTTACACGACTTTCACTCATAGGCTTTCTCAAACCAAGACAATATTCAACATAGGCCTCTAATCGTTCTTCATCATTCAAATCTGTGGTATAACCGTGTAAATGTCCATCTATGATTTCAGATTAAAAAATCTCTATAACTGGCTTCTCATCAGTTTTGATTGGATTGAATCCGGCATCA
>CAJIZC010000024.1 GCA_905181785.1 uncultured Candidatus Poseidoniales archaeon
GGCTCATGCCAGTCAACGCTCCGTTCATTGCTGGTGCAATGGCTTATGACGTACAGTTCCTTGTTCAAATGCAAAGCAACGCAACGGCAGGGTTGCTCGAAGTTCAACAGGGTGGGCCAAGCCTTGCGCTTGCAGCCTCTTCAGGGCCAACGCATCATCGAGTGACCCACTCGGCAACATGCACACCCTCACCAGACTCAACTGAAGCCAACCTTGCGTCGTGCAGCCTCGCTGTCGTCATGTCCGGTTCCTTCACCGCCACCTTGAGCCAAGCGGTCATCGTAGGGAACCAGCAAACCATTGAACGTTCGATCACCCAAAGCCTGCTCAACGGCGTTGCTGATGAGTTCAAGGCTGGAAACAGTTCTTCCACGGTTGTTCTTCCCCTCAGAGCGACAACTCAGTTTGGCTCGGTGGCGGTCAACTTGACTGCGTTCACCCAACCGCTGCTTGTCGATCAGGTGCTCCCAATTTCCCATCAGCGTTGGTTGCCTGAACAAACGGTAGTGTTCCACACACAACATTGGCGCGGGGACGCCAACCAGCCTGAATCCGATGCACCAGACTTCAGCTCGCTGGAATTGATGCTTTCACCAACAAAGCATCACAGCGACGCGCTGGTCCACGTGCAAGCCATCAACCTCGATACAACCCCGCAACTGCGCCAACTCGGAGGGGTTGCCTTTGCTCACCTTCTTTCAGAATCGTCGAGCGTCACATGCACGCTCAACGTCTGCAACGCCACTTGGGCGCTGCAAAGCACATGGGATTTTGATGATGTGGACGACGTTCATGTTTTGGCGCTTGGCACCGATGTGAACGGCCTTTCAACAGGTCCAGCGCATTCATACCGACAGACTGCGTTCAACGAGATTGAAAACGATCTCGAAGTCGTCAATTTGATGATCACAGACGAAAACCAACGCAACCTCAACGACTGGTCCAACCCCCAATGGCCGTTCCACCTGAACGCCAATCACAGCCTTCTCGCCACAGGAGCAGTGCGGTTCCAAGGCATTGCTCAATCCTATGTGGCACAAGGTCAGGCGGAAGTCCGCCTCGATGCGACGGCCGTGCCTCCAATCAACATCAGCGGTGGCCCAAATGAATGGCCAGCGGAGCCGGTAAATTGGTCCTCCTCATGGCTTGATGAAGTCGATTCCAACGGTGGCTTCTCCATTGCCATGAACGCCCCCGGCTTCACAGAACAGGTGCCCTCTGGAACTCGAATCATGATTTCAGCCCACCTTGAACGCAGGGGCCCAATGGGAGCAGCCTCCGCAACAAGCCTCGACCAAACGCCACGCTCAAGCGATGTTCCGTTCGTCTTTGACCGAATCAGGCCAAGCACGATTTCCCTGCTTGCCCTCGATCCTGGTGGCTACGCTCCGGCCGACAATCACATTTGGATGAAGGGTCAAGATTTGGCGTTGCGCGTCACGCTGGCGGATGCGGAAGGCTTGGACAACACGCTTCAGATGCACACCTGGCTCGAAGCGCGCGATGACGTCAATTTTGACGGCGTTATGGATGCGGAAGAGTACAACGTCCAAACGGTGACCTTCAACAGTGGTTTGAGTGAAGCGGTCGTCGACCTCCCGCTTCTTGGTTGGGCTGACATCACCGCAGGAGGCTCCTCAGGGCGAGCGAGCGTTGTCATTCGAGCCAATGATTTGGCAGGGAATGCGCTTGATGGCGGCGGTGAATTTGGTTCAAACCAAGACTTGGCCACGGTGTATGTGCAGGAGCGTTATGACAGCACTATTGACACAGAATCACTTGAATTTGATTCGCTTGAGGGGGTGTTGATGCTAGGCCATCTTCACCATTTTAACTTCACCATCACCGATGGAAACGGTATCATGTCCCTCGATAAAATGGAACTTGCCTTGCTTGGTCGCGACCAAACGAGCACTTGTTTCATTGAGTATCAACCAAGGTACGCTCAAGTTACTGCGGATGAGCCCTGCTTTGAAACCGAGCCAACCGTTTCGATTGAACAGCAAGGCAATCAACAGGCTTGGACGGTCTCGATGGCGTTCCGATTGGCTTGGAATTTGACTGAATCCCCCCTTTCACAAGCCGCTGTGCCTTCCTTCAAGGTGTTTGATGAAGGCCAAGACCTAGGTTTGGGCCTTTCCCGATTGACGGTTTTTGAATGGAACACGTCCTTTAGCCTTCAACTCCAATCGGTCCTGTTTGAAGACCTCACACTCCCAATCGGGGACACTGGCAACGATCATCTGTGGGTTCATCGCAATGACATGCTCCTTTTGACGTTAGAATTGACCCACCTTCACACGCAGGTGCCTGCTGAATTTGTTCCAAATTCGCTCATTGGCCACGCTGTGCTCTCGGATGGGGAACGCTCGCTTCTCTCAAATTTGACCTTCGATAATGAAGGCCACTCCCAGTCTTCAATTCACATCAGCGGCGATGTGGTAAAGCACAACACCGGCTTCATTGAACTCATTTTTGAACATCCGTTGCTCATGTATGATCAACGCATCAACCTCACCATTGACAGGTTTGCACCCCAGCTTACTGTACCTCCCGGCACCTTGGTAATCGTTGATTCCGATGCACTCGCAGCGCAAGAAATCATCGTAATCCTGAGCGATCAAGAAGGGTTAGGCGAAGCACCGCTCACCGCGCATTGGCACTTCATGCGCCAAGGGGCTCCCATCCCGAACAGCCAGGGTTCTGCCCAAATCGACAAATCCGCGGGTACAGGGACAACCAACACCTATGCAGGAACCGTGGACATGAGCCCTGACGCAACGGTTCTTCTCGAACGGGACGATCGGGTGCAAGTTTGGTTTTCTGCGAGCGATTTAGCTGGTCGCAACATCACTGGTTTTGGTACGAGTGAATCACCAATGACGCCCGCCTTCAGGTGGGTCGCATTCGAGCCACGTTTCGACGACATCAAGGTCACACCTTACAGAGCGATTGTTGGCGAGAACATCTCGATTTTTGTTCGCGTAGCCAATGAGGGATTGCTTGGGGGGAACATCACGGTTCACCTTGAAGATGCTGACGGAAGGGTGCTCGAACAAAACACCACCCGACTTGAGCCAGGGACATGGGTGGAATACGCTTGGAGCGTCGAAACATGGGGCACAGGACGCCTTGGTTTGAATGTCGTTTTAGTCGACGTGACAGGCAACATACCCTTGCCAATGGGGGAGGTGAAATCAATTCCTGACGCCAATCAGGGAGCAATAAACACCCTTGGTTTTGCTGTCTTAGTGGTGATCCTCGCCGCCGGCGTTCTCGGCTTTACGCTCTACCGAAGGCAGGAGAGTCTCAATGAATTCACCAAAAAGCAGGTTGATGCTGCTCTTCTTGAACGAAGCCAGCCACCCCCAAGGCCTGCAAGTTTGGATGACCTCGATGAAGAGCAATAGTCAAGAACAGGGGGTTCGAGCGGAGAACACAAGCCGGGGTTCCCGAGCGGTCAAAGGGGGTGGACTCAAGATCCTCTGCGTAAAGCTTCGCAGGTTCGAATCCTGCCCCCGGCACTCCCATTCCAAACGCTGTGCTGCGACAGTGTCGAGCACGAGTAGAACACCTCTTTTCGGAGTCCATTTTTTCATTCAAAACGCCTTACTTTTTCCGGCTTTGACCCGCCATTACCTTGCCCTTGTATGTTTCTTCTGCAACCTGCTTAAGGCGTGGCGGCTTTGATTTGCAGCATGGCTTCCAAGCCAATCGCTCCTGTTCCTCTCAACAGCGTTTCTTTCGTTGCGTGGTCGATCAAAAACCAGTAAATTGTGCCGTCGGATGGAATGCCAGCATCGTCCATGAAGGCTTTTTTGTCGAGGTAAACCGTAATCGTGCGTTGTCGTATTCTGAGATCAGGGATGCCTGCTCGCATCAATGCGTCCAGTCGCATTCGCCGGAACGCAGTGGCTCGTTGAATGACAGGGATTTCCAAGATCGAATGGGTGTCGTTCATGTTGTGCTGCTCCAAAAGTTCAATCGATTCGTCAACAAGCCTCTGGTGCCACCTCTGGAAAGCAACAATGAGGACAATGGGTTGCTCTGAAAAATCATCAGGAACCGTTCTCGCTTGCTTGTTCAAATTCTTCCCTTCGATGGAGGGGAATCGCTCAGGCATGATATTCTTAGGCGGCTTTGACGCTTAATCATTCGTCACATCTGCATGCTTCGTGGATGGATGCGATGCAATCGCATCGCCTCATAGGGGATGCTTATCAGATTCTGAGTTCGAATGGTTCTTCCGTTCACTTGATGGAGGGGTGGCGCTTGGTTGTTTCATGCGTGCGGTTGCCTTCCTCTTTGTTGGGTTGTTGCTTTGTGCACCTTGCGTGTCGGCTTGTGAGACAGAGGCGGCAAATGCTTTGTTGGGTAAGTTCCCTTCACCCACCGGCATTTCCCCTGACAAGGACGAATCCATTCGGGAAACCACTCGCTTAGCAGGCATTGGTCATGAGACCGCTCGTTACATGCTTTGGCGCGTGCTCATGGGGGAGCAATTCACAGAATTAGAAATCGCACAAGAAATCGATCGCTCGATGGAAGACAACGGGTCCAACCCAGATTGGAAGAGTTTTGACACGATTGTAGCAAGTGGTGCGAACGGTGCCATTCCACACGGTGACGATGAACACAACGGTGCAGGGCCAAAATTTGTTGAAATTGGCGACGTTGTTGTGATCGATCTGGGCGCCCGCGTCAACGATTGGGTGAGCGATGTTACCAGAAGTTATGTTGTTGGCCCAACCACCAACGAGACCATCATCGAAGTCTACATGGCGGTGTACGATGCACAAAACCTCACGTTCCCTGTGATTGAAGCAGGCACACCAGCTTGGGTCCCAGACGACATTGCTCGGACGCACATCGAAGAACAAGGCTATGGGGAGTACTTCATTCACAGCCTTGGCCACGGATTCGGCGTTTGCGTTCACGAACCACCTTTGCTTTCCAGTGGCACCGATGATCCCCTGTTTGGTCTTTCATACAATGAACAACCGCTTGCAGTTTGGGACGCGATTACCGTTGAGCCGGGCATCTACATCGATGGTTGGTTTGGTGTTCGGATCGAGGATGATTTCCTCGTCAACCAAGAAGGGCATGAGTTCCTTACCGAAACCCTCCCGCGTGACCTTGATTGGTTCATGATCGAAGTCGAGGATTATGAGCCACTTTCTTGGCACACTGATGCAACTCAAGATAAGGATGAATCACTGATTGGAGAGGTGATCCCCTTCCCGATCACAGGGCTTGAGTCCCTGCTCCTGCTGACCCTCGTTGCTGTTGCGTTCCACCGTCGAATTGACGAAGTCGCTTCAATTGAACTCGAGTGAGGCTCAAATTCGGGTAGGAATACCCATAGCGCGAACAACGCACCATCCGGCGCGCGCTTCGAAAATGGTGAAAGCGGCTCCGGCAAAAGCACCGGCAGTTGCGACCAACCAAAATGTGCCAGAAAGCAGGCCTGTCGCCAGCCCAATGCCAAGTGCGGCACTTCCGAGAACACCCAGAATACCGGCTTTTAGCCGTGCTGCTTTTCCTGCTGCGTCGATGTTACATTCGAGTGCCATGATTCTTTCTCAGTGGTTTCGATATATCAAAGGCTGTTTTTCAAACTGGGCTTAAGCAATGATAACTTCGCTTGAGAATGGCTCATTCCTCAGCAAGAATTGCTTCAACGAGGGGAGCGAACGTCGAGCCGTGGGGGAACGGAGAAACCACGTCTGCGGCCTCCTTGACAGAATCAAACGCTCCGCCTACGGCCACCGACCAACGAGCGAATTCAAACATCGGGAGGTCATTGGGGGCGTCGCCTACGCACAACACATCATCAGCGCTCCAACCCATTTTGTCAAACATCACCTCTAAGCCGGTGCCTTTGGAAAGGTGCGGTTCCATAAGGTGGATCGCAAATCCCGTTCGAACAACTGAGAGGTGGGACCATTCACTTTGGGAAATGTGGTGTTCAACCGCTGCAAGGTCTTCGTCAGGGAACAGGCACCATTCACTTTCTCGCCAATCATTGGTTTGAATGCCGTTGGGGTCAAGCCCTTCAATCTGCAGAGCGAGCCATTGAGCGGCTCGTTTTGCTTCGCTTCCATCGGCTCGAACAATCGGGCCACCCCAGGACTTGTGCCAGAGCACACCACCGTTTTCACAACAAATTGGGCCGCTTAATTTGAGAAACCGCCAGAGGCCATAGGTGATGGCGCGCACGTTGCCGGTCGACAGCACAACTGGAATTCCAGCATCCTCAAGTTTTCTCAAAGCTTGGATGGCCCCAGTGTCGAGTTGCTTATGGCCATCGGTCAATGTACCATCGATGTCGACGGCCACCACCTTTGGTCGCCAACCCTTCGGGAGCCACTCCATGCCCCTGCGAGGAAAGAAGTAGGCGTAAAGATTGGCTTCAACCCGTTTGGCGAGAACGGCAAAACCCTGCTTTTGTACACCGGTTATGTTGAAAGCGCCGACCTCATTCCAACACTGTGCGTGATGAGAAGGTTTGGGGCACTGAATATGGCCAATCAATCATCGACTGGAAAGAACGATGCATCAAGCAATGACAGATGGTAGGCATTATCTGTGGTGCGCGTTTCCATTCAACCATGGTCAGCGATGCGGAGGAGGAAGTCTTTCTTTCGCTCGAGGAAGACAGCGGCCTGAAAGCACCTCCTGTGGCTAAAAAAGGAACCACCCGCTCCAAAAAAGGACTTGCTGCTGCTCCAACACTTGAGCCATCCGAACCTGTGCTTGAGGCCGAGGTGCTCGACGCAACCATTGTCGACCAAGTAACGGGCAATTTCGAAGTGAGCTGGCCCTTGTTAGGGATGGATTGTCCTGATTGCGCAAGCAAGGCGATTCGGGCCCTGAAAACCCTGCCCCAAGCCGGCGATGTACTCGTATCGGCTACAGCCGGAACCGTTCGTTTGAACATCGATCTTGAACAAGGCAACGCAGCCGAAGTCTCCTCGGTCCTTCGCTCCCTTGGCCATGCGCCAAATCTCGAATTCAATGAAATCGTCGGGGCTAAAGCCACAGCGGTTGCCGCTCGGAACGGCGTTGACCGCCGGAAATTGACCAAGGTGCTGCGCCAACAACCGGGGGTGCTCGATGTTGAGGTTTCGGAAGATGACCGCATAATTTTACAACTCGTCCCTGACGCAACAAAGGAGTTGTTCGAAAAGCGCAACAAAGCGCTTGAGCACATAACTGGCAGCCCGGTCACATTTGTTACGGCACAATCCAACCGGTTGCGTCCGGACCAATGGCGATTGATTGGAGGCGGCATTGCTTTGCCATTGCTTGTGCTTGTCATCGTTGGCGAATTATTGGGCTGGTCGCACACCGTGCTTGGCGTGATAGCGGTTCCTGGATTGATCATCGGTGGTTCTCAAATGTTCAAAGAAGCGTTTGCCAGCCTCATGAACCGCCAGCTTGGTTTCCAAGTGCTCACCAGCCTCGCAGTCATTGGTGCAGCGATCCTCGGTATGTGGGAAGAAGCCCTGATTGTAGCGATCCTCGTTGCGTTCACGGCACACCTCGAAGGGGATGCTTTGCTGCAAGCAAGAAAAGCCATGCAGGGTGGCCTCGATCGCTTGCCCCGAAAAGCACGGCGTCTGACAAAAGCCCATTCAGGTTCAGGAAGTAAAGTCGCTGCGGCCTTAGCAAAGGGTACTTTTTCTCTGGCCATGGCAGCACCTGCTCCGCTTGTTGGGGCTGACGGTTGTGCCCTGCCCGACCCTAACGCAGAGCATGAAGAAGTGCCGATTGAACTGGTTCGCCTCGGCGACCAATTGGAGGTCCGAAGCGGAGAATTAATCCCGGCTGACGGCATCATCGTCGAAGGCCATGGGGCCCTCGACAAGGCCCCATTGACTGGAGAATCCGTGCCTGTCGAAATCAGCAAGGGCGATGAAATTCAAGCAGGACTTGTCCTTGCGCGAGGTCCTGTTGTCATCGATGTCACTGCCGTGGGCGAAGAAACCCGCCTTTCAGGGTTAATCGATGCGGTCCACACCTTCCGGGAAGAACCACCTCGGTTGCAAAACATCATCGAACGCTTCACCCAAGTGTGGGTGCCAATCGTTCTGTTTGGTGCCTTTTCAGTTTGGCAAATCGGATACCCGGGAGACTGGAAAATAGTGCTCCTGCTTTGGGTGGTGGCATGCCCATGTGCGTTGTTGCTTGCTACGCCTGTGCCACACGCAGCTTCACTCGCTCGCTCCGCTCACATCGGAGCAATCGCTCGCGGTGGAGATGTGATTGAACGCCTTTCCAAGGTCAACCATGTCCTTCTGGATAAAACCGGAACCCTCACCTCGGGAAAGCCTCGCATTGGAGAAGTGGTTGTGGCCAAGGGCCGACGCAAAGACGCAGCCCTCAAGCTAGCAGCAGGGCTCGAAGCACGCTCCTCTCATCCCTACGCCATGTCCGTCATGGAGCACGTGCGTGAAGCATCACTGGAACCAACTAAAGTCAATGTTTTGGCCGACATCGAAGCCGGTGTTCGCGGGAAAGTCGGTGGAAAAGACGTCGCCTTCATCCGATACGATCGAGCAAAGGATTTGGACATAACAGTCCCAGCAGAACTGAAAGAAGCCTACAGCGCTGCGGAGCAAAAAGGGCACGGGGCGAGTTTACTTTCACGCGACGGAGAGGCTCTTGCGCTGTTCACCTTCATTCACGACGACACTCGAGATGGGAGTCACTTGCTGATCCCCTCCTTGTTCAAACGCAACATCAACGTCGAAATCCTTTCGGGTGACAACCAGGCTGCGGTAAAGGCCTTTGCCAAGAGCGTCGGATTGGATGAAAAATCCGCCCATGGCGGGCTTTCTCCCGAGGAGAAAGTCAACTGGGTTCGAAGCCGCTCACAAACGCACGTCACCATGATGGTGGGCGACGGCTTCAACGACGCTGCAGCGCTTGCAGTGGCCGATGTGGGTGTGGCTGTGGGCAGCGGGGAAACGGTCAACTTAGAGGCGGCAGATGTTCTCATTCCGGGTGAAGACCCACAAATGCTCACCGAACTGATCGACCTTGCTCGAAGAGCGCAACGCATTTTGATTGGCAACCTCATCATCTCAGTTGGTATTACCCTCGCGCTCGTTGGCGCAGTAATCTTGCAGATGTACGATGAACTGTGGGTCGGGGTGTTGATTCACGAAGCCTCGGTGATCTTGGTGATCCTCAACGGAGCGCGTCTGGCAGGCTCAGAGGGTGCTGTGGCTTTGATTGGCAATCTCTTTGTCTCGTTGTGGAGGGACACGAAAGAATCCTTTTTGTTGCTGCGAACTCAACTTGCATCTTGAACAAACTTGACGCGGCATCTTCAAACCATAGGGTGGGCTCTTCGTGAATGGTGAGCGCATGGCCAGAGTAAGAGCAGACCCAGTCACAACCGCCCTTGCTCACCCAACCCGTCGTGCGGTCTATCTCGCTCTTTCTCACGCAGAAGAGTTGAGCACCGTACAGATCGAAAACCAACTGGAAGTGGACCGTTACAACCTCTACCACCACATGAAAAAACTCGCCTCTTTGGGTTTGGTCGAAAACCACCGGGACCAAGGTCGAGCCCGTTGGTGGCGCATCGCTGCGAAAGTGGAACTGCCAGAACTTCTTCACGCCCTGCCGGCTTCTCAGGCTGCAGTCCCTGATCGCTCTACCACATCAAACGAAACGATTCCTCAAGATCTCCAAGCAGCAGTGGATCAAGGTGGCGATTTATGCGTGATCAATTTAGAGGGCTCAAGGGACCAAGTTGGTGCGAAGAAGATGCTCGAAGTGTTGGCTCAACAACACGGCATCCCCCTCGACCTCCCGTGGAACTTCCTGCCAGAAAGCATCGTATTGATTGCCAAGAAGCGTTAACTTTCAGCAGTGCAAGAAACCAAAAACAAGAACCAAGAGGCGAGCCTATGAGCGAAGAATCAACCGTTGAATCACGTGTGTCGCCCCCAGCGCTCACTTGCCCAAAATGCGAGGGGCTCTTGCCAAGTGGTCTTGGAGAATTGCAATGCAAGTTGTGCTCAGTAAAGGTTCGAATTGATCACCCAGTCACCAGAAAGAATTGGGAGGAAGAAAAGGTTGGCTGCCCTGAATGTGGTAAGGTGCTGATCGCTGGTGTGGACAAGCGCCCAGCGCATCTCAAATGTGCCTCCTGCATGCATCACTTTACCCTCACACCTCACATCCCGAAGGTGGAAATCACCTGCCCAGGTTGTGAACGCCAACTTCGCATGAAACGCAAACCAGGCGCCCGGCGCATCGATTGCCCAGCCTGCAGCACGGTGTTCAATGTTAAATTTTAACGAATTTTGAAGGGTTGCGGCTTCCTCTTTGCTCACATCTTATCGTTTCAATTTGGTGGGGCATTTACCCTTACCAAACCGCCATCCTGCGCCCTTCATCCGTCGCGCTTCTTATCTATGATGAGAAGTGCATGAAGGATTGGATGGGATACGATGTTACCGAGCGCAAGCAAGAGTAGTGAGGCACTCGATGCAGCACGCAAGAAGCGTGAAAATGCAGACAAAGTAGCACTTTCAGCACTCCGTTCCCAATTCACTTCCACCTCTTCCACCTCCCTCGACCAAGCCACCATGACTTCAGCACGTTTCCGCCAAGAGGAGCGCCTTCGAGCGGATTTGCGCCGAGAACGCCGCATCCGCCAACAAGCCATTGCCGAGCGTGTTTCAGCCATGCAAGAAGCCCTTGCGTCTGATCTTGCGGTTCAGCATGAACTCACCCTTGATCAGTTGGAAAAAGAAATGCGAGAATCGATGGAACAAGACCTCAGCATGCTTGAAAAAGATGCGTTGGCGAGAGAAGAATCTCGCATGCGCGGGGAACTCGACCTTCGACTCAATCGCCAACTCTCTGCCATGCACGACCAGTTTGAAGTTGAGCAAGACCGGCGCGTTGAAGAGCATCGAACTCAACTTAAGGCTCAGATTGAATCCCAACTCCATGAAGAACACCGACAACGCTTGGACATCCAAAAGGAGCGCCTATCGCTTGACTTCAACCAACAGCTCCAGCACCGCATTCGAGAAATTGAAGCAGACATCCATGATGAAATGGAAAAGCGATTCACAGAGATGGAATCCAGTGAGATTTCTCGGCTCGAGGAAGGGCATAACGCCCGACTTGCAGAGCGCGAAGAGCAACTTCGTCGGGGGATTCGAACCCGCCTTGAACAACAACTTCGAACCCGGCTTAAGCAACGTGAAGCACGTCTTAAGTCCGAATACGAGCGTCGCAGCCTCCGGCTCGAGGAAGACATCGCTGAGCAACTCCAATCTGAACTAGAAGGTCGATTGCGCCAAGAAACCGACGACCTCGAGGAACGCATGCGAGAAGATATTGAACTTGCAATCGCTCGAAGAAGGGACGAATTACGGGTTGAGATCGAACAGCAACTTCAGGCAAGGCACTCAGAACGTCTCGCTGAGCGAAAGTCCCGACTCCGAGAAAAGTACGACATCACCTTCTCGAAGGCAATTGATGACATCTCACGCACCCTCAAATCTGATGTTGAGGTTGAACTTGAATCTCGCATGGATGAAGAATTCACTTCATACCGAAGCGCTCGTGAAGCAGAAATCCAAAACCGTCTTGCTCGCTTCCGCTATGAACGAGAAGCAGAATTGCGTGAACAACTCGAAAATCAGTATGATTCCAAGAAAACAGATTGGTCCGAAAGGCTCGAACTCGAGTTCCAATCCCGTGAAGCATCTGCACGCAAAGCCATCATGTCAGAGGTTGACGCAGGATTGCGCAACGAACGCCTGACCTTTGAGACGGATTTAGATCTGCTCAAGGAAGAAACTTCACTCGAATTAGAAGTCGATATGGAAGAACGTCTCAATGCGTTCAGAGAGCGCAAGGAAGAGGAAGTTGCTGTTCAACTCGAACGCCAACTGGACAAGCGCGAGGAGATCATGCGCAACAAAGCCCTCATCGACGTGCGCAAGCGTGAAGCACACATTCGTGCTGAAATTGAGGCTCAACTGGGTCTAAAGCGTGCTGAAATCCGAAACCGTTTGCAAGGACTCACTGAAAAGATGGATGCCTTCAAGGAAATGGCTGAAGATAAAATGCGAGACGCAGTCACAAAGCAAGTTCAAGGGGAAATCGATGAGGAAGAAGAAACCTATCAATCCCGGGAAAGCGAATTCCGAGACCTGCAATCCACCGATACTCGAGCAGAGAAGCGTCAGATGTGGATGCAATCCATCTCTGGACAAAACGCCCCAGGTCAGGCATCCACCGATATGGATCCATCGGCTTTGGGCGCAAGGCCAAACGCTCTTGGCGCGTCTGCAGGCCGACCAATGCGAGGTATGATGGGTGCTCAGGCACCGCAACAACCACGGATGGGCTTAGCAGGTATGCGAGCCCCTACAACCAGTTCGAAACCCATGAGCATGCCGGGGGCTCCGCTCGTCAAACCGATCAAGTCCCCACTCGGGGCAGCGGCGCCACAACTTGCACAACCAGTGCAACCGAAGGTCGTTCGAACCCCGCTCCAGCCTGCAAACACCTTGGTTCAGCCAAATGTAACGCCACAACTCGAAGACGTGCCTCTGCCGGCTGGTGAAGCCATCGGCACCCCGGTGGTCACCGAACTGCCACAATCAACGGTTGAATTGGAAGCAGCAGTTGCTCAAGAGATCGCACCAGTGCAAACTGAAGTCGCGGATCCTGTGGAACAAATCATCGAGGCAGCCTCTGAAGAACTCGAACAAGAAGTGGAACAAGAATCCGCAGTCATGCGACCAATTACTGCTGTCTTGTCCCCTGTTGAGGAAGCTGTCCCAGTCAAGACCACGACGTTGAAGGCTGTGCCGCCACAACTTACGCCCAAAAAAGCACGGGGCGCCCCACCAAGCATCGCACCAGCAGCATCAAAATCATCCTCGAGTAAAGCAGGGGAAGGCTCCACAGCAACGTTGACTCCGGTTCGCCGAATGACGCCACTCAAGATTCACCAACCCGATGCGCAAGACGAGGAAGAATCAGCAGACGAGTCTTGATTCATCTCAAAGGAAGTGACACTGGGCATCGGCTCCTTCATATTGATTGAAGGCTTGGCCTAAGGTATGAACCGCTTTCTTGTTCTGTTCATCGCCTTCACGATGCTCCCATTGGTGGCCTTTGGCCCGGTTGTAGCAGCGAACGATGTTGAACTCATCGATGCAGGCTATACGCATCAAACGGCGGTGAAGTTGGTTCACTGGGAAGTGATGAACGACGGTACTGTTCTGACCGTTGACGGTGAAGGAAACCTGAGCGTCAACGCCTTCAGCAACGGCATTCTCGTTCCTCTGTGGAACCTCGAACTTGGTGTGAGTGCGAACGGAGCACGGCTCGATGATGCGCAACTGCTCACTGCAGTGGCCCACGATTCAGGGGTGTTCATCGTTCACATGGTGTTGCAAATAGCCAACCGTAACATTTCGACCACCGATCCCGTTAATGATGTGGATTGGGATTCAGAAGGGGATCTTTGGCTTGCTTTCTTTGCCGGGCGCCGCCGGGCTGAAGAATACAATTCAGAAGGAGCTACAGGGACAAACTCCCCACCAGTACAGAGCGGATTCAATTCTTTCATCGTTCTTGACAATGGACGAATCGCCATGGGTGGCTATGACTCAAAGGTGCACATTTCAGACAATGGCGGCACATTGTTGACCACGTTGAATGAACCAGGCGGCATTGTCAACGCCCTGATTGAAGATCACGATGGCAACCTGGTGGTCGGCGCTGCAAACGGGGCTGTGTACCGGTATGACACAAACTCATGGGCCGTTGAAACGCTTTCACTCAGCCACGGTTCTTCGGTTGTTCATCTTGAGGAAGTGGACAACAGCACCTACATTGCAGGCACCCAAAATGGCAAACTGACCATGATTGACGGGGCGACGTTCAGCGAGGGCGAGACCTATACCTCTCAAGGCCCGGTGATTGGCTCCTCCACGCCGTTTACTGGTGAAGTCTACATCATCACCTCCTTTGTGTCCTACTCCAAAGTCCGCCTCTATGATTTGGACACCGACGGTGACGGCGTGACCGACACCAACGATGCCTTTCCGAATGAAATCACTCAATGGAACGATGCCGATCTCGACGGCTACGGCGACAACATTGACGGCTTCATGGGCGATGCCTTCCCCACAGATGAAACTCAATACGTCGATGCCGATGCTGATGGCTACGGCGACAACCCAGCAGGCACCAACGGAGACGCTTTCCCGAACAACGCAGAACAATGGCAAGACCGAGATGGCGACGGCTACGGTGACAACATGCAAGGGCAGAATGGCGACATGTTCCCTGACGAACCCACACAGTGGGCCGATGAGGACGTCGACGGTTTTGGCAGCAACCCAGATGGCTTGATGCCGGATGCTTGCCCAACGCAAAACGGATTTTCCAAGCAGGACCGATACGGTTGCCCTGACACCGATCTCGACGGGTATTCCAACCCCGATGCAGGCTACGGCGCCGAGCAAGGTGCAGATGCCTTGCCATCCCAAGGCACCCAATGGCGCGATCAGGACGGCGATGGCTATGGCGACAACACCACAGGGTTGCTACCAGATGCTTGCCCGTGGGAATTTGGCAACTCCACGCGAGCATGGCTTGCAAACGCAACGGCACTTCTCGGATTTGTTGAAGTCGCCTCAAATGGCTGCCAAGATCTTGACGGCGACGGGTGGGTGGATCGAACCGAGTCCATCGGTATGGAAACTGATCCGAATGAACATTTTGACGGGGACAAAGATGGCGTCGGATCCAATGCAGATTACGATGACACTCGCCCGCTGATCCAAACCGAAAAAGACCACTGCATGCTTAATTTCGATGATGCCTCAGATGCATGCATGGGTTGGCGCAGCGATGATTACCAAGCCTATCTTGCTCGGAGCAAGAACGCAAATGAAAGCGACTACTCCTATGCAGCTTGGAACACCAGCAAGAACGCAGGGTTACTCGATTCTAATTCAGATGTCGACAGCACGACGGTCAAGCAGGTCATAGCCGTTGGAGGCTCTGCCTTTGCCGTCCTCACCTTGATCATCGTTGCAGTTGGGGCAATGAGCAAGCGGCGTAAGACAAAATCCAACCTCAAGATTTACGGAACAGCACTCCCTCCAACTCAAAGCAAAAATTCCGCCTCTGCTGAGGCGCTTGAAGGAACAGCAGGCCTTTCAGCCCAAGGCGGGGTTGAATCAGATTCCGCTTGGGATGATGATGTTGCAAGCCTTGACTTCACCGTCCAAGACGAAGATCTCGACTCCATAGAGGACGCTTCAGAAGCGATTGATGCTTCTTCACTCTACAGCGAAGAAGACAGCATCGAAAACATTGCAGGCATGCCGGCAGCATCAGCACTTGAGTCAGAAGCAGCAGCATCGACTACAGCACCAGCAGCAGCAGTGCCTCCAGTGCCAGCATCTGGCCTTCCAGAGGGCTGGACCATGGATCAGTGGAAATGGTACGGCCAGGAATGGCTGGACAAGCAAAAGTGAACTAAAGAGCCCTCAATAGAGTATCGAGGCCATCCTTGTCACATTGGGCCCGCTGGAACGCATGAAGATGTCCAAAGCAACACAACAGGATCCCTGGTTCGACAACATGCGCTTGTATAACCGCAAAAAATCCGATATCGAGGATTTAATCAGAGAAGTCCAATCTGAAATGAATGTACAACATCTTCGATACCTTGAGCGCAAAGAAAACGGGTCCCAAAAAAATAAGCTTCGGGCTTTGCTCAAGTACACGCGAGCAAAAGCAGTTTACGATACAGTACGTTGGGTTGCGGTTGAGCGAGGCGCTGCGCACCCCTTGTCAAGTGATTTCGCGAATCAATCAGCGCCAAACAATCGGTAAGGATTCTCGAAGAGCACCGAGTTCTTCTCCTGTGTAAACGGGTTTGCCATCTTGCTTCAGAGTGTTCATGATCAGCCAAAGCACACCGTTCCAAGCGGTGGCCTTAGCAAAAATTTCTACATGGCCGCACGCAGCGGCTTCGAGCAGTTTTCCTTCACTCGTGTTTTCACTGAATAAGGCACGAACCAAATTACGAGCATCAAACTCGTAGCCGGGTGGTCGCCATTTCATCATGCGATCACACCTTGAATGGAGCGAGGTTCAAACGGTCAACCAAATGCTCGATATCAACATCAGCAACAGCCTTCATTCTGTCCCTCAGGGTTTCGATCTCGCCGTTCATTTTGGCGATTTTGTGAGCACGAACCATGTCCAAGAGCAACTCATTGACGCTCTTATGACCGCTTGTGCTGCGCATTGTGTTCAGTTGCCTTCGAACTTCATAACTCACGCTTACGGAGGTCATTCCTTCACCAGTCATCTCAATCCCTGCTTAACTCTGCGTTGTTTAGGCTACTTAACCCCCGCGAAGGAAGCGCTGCTAAAAGGTCGGTTTCCTCACCCCTATTTGGGCGCCCAAGAGCCTAAAATCACCGGTTTTTACGCTTGCGAAGAAGGCGAGGCTCTTCATTAACGCCAAATTCCCGGCGCATTTCCAGCACCCGTTGATGGAATTCCTTCGCTAAGGTCCAGTATTCTAAGGAACCAGCCCCTGCTCCAGAATTGGTTGGCTTGTTGAGCAACACCGTTGGGGCTCCGCTCCAAGGGGCTTCAGCCACTTTGACCAATCGGCGAATGGTGGTTTGGAACAGCTTGTTTGGCATTTTCTTATTCACTTCATCGCAGACGTGGCGGCTGAGCTTTGATCGAGCATCCACCATGGTCATGGCGATGCCGAAAATTTTCAAATTGCGGTTAATTCTTCGCTGAATCATCTTGATCGAGTTCATCAGCATGCTGAATCCTTCGAGCGCATAGTATTCTGCTTGAACGGGAACCATCACCCAGTTTGCCGCGCACATGGCGTTGATTGACAACAGACCGAGGGAAGGGGGTGTATCGATGATGATGTAATCAAACTCATCGATGATGGGGATCAACGCTTCACGGAGTCTGGTTTCCCGTCCAATTTTATGGCTCAATTCAATCTCAGCGCCCGACAGGTGAATGTCGCTTGGTAAGAGCCACAGGTGGCCGACAGAGACGTTGTCTGGGGCCTTCTTGTTGTTGTTGCGCAAGCTCCACGCGTCCTGCATGGATTGCGTGAGTTCTTCAGGTCCAATGAGGTATTCTTCCATCAATGGAAGGTCTTCTCCAGAATCATTAGTGAGAAGGTCGTAGGAAGTTTTCTTGACGTTTTTCTTTTCCACGCCGAACGATGTTGCGCAGTTTCCTTGAGGGTCCAAATCAATCAGCAATACCTTGGCTTTTGGAAGGCCTTGGCGAGGTGAACCTTTGGCTAATGCTGCTGCAAGGTTGACTGCGGTTGTTGTTTTAGCGCAACCACCTTTTTGATTCGCTACCGCTATGACCATTTTGTACGGGTTCATTCATTCACCTCCTCGGACAATCTATGGAACGCGGTTCTCCTCTTTGAATGCAACCACAAGGGTACAAACATCAAGCAGGTTGGATGACCGGTACAGGGACTTCCGAGAGGATCTTTCGCACGATGTGCGCACCGGTGATTCCACGGATCTTAGCCTCAGGCTTCATGTTGATACGGTGGGCGATGACTTGCAATGCGATGCCCTTGATGTCGTCAGGGATGACATAGTTTCGCCCTGCGATTGCAGCGGCGGCACGGCCAGTCTTGAACAGCGATTGAGACGCACGAGGCGATGCTCCGTTGGTGACACGGTGGTCTTCCCGGGTTCGTTGGACAATCTCGACGCAATAGGAGAGGATCGCTGGATCAACGTGAACCGTCTCAAGGGCCTTTTGCATAGCAACGACCTTCTTTGGCGAAGTGATTTGCAACACATCGTGACCGTCCTTTCCTCTCAACTTGCGGCGAGCCAGAATTGCTTTTTCTTCTGCACGGTCAGGGTAGCCCATGCTCATTTTCATCAAGAACCGGTCCATTTGCGCTTCTGGCAACGGGTATGTTCCTTCTTGTTCGATTGGGTTTTGAGTTGCAATAACAACGAACGGTGCGGGCAACTTGTGCGTAATACCTTCAATCGTCACTTGCTTTTCTTCCATTGCTTCCAAAAGAGCAGCTTGGGTCTTTGGAGGCGCACGGTTAATCTCGTCAGCAAGCAGGATGTTGGAAAACAATGGACCAGCACGGAGTTTGAACTCTCCTGCCTTTTGGTCGTACATGTAGGTCCCCATAATATCTGAAGGCAGCAAATCCGGCGTAAACTGAACTCGCTTGAACTTACAGCCGAGTGCTTGAGCGAAAGTGTTGGCCAGTAGGGTCTTGGCAAGACCTGGGAAATCTTCCAGCAAAATGTTACCGTTCGACAAAATACCGACGGTGACACGGCGCAAGTTCTCGTTTTTACCGATGATCACTTTGCTGACTTCGTTCATGAGGCTGTTTGAGATGGCGGAAACTGTACCAATCAAATCTTGAGTTCCGGGGTTTTGACCCATTGCGGGTGCGGCTGTGAATCCTGCTTCCATGTTGAAGGCCTCCAAAGGACAAGTTCTCAACCGCGCCCTTCCATATATGAATGTGAGGGGGAGGCAAGTCAACAATGTGTCAACCAAGAGCGCTCAAAGCCATGGCAAACATCAGCGGCCCCAGAAGTGATTTTCCTTTCGGTGCAAACGAATCAATTCCTCAAGAATTTCTTGTTCGATCGGGTTGAGGTCGATTTTCTTCAAACGCTTGGCGTGTGATTCTGGGACATCCACATAGAATTCATCCAGTTCCTCGATGTGCCTGCCAACCGTCGGTCCACTGATCGCAACAGCCACTTCGTCACCTTGATTTGCTTCCTTGACATCATCAGAATCGCGCGTACGAAGGCTCTTGATTTGACCAACAGGTGTCCCGTCAAGTTTCATCAATCGCTGACCGATATGGACTCGGCCTCCCACCACGCGCATGCCCACGATGGCTGGACCTTTGGCTCGGAATGTGTGGTCTTTCAGGTACAACAGCCGGCCTGGATACACGAGTGATTCGCGAAGTTCAGCCGCAATCTGTTCAGCGGTCTCTTCTCGCCATGCTTCATAGGCATCGAGAATGTGGTAAATGATGCTACCAGAAAAGAATTTGATTTCAGAATCCTCCGAATTAAGGGATTCGGCGACTTCCGTGTTGCCTTTGACCGAGAAGCCCAGAATCACTTTGTTCAACGGATCTTGCGCTGAATGGGCCATCAAAATATCTCGCTTGTTGACGGGGCCAACTGTGGCCTGACGAACTGGGATTTTCAATTTAGCTAGTTCGAAACCAAGCGCTTCCAAACCACCGACGGTGTCTGCCTTGATGACGACACCTTTGCGCTCTTCCTCCGCACCTCTGCAAGCACCTTTCTTGGTGTGGTCTTTGAACTCCGCACGAGGAAACACATCGCTGCATTTTGAGCACATGATTGGCATGGTGTCGAAGATGGCTCGCCATTCTTGGCGGATTGCAGCCTCTGCATGGTCTCTTTCTTCAGGTGTATTCGCCCGATACAAGGTCGTACCCGCAATCGTATTCTCCAATTTCGGAGCAACAATTTTGACACCGCACGCCGCTTCGACGCGTTCAAAGTTAACCCAACGCTTGCCAGCATCCCGCATTTCCGACATGCCTTTAGGGCGTTTGAGCCCTTTGATGTGCGTTGAAAAAGGGCCATCGTTTGCGGCCAGCATAATGTGGTCGCCAACTTTGAGATCGCCTCGGTAAAGAATGACATCGATGGTTTTGCCCATGCCAACTTCATCTCGCATTTCTAAAACCGTGCCTTTGGCCGAACCAAGCGTGTCAGTCAGTCGGTCCTCAAGGAACCGTTCAGCAAGCCCAACCGTAACCGCAAGCAAATCTTGCAGGCCCTCACCGTCTTTTGCGGACATTGGAACAAAAGCCACGTTTTGTCGAAAGTCCCTGATTTGATCGTATCGTTCGATGTTGAAGCCGTGTTCCGAGAACTGCCCAAGCATCTTCCAATATCGGTCTTCAAAAAGCGATTGAACATCTTCACGTTGATCTTTGAAGGAATCCATGAACGAGCGACCACGCTTGGTCCTCCATCCGTGAATGCGGTCAACTTTGTTTCCTGCGATGACGAACGGGGTGCGCGTTTCTTTCAACGTTTGCAAGCTCTCAATGGTCTGTGGTTGAAGTCCTTCCATGACATCGACAACAAGCACAGCGATGTCTGCAACTGACCCACCTCGGTTTCGGAGGCTGACAAACGAATGATGGCCCGGTGTGTCGATAAAGAGCAAACCTGGGGACTTGAATTTCTTACCCCCAAGCATGGCTTCACATGTTTTGTTGAGCACATCGGCTGGAACTTCGGTAGCCCCTATGTGTTGGGTGATGCCACCTGCTTCGCGAGCCATTACGCTGGCTTGGCGCTCGCTTCCAACCGAGCGGACCAAGTCAAGGACGCTGGTTTTCCCGTGGTCAACGTGCCCAAGAACAGACACAATCGGTTGGCGGTTGTGGCCACGCTCAGCGATGGATGGTTGGGGCGAATCCTGTTCGGTTTCGTCCATCATATCACCTCAAACCCCTTGCGGGGATGGTATTCACTCGTAGACCCAGGCGGTGATCGTTTGATCCCATTCCATGAGGCCTTCAGGGAACCAAAGGCCAAGTTCGAACGCAGCAGTGTCTGCAGCGTCAGAGCCGTGAATCATGTTGAAGCCCATGTCCATGCCGAAGTCGCCTCGAATGGTGCCGGGTGTTGCTTCGCGTCCGTTGGTGGAGCCAATGAGGGTGCGAGCGACGGTGATTGCATCTTTTCCGGACCAAGCCATGCAGACAACAGGGCCAGAGGTCACGAACTTGATGAGGCCTGGATAAAATGGGCGTTCCTTGTGGACAGCGTAGTGTGCTTCTGCGGTGTCTTGGCTTGGTACTACGGATTTGAGTCCGACGAGTTTGAGCCCTTTGCGCTCAAATCGACCGAGAATTTCTGCAATTAGTCCACGTTGTACGCCATCAGGCTTGATCATAACATAGGTTGTTTCCATGGTGTTCACCAAACCTTCCGACTGGAGCCCCCTTTATGAGCCATACGGCCCCCAAGGTAGGTGATTCATTCCGCTTTTGCGGTTGTACTGCTCGTTTACAGGGGTAAACTCACTGGATGCCGCCCTTCACGAAGTGGCGAGTCCACTTCACGCGACGGGAGTTTCGCTTGAGTTTGACCATGTTCTTGCGGGCCTTGGAATTTTTGAACCACATGACGCTTCCGTCACGGCGGACGAACATCATGCCCGTGCCTGGTTCGATCTCTTCACCGGAAAAAGTACAGATTCTACGTTCTGGCATACACTTCACCTCGAGTTGAGCTTACGGGCTTCACGACCGGTGTCTTTGAGCATCAAAATGTCGCCGACACGAATTGGACCGAGGACGTTGCGGGAGATGATTCGCCCGACGTCACGTGGATTAGGTGCGTCATTGACACGGACCTTGACTTGAGTTGCTTCTCCGGTCATACCAGTGCGGCCGACGATTTCGACGACTTCTGCTGGCCAACCGTTGAGTTCTTCGCTCATGTTTTTTTCCTCCAAACTTCAAGTTCAAGCCTTGAGGCCGTTGATCAGGTCAACGACTTCGGTGAACTTTTCTTGTGCGCCTTTGGTGATTTCCATGACTGCAATTGATGCGGTCTTGACACCGTCAGGAAGGCCAGCTTCCTTAGCGAGGAATTCTTGGGATGGAACGTATCCGTATGGGATGCCTTTCTCTTCGCAAATCAATGGAATGTGAGCAAGGAGTTCAGGTGGGTTCACATCAACTGCAAGAACGATGAATTGAGCCGTGCCGCGCTCTGCGGTCTTGGTCACTTCGTTGCTGCCCTTCTTCAGGCGGCCGTTGTTGTTTGCTTGCAGCATGTCATAGATCTTGTCAGATACTTCTTCAGGGGTTTCAAATCGCACGTGTACACTCATTGGATATCACTTCTTCCTCATGTTAAGGCAGTCCATGCGCAGAACCTCGCGAATATAAACACGACGGAAGGTTTCTGGCCCGCTGGAAGATGGAAATGTGCTAAAAAGAAGGGTATCCATACCGTCTAAACGGGTCACTGAATCACTTTCCATCCCATTTTAGGGTGGTGAACAATTCATGCACCCCTCGAGCGAGCGCCGGGCCTCCGGAGATGACATCGCGGGGGTTTGCCAGCGAGCCTGTCGCATGCACGCCATCCACATATCTGATGAGTCGAGCGATGGCTCCACCGGTGAACAGTCCGTGCGAGCAAGCAGCGTGAACTTCGACAGCACCCTGGCTTCTCAATGCCTCAGCCGCCCGACAAATGGTGCCTCCGGTAGCAATCATATCATCAACAATCGCAACAATTTTCCCATCGACGTTCAAATCTTTGGCCTGGTGTACGATCGTGTGAGCGTCGATTCGGGTTTTTTCAAGGTAGGAAAATTCACAATCAATGGCTGATGCAACCGCCGAAGCCCGTTCAATCGCTCCTTTATCGGGTGAAAGAATGAAGTCAGGGTTTACGGTTTCTTGCAGGTGCTTTGCTAATTCAGGCATAGCGGATGTGAAGGCGACGGGAACTGGTAAGTCTTCAAGCACCTTTGGAGCGTGCAAATCAAAGACGATGATTCCATCGCATCGAGATGCGAGCAGGTGGCCGATGGCCCGCGCAGAGATTGCTTCGCCCGGTTTGAACCGTTTGTCTTGGCGAGAATATCCGAAGTATGGTACGGCAAGCAGGGTTCCGGGGCCGACATCTTCCAATTGTTGAGGGCCAATGTCCCTTAGATTCTCTAAATTACCACGGCGTACATCATTAATGGCTTCTAACATCAACAATGTTTCAACGATTCCAGCATCAGGAAATGTGTTCGATACCAAAACGACAGGTTCCTTCCGTACTGCATCAATGACTTCCGATGGTATTCTGATGTACCCTTCGGAATCGGGGAATCTTCGGGTTTCAAGGGAATGATGTTCCCAACCGAGGGAATCTGCAAGTTGGGTCGCCAGCAGGCGAGCGTTGCTTCCAGATACGACGACCATGTTCTCCCTCGTAGTGAGTGCCAGCGACGGCCCTTCATCTTCTTTGCGAGTGATTGCCGGTTTCCAGATCGACCCACAACTCGCTATTGAACAGCTTCGAGTGGCTCCCAGTCCTACGGACAAGCCAAATGTTGTGAAGAGAGTGCGCGAGGCAGGACTTGAACCTGCGGCCTCCCGGTTATCAGCCGGGTGCTCTAACCGACTAAGCTACCCGCGCAACTGCAATCCCGGCGACTCACCTCCCCGTCATAAGATTGACGGAGCGGCAAACGGCAGAATCAACGCGCAAGCATTCACTCGCTTTCGTCGTCCATTCCGTTAATGGTGATGTACGACGGCAACGTTAGCACTTTGTCAAAAGAGCGCGAAAGGACAACTTCATCCAGGCGTTCCCGTGTTCGAGAAAAGGCAGTGATCGGAACTCGAAGTTCTTCTTCAACGCCAAATTCTTTTTGGATGCTGATTCGTGTTTTCACAATGACGCCTTTGTAAGTGCGCTTGACCTTGAACAAATCTGTGATGACGCCAATTTCTCGTCCTTGGTTGTCGAGCACGGCTCGATCGAGCATTTCATCTGGTGCGTAGAGTTTTTCGTCGATGCGGACGGTGTCTCGCCATCGGCGTTGCAATTCGCGCATCGACTTGGACAACTTCACAGTGCCATCGGTCCGGATGCTGTGCACCAATTCCTTTGGCAGCGGTGCGAGTTCCGCTGGCTTTCGCATAAATTCGTCAGCGACGCCTGCGTCCACTTGAATCCGCATGGATCGCACACGAGCTTCATTCGGGTGGTGTCGTTCACCCACAATCGTTCCTACTTTCTTATCGTTTACGTAAACATCACGTCGGAGTAACTCCTGGATGTCATATTTGTCGTTCGGCATTTTTCCCATCTCCTTGTGTCGGGGTGTGCCCGACTTATCTCCTCGTCCTCTTGAAGGGCTTTATACCCTTTCCCGATTTAGAAGTGATTTCCAATTGAGTTTGTCGTATAATTAATGTGCATGCCAATTGAAATTCGCTCTATAATTCAATTTTGAGCAATGTCGTATAATTTTCTTTTCAATATGAATTCAAATCTTTATTCTAAGTTTTACTTATCCCAGCATTAGGACGAAGGGCAGATCGCTTGTTGCAGCTAAATTACTCTATATTTCAATTGGTGAAGCAGAAGTCCGTGTTTTTTCCCGCACCAGGAATGCCGATATGTTGTGGGATCTATGGCTGTCTTCTCAGGGGATTCCACCCGGCATGTTTCCAAAAGGGCGATGTTGCCATCGCAATATAAAATAACAAAATCCAATTGGAATATTAGATAATGGTGGTGGTGTAAATGGCGTATAATTCGCTCTTCCCGGGGCATGGAGAATAATCCATCCTCGATTCTTTGATGTGTGATGTGGAGGTGGCTTGACCATGCCTCAGGCACCAACCATCCATCTGCGTGGCAAACCGTCATCGTTGAGGTTGGGGCTGGTTGAACGCTTGTTGCGCACCGAGGCGCATGTTGTTCTTGACGATGATTTTCTTCGGGACGTCAACGAAACTTATGCGACCGATCTGGAGTTTGGCCAAGCCACTGTATCTTCGTCATCAATCACAAATCTCGCTGAAGGGCATCGCTTGGTCATGCTCGGGCATGGCCCCTTTACATCACCCACTGATGGCTCCATAGGGCTTGACATCGACGGTCTTGAACTGATTTTGGTCACGCCAGCAGGTGCAGCAAGTGATGTTGCAACGGATTGGGTCGACGCTCATGTGATGGTGCACGATATGATTCCCATGCGGCGCGACCCAGATTGGACGCCTGCTGTATTCGAAGATTGGTTGGGTGCTTTTTCTGAAAACAAAGAGGGGCCTTCTCCCGTGGGAGCAGACCGTTGGTGGGTGAGCGAAATTGATGTGGCAGATGCTTTAGTGCGGCTTTTGATGAGCGACAACCCTTTGCCTGAAACATGCAAAATGTCAGGTCGCCGTTCGTGGTCTATGGGTCAAACCTACGAGGAGTTCCATCTGCTCTACATGCGTACAATGGCCGGCCAAACTGGGCGCTTCGGCGTTGAAGAATTATCTGCAGCACCCACGCCCACAATCGAACTTCAAACGCTTGTTGTAAGCGATAGACCACCAATGAGCGTTGAAGAAAACAAACTGCAACGCCCTGATTTATCCAACGTCCATGATGCACTTCATGCAGCGGACGGAGATGGTTGGCGACCTCTGATACCGGTTCGCACATCATTGATGCACTGCCTTGCAGGCTTGCTTGACCAAGGATCAAGCTAGTGTCTGTGCGCCACCTTCTGGTAAAGCACTCAAGTCGGTGACGTTGCCAAACAGAGTTGGGCCGTGCATGAAGGTCCCCATGATGCCAGTGTCGCCACTTGGGTTGTGCGATAAGGAGAGCCAGGGGCGTCCATACGCATCAATTTGCATGTCGATGAAGTCTCCAAAACCACCGCATCGTTCGTAGCCACAGGTCGGGCTTGCGTTGTCGAGAGGATCTTCAGGGGCGTTGAGTTGAACCGTTGTAATCAAGGGAGTTTCGTTGAATGCGTCGGTGATGACTGAAATGTAACCGTGCCACACTCCGTCGCCTTCAGTCCCAACGTAGCCAAACGCAACTCGTCCAGGATCGCCCGCAATGACGACAGGGAAGCCAGTGCCTTCGAGGTGACTCGGTCCAACCATGATGGCATCAGACCAGGTGTTTGCATCGTCCACAGAGTAGGAGAAGTACGGCATGTTGTCGTTGCCCATCCACATTGCGTAGACGTTGCTTTCGGTGTCAGTATCGACTTGAGCCTCTTCGGCGTTCCATGTGTCTGCAGTCCCAGATGCTTCTGTCGGGAGTACGTGTTCGGTCCACGTGAGTGCCCCATCTTCAGTTTTGTACATCGAATACCCTGAACCATCGCAACCGATTTGCCCTCGGTAGAAATTCCCGTTGTCGGCACCGATTATGTGTGCGGACAAGCCACCGCTTTGGCAGTCCACAGGTGCACCAGGAAGTTCAGGCCCCCATGTGAGGCCTCCATCTTGGCTTTGAGAACACAAAGGAGAGGGATAGTTTCCGTTGATGCAGAACACCCAGAGGGTCTCGTGCAGTATACCACCGTAGGGGGAAGAGGCTATTGTTTGGTGATCTTGAACGGAGTATGAAGTGGCGACAGAGGGGCCAAACCACGAGTCGCCTTCGTCGTCGCTCCATTCCACCGTCATTCCAAGCAGCGCATGCATGTCGAACTTCATGATGCGGTCGGTCCACGGGTCGACATAGACATAGGGATCATTGGAATTGGCTACCGGGAGCACAGGGCCGTAGACGTTTTGGCAACTGAAATCGCTCAAACTTGTCATCTCAATCATGTTGCTGCATTGCACAATGGCCGTTGATCCGGAGGGGCCATTGCCGTAACTGGTGAAGTAGATGTTGTCTGTCGACGTGATGCCCATTGTAGGCTCAAAAGTGGAGTATCCTGTGGCATAGTAGGTGCCTTGGCTGAAGAACGGAATGTTTGTCCCACCGAGGGCGCTTGTGTTGTTCATCGCATTGATGCCGCCAGGGTAGTGGTACCACGTTGTGCCTCCAAGGTCGCCTTCGAAGTCAAACAAGCCGCTCGCCTCGCCCCCTTCCCCCATCATCTCTTCAGCACCGAGGCAGCCTGCAAGGGGCATGATCGTCATCAGGGCTGTCATTAGGAATGCTATTTGTTTATTCTTCATGCTTCATCACCTTGTTGGAAGAGATCCGCACCAAGCAGCGGCAGGAGGACACTTGCATCCCCCTCAACGCACACATTAGGTGCTTCTGGGCGCATTTTGCCCCAAGAAATAGCTTCACGCAATCGAGCGCCAGACAGGCTGCCATCGTGTTCAGGGGCGGTTGTGATGTACACGGCAGCGTCTAAGCCACCGCGATACTGGTTCCACCAAATGACATGGTGCTTGGAGATGCCTCCGCCCACCATCAAGGCGTTTGAAACTTCCACATCCCAGGTCATGTCGCTCATGACTTGCTCATCGGCAAGCGTATCAATGTGAAAGTCACGATGCTTTTGGCGGAGCATAAACAGTTGCGCCCCAATCGACCCGTCAGTGATGCCGGGTATGACGACTGGAATTTGGTGTTTGTAAGCCCAATAAATCAACGAGTCAGGCGTTCCAATGCGCTTGCCAAGTTCCCAAACAAGGTGAATGGAACCAAACCCAAGCCAAGCATCAGCACCGGTTTTCCCCGTTTCTTTAAGTCGGTCTTGGTACATTTCTTCCAGCACCGGAGTCAACACTTCCTCGATGATTTCACCGTACGAGGAATTGGGCACGATGACGTTGCCAAGCCGCATAAGGGAATGTTCTCCAAGTTCGATGTCATCGAGTTCAAACGACCCGTGGTAGTAATCTCTGTGCGATCGAGCCACATCGTGATCCAACATTCCGCATGTGGTTGAAACGACATTGAACATTTGTTGTTTGAGGGCCTCGACAAAGAATCCACGGGTTCCAGTTGCGCACAGGCATGCAGGGAAGGACAACCAGTTGCATACCTTCGTAGCATCCCCTTCTACGGCGTCTACTTCCTTTTTCATAGCCAACAGAATGTCCCTTGCCATCGACAGTTTCGTAGCCGTGAAACCACCAGCACTTGCCATCTGGTTGATGAGGGAGCGGGGGGTTGTGATGCCATCAAAGGCGTAGTCCACAACGGGCACATCAAAATCATCAGGTTGAATCGCCATGCTTCGGCCATTTGCTCACTCCACATGAACCTGTCCACCTGCGCAGAAGCCACACCCGTAGGGTGTGTCAGCGTTGTTGTTCGAGTTCGAAGATTCGATCCCTAAGGCGAGCAGCTTCCTCGAAGTCAAGGTTCTTGGCCGCCACCTGCATGGCCGATTTGAGTTCCTTGAGCAGATCATCCATCTGTGCTGGAGAGAGGGAGCGAACATCAAACTCCGCAGGTTTTTCTAATTGGGAGTTTGAATTTCCAATTGAAGAATTAGAATGCGTTCCAGCGGATCCATCCTGTCCACTTCCAGAAGCCCAAGCACCCGCTCCAAGGTTGAGGTTTTGAGCCCAATCTCCTTCTTTACGGCCACCTTTCTTCGCCACAAGTCGTCGGCTTCCATCTTTGCCACTCGAAGTACCAGCGATTAAATCATCCACGTCTGAATTCATCTTTGGCAGCTCTTTGACGATGCTTTTCGGTGTGATGTTGTTGGCAATGTTGTGCGCTTCTTGCCGTTCTCTCCGTTCAAGCGTTTGAGTGATTGCGGCTCGCATGGCCTGAGACATAGCATCGGCGTACAAGATCACGTGGCCGTTGAGGTTGCGCGCAGCCCGGCCAATCGTTTGCAGCAGGCTTCGTTCATTTCTCAAGAAGCCTTGACGGTCTGCATCGAAGATGGCGACGAGGCTCACTTCGGGAAGATCAAGCCCTTCCCGCAGCAGGTTAATTCCAACAATCACATCAATGTGGCCAATGCGGAGGGCGTTGATGATTTCAGTGCGCTCGATGGTGTCGATTTCCGAGTGCAAATGGTGGGCCTTGACCCCCATGCGGTTTAGATAGGCGGCAACTTCCTCTGCGAACTTGATGGTCAGAACAGTGACTAAGGTCCGTTCTCCATTGGTGATGCGGGCGTTAATTTCGCTCAATAAATCAGCCATTTGCCCGCTCGTCGGTCGAACTTCGATTTCCGGGTCGAGCAAACCAGTCGGTCGAATCTCCATTTTTGCAATGCCGTCGATATGCTGGACCATGTGGTACAGTGATTCGCTGTCAGGGTGCTTCTTTTCGATGGTGGGCTGGCCTGCGCCCCCTCCCGATTTGGCATGCAACAAACCATTCGGGAGCGCTTGTCCCGTGATTTCACACAAGTGCCGCAATTCTCGCTCACCCGGTGTGGCTGAGGCATAGATCATTTGCGGGATGAGGTTTTGAAATTCGGGTATTTTCAACGGTCGATTATCGATCGCTGTTGGGAGCCGAAATCCAAAATTAATCAAACTCTCCTTACGAGAACGGTCGCCATAATACATGCCGCCCACTTGAGGCAGCGTGACGTGTGATTCATCCATGATGACGAGGAACTTTTTCGGATCGCCGTGGAATTGCTTGGCGCATGCAGCAAAGAAATCCAGAAGGCAATGAGGGCGTTGGCCTCGTTCTCGGCCATCGAAGTGCAGGGAATAGTTCTCAATGGATTGACAATGTCCAATTTCTCGAATCATCTCCAAATCATATTGAGTGCGTTGCTCAATTCTATGGCGTTCTAATTCCTTTCCCAGGCTGGCAAAATGAGCCACACGATCATCGAGTTCGTCTTCGATGGAAACCAAAGCGGCTTCGAGGCGTTCCGGACTTGTCATGTAGAATTCCTTGGGATGAATCCAGGCTTCATCGAGTTCGTCCAACACATCCCAACTCACTGGGTCGCATACTGACACCTTGGTGATCCCGTCAAAATCGAATTGAATGCGCAAGGGATCATCCCGGCTTGGCATCCAAACATCGACCACTTCGCCTCGAACACGCACATCTCCACGGGAGAGATCGGTGGTGGTTCGCTTGTATTGCAAGGTGATGAGTTCCCTCAACAAATCGCTCGTTTCGATTTCTTGACCCACATGCACCCGCACGTGGTATTCGAGGAACGTCTCGGGTGGGTTCAATCCATAGATGCACGATACAGAGGACACAATTACGCAATCCGGGCGGGTGACAAGCGAGGCGATGGTGGCAAATCGCTCCTGCTCAATTCGCTCATTGACGGAAAGTTCCTTCTCGATGTACATGTCCCGTTTTGCCAGGTAGGCTTCAGGCTGGTAGTAATCGTAATGTGAGACGTAGTAATCAACGGCATTTTCAGGGAAATAACCTGCCATTTCATGATAGAGTTGCCTTGCTAATGTCTTGTTGTGGCTGATGATCAGCGTTGGAATATTGAGTTTCTGAATGACTTGCGCCATTGCGTAGGTTTTACCGCTGCCGGTCACGCCCAGCAAGACACATCTCTCTTGGCCATTTTCCAATTGAGTAATCAATTTTTCAATTGCTTTAGGCTGGTCGCCGGATGGTTCGAACTTCGAATGGAGCACCAAGCGCTTCACTTCGGGATTGAGGTGTTCAAGAGCGGCTCCTTCAAGCGCTCGTGAGATGTCGAACGGGTCTCGCTCTTCGAGATCAGCATCGCCGACTTCGAGGTTGGCGAGGTCCTCAAAGGTGCCTTCATCGTCCCATTCCTTGACCATGCGCTTCGCCTCCAGTGTTGAGTGCTCCGCAGGACCCTATACAAGGCTGTTGAACGAACTTATGGAAGGTAGAGCCCGCCGTTGACGTGAATCACTGCACCGGTGATGTAGGCTGAGTCGGGCCCGACAAGAAAAGCGATGGTTCCAGCCATGTCCTCGGGGCTTCCAACCCGCTTGAGGGGGACTTCCTGTTCCCGTTGACTTCGCTTCTCTCTCGAATCGCCGGCTAAGATATCAGTGTCGACGAACCCTGGTGCGAGCACATTGACTCTCTTTCCTTCCGGGCCAACCGCTTGCGCTAATGAGCGAGCCCAGGTGGCCAAAGCTGCTTTTGATGCAGCATAGTCCGCACCATGAGGTGAACCGCGAGTGCCAAGTTGAGAACCAACGACAACCATTCTCGCCTCGGGGGTAAAATGAGGCTGAACTGCTTTCCAAACGGCCACAGCGCCTTCGAAATTTACCGACATTGTTCGGCGCAAATCCGCAATTGACATTTCGCCCGCAGCGATCCTGTCGTATGCTCCGTGATTCAAAACCAACACATCAATGCCACGCGCCATCCACGGATGGATGCCCAACAAACCAACTTCCCCATCATCGGCGCAGTCCACCTTGACCGCAAGCGCATCGTCGCCACGTTCCCGAATTTCGTCAACCACCATTTCTGCTGGTTTGGAGGAGGTGTTGTAGGTGAGAAGGACATCATAACCATCAGCAGCAAGACGTTTTGCTGCAGCGGCGCCGATACCGCGTCCACCGCCAGTGATGAGGGCAACAGGTCTGGACATGCCCTTGCGTCAAGGTTGCAGGTGATAATTACGACCCATGCCCAGCCGTTTCGTTTCGTTCTAAAACGAGGACTGCGCCATTTGCCGGGCTAACACTCATATACCAAATGCTGAAAAAGATGAAAATATGAAGGTACAAACAATTTTGCTTACGCTGATTTTGCTTCTTTCCGGTTGCCTCGGTATGGCGGATGAAACATTGAATGAAATCGATCCAAACGACAAGTTCCCCGATGACGATGCGGCTTTCCTCGACACTGACGATGACGGAATGCCGGATATCTTGATTGGCGAGTCAACCTCCACACCCCCATTGGTCGAAGACACCGATGATGACAACGACGGTTTCCTCGATGTCATGGAAAACTCCTGTGGAACAGATCCAATGAACGCAACTTCGATGCCTGAAGATTTAGATGGTGATTTTGAATGCGACGAATACGACTTCGATGTGGATGGCGACACGGTGTTTAACGACGCAGACGCCTTCCCACGAGACGCGTCTGCTGCAACCGACACCGACGGTGACGGCATGCCAGACACACTCACAGGCGAATCAACCCTCACAGAGGATTTGGATGACGACAACGACGGCTGGTCTGATGTTGACGAAACTGCGTGTGGCAGCAACTCACTTGTTGCCAGCCTCATGCCGGTCGATGAAAACGGCGATGGTGTCTGCGACGCAGTTTCCACTGACGACGATGGTGACACCTACTCTGATGATGAAGAAACACAATGTGGATCTGACCCGCTCGATGCAGCAAGCATCCCTGCCGACCTCGACAACGACACAATCTGTGACGCCCTCGATGATGACATGGATGGCGACGGAACTGCAAACGCAGATGACATGTATCCACGTGATCCAAGCAAGCACGAAGATGTTCCCGGCTGCACCGACACCGCATCGTTCAACTTTGATGCCGAAGCAAACCTCGATGATGGAACATGCCTTGACGCAGAAGATGTCTTTGGCATGATGATGAACTTCATGGCAAACGAGACATGGCACTTATCTTCTACATCTGCAGAGGACATCGATGGCGATGGTGCCGTTGATGTCTACATGTCGATGCTCATCATATCGGCTCCGTCCCAAGACACCCTTCTCATCAACCAAGCCGTTGCTGACAGTGAGGGCGAGGAAATGTACAACATCACCTACTTGTACAGCAACGGTACGGTTCAGTTGAGCCAATCCTATGTAGAAGAGGGAGGCGACTTTGACGAGGACACGGTCATCGAAGATCACGTCCTCATTCACCACCAATACATGGAAA
>CAJIZC010000025.1 GCA_905181785.1 uncultured Candidatus Poseidoniales archaeon
CATCACAATGTTGCGCCTGCCGGGAAGCGCCTTGGGAAGGCTATCCCATGTTTTACGCCCCATCACGATGGTTTTGGCCATGGTGACCAGCTTGAAATGTTGCAAATCACTTGATTGACGCCACGGCAAATCACCATCCTTGCCGATGGCACCCTGAATGTCGCATGCAAAGATCATCGTGAACATTCCATCACCTCAAATTGCAATCGGAGCCGAGATGTGAGGGTGGTGTTCGTAACCAACAACCTCGATGTCCTCGTAAGTGAATGAATCGATCGTTTTGATTTCAGGATTCAATTTGAGTTCGGGCAGCGGCATGGGTTCTCTGGTCAGTTGCAGGTTGGCCTGGTCGAGGTGATTGCTGTAAAGGTGAGCGTCGCCAAAGGTGTGGACAAATGCTCCTGCTTCAAGCCCGCAGACTTGTGCCATCATGTGAGTTAACAGGGCGTAGGAAGCAATGTTGAACGGAACGCCAAGAAACACATCGGCTGAGCGTTGATAGAGTTGGCAATTGAGTTTTCCATTGGCGACATGGAATTGGAAAAAGGCATGACAAGGCATCAATGCCATTTCCTCAAGTTCCCCTACATTCCATGCAGAAACGATAATGCGTCGGCTGTTTGGGTTGTTCTTGATCATGTCAATGGCTTGTTCAACTTGATCGATGATGCGACCGTCTTTGGCCTCCCAACGGCGCCATTGCTTCCCATAGACAGGTCCGAGATCTCCGTTTTCATCCGCCCATTCATTCCAAATGCGAACACCGTTCTCTTGCAAGTAAGCAACGTTTGTGTCGCCTTTCAAAAACCACAACAATTCATGAACAATTGAGCGCAAGTGGACCTTCTTTGTCGTCACCATCGGGAAGCCTTTGGAAAGGTCAAAACGCATTTGGTGGCCGAACACGGAAAGGGTTCCAGTGCCTGTTCTGTCGCCCTTTTGTTCCCCTTCATCGAGGATTCTTTGAATCAGTTCATGGTACTCTTGCATGGACTCACCACACCTTCGTTGGAACGGAGGCACTTGAGGGTTCTTGAGTCGCCAGCCTCAAAGTACGATGAATAAATCATCCTCAGAGCATTGAGGGGCCTCGAGGTATCGCTCAATGTGAGCGGGTTCAAATTGAACGAGAAGCTCGCTTAAGATCGGGTGGATATGCTCCAATTCCCAGTTGCGGCATACGTACCAGCGCCGTCCAATCTCTGCAATGATTGCGATGGCGTTCATGTGTTGGCCGGCTTGATAGCAATCCACTGCAAATTCAATTTCTCGATGGTCAAGGTCATTTATTTGCATGTCACGTTCCATCCATTCGGGGGAGGTTTCCAATCCGGCAAAGGCCTTGGAACTCAAGGTCGAAGGCGTATGTGCAAGCGGCCATCCCATATCACCAAGCAGCACTAAACTGATCATGCTGTCTGTCGATGGTGTCATCACGTCAGATTTGGTTCGCAACACGCAGACTTCTTTTTGCGCCATCATAATCGAGAGGTGGGGGTTACCGCCTAGGATTCGAGATTTCATTGACTCGAAGATGTTGACAAGAATGCCTGGTGCGCCATCGATGGAAACGAGGAAAGGGGTGTGAGCATCGGTTCTAATTTCCCATGCATTCGATTTGTTGACGAGTTCGATGAGCAAGTCCAACCCACGGAGTTCAGCCGCAATTTGTTTCTGGCATGCGCCTTCAAGAACATTGAATCGGCCGATTGGAGTCGCTATAGGTTTCACCCTAGCATACTCTCTGACTGTACTTAAACTTCCAACTCACGGGGCGCCTAATGCTTTCATGCTCGCCATCAACTGGTCGGTGAATTTCCTGTACAATCCTGCAAGCGCCGTTCGAACTTCATGATCTTCGAGCGTCAATAGTTCGGTCAAATGCTCAGCGTTCATCGCACCACCCTGTTCGTGACCGAGCCACTCCAACCATGTGACGCCCTTGCCAACGTTCATGGTGACCCTCTTCCACAACTTTGGAAACTTGTCCTTGTTTGCCTCCATCATCTTTCGAGTGCCGATCAGCGCCATTGGAACAACGACCGTATCCGGATAGGATGCAGCGATTCTTGCCACGCCAGTTTTGCCCGGAAGGAGGAAGGGTGGTTCCGTTCGCTTGGAGCGCGTACCTTCAGGGAAAATCCCAAGGGTTCCTTTCGATGCGAGGACATCTGCTGCGCTTGACAGAGCTTGGCTGCCGCCTTCATCGCGCTTGGTTTCGATTTGTCCAGTGATTCGCATCACTGCTCCTAAGGCTTTGTTGCTAAAATGGCCGTCTTTGGCGAGGTAGCGCACCGGCCGGCGGGCCGAAGCGATGACCATGATTGGGTCGACGTGCGAGAGGTGGTTTGCTGCGAGGATGACAGGGCCTTTCCTTGGGATGTGGTTGGCGCCGATAATTTTGATGTTCACTAACGGGCGCAAAAGCGGTGATAGCGTCCATCTGAGCAGGCCGTAGCCAGGAACCTTCGGTAAGGCCGTACCTGTTGTTGGAATCAGCCAGTGATTCTCCAAGGAGGACCATGCTGAAGCCAAGGATTCTTTTGTGTCCATGAGCCTTCGGTTCTCTGTTTTGCTTTATGGCTTGCCGCCAACGTGGCTCCGTTCCGCCCCTTTTGTTCACTGAGTTTTGAAGCCCAGAGGGGTGCGAAGAATCAAAGCATTCGGGCATGAGCCGATTCCATGGCGGAAGTCAAAGCAACGCTCCCACAGCGCTGCCTTACGCTGAGCATTCTTGTCTGCTTGTGCAGCGTTGCATGGAGTCCAGTAGCTCTTGCAGAATCAGCATGGCAAGAGGACGGCTGGTTGACAACCACTTTGGCTCAAGATCGCCTCGACGCAGGCGATGAGTTCGGCTGCTATGGTATACCTGGCTTGTCATGGCAAACCGACCCGGGAGCGGTTGCTACCGAATGCCGAGCCTACATTGAACAACGGGTGGCGGCCAGTTCATGGGGCGACGTTCCAATTTCCACATACACCCCTGGCGGGCTTACAATGGCCCAACACACAACCGTGGCCGAGCAGGGATTCGTTGTTCACGGCGACAACACCGGTCTCAGCGTGTCGGCATGGCACGATGCAAACAACACGCCGACCGACAAATGGGATTGGTACAACCTCGGACGGCGTGGCGGTTCGATGGAACAACTGATTGGTTCCCTCGAAGAAGTTCAAACAGCGGTCGAAGAAGGTGGTTTGGTTAACCTCTATTGGGTTGGCAGGGTCAATGACGCAACCATTCGCCACGATCGTGACATCAGCGCCTACCTTGCTGAAGTTCCCAATGTCTGGCTCACCACATGGGGGGAAGCTTGGTCGTACTGGACGGTCAACAATTGTTACGAATTCACCCACGACACACGAACTGAAGGGGAACAAACGGTCCTAATTTTCGAATCTTTGGTGACTGAAGAATGCTCTGCAATGAATCCAGAGGCATGGAACGTGCCAATCACTTGGGTCCTCGACCTTGACGGCGCCACCGCAGAATCGATCGAAGGCCCAAGCGGGCCCTTGACCGACATCACTGGTGTTCGCAAAACCACTGAGGGCTACGTTCAAGCGGCCGGGGAATACCTGCACCTTTCGGTTGTCAACGGCCACCAAGTCGAGGTACGATACAACGGTTCTTCGAGCCACGATGTCGTTGGCAGGACTGAATTCTTCAACAACCACTCGGCGGCTGTGACCATAGCGGCCCATGAAACTCACGACTTGTTCAAATGGTCCAAGCGTTTTGTCGATGACGACCATCTTGTGTTTACTTGGCTGGTTGAACCACGAGAGGGGCTCAACGAAGCGGGCTGGTTGCGCTATGTGGCCGCTGGTGTTGCTATCAGCACCGTTATTGGCATGCTTGTTGTGCTCAAGAAAGAAGGCTTAGGTCCTCTGGCGAAAGGCCAAGACGCTCAACCACCAAGCCCTCCAAAAAGCGAGTGATGCCCATCCCGCAGGGCGAAGCCTTGATGCAAGGAAGGCGTGAGCAACACTCATCCGAGGTGGTACAATGGGGGGTGAAGACGTCGTCATCGATCCGTGGGGCAGCGCTCAATCCACCGATTACGATCGCATCATTGACCAGTTCGGTTTGTCCTCAATGGACAATGTATCGCTGGAGAATCCTTCTCGCTTGCATCGGCGTGGCATTGTTTTCGCCCATCGCGATTTTGATCAAATCCTCGACGCTAAGCGCAGAGGCGACGGCTTTGGGGTCCTTACAGGATTGATGCCAAGCGGCCAAATGCACATGGGCCATTCGATGGTCATTGACCAGGTTAAATGGTTCCAAGAGCAAGGCGGCGATGTTACCATTGCTGTTGCGGATTTGGAAAGCCAAGCAACTCGAGGCGTTTCACTGCAAAAAGGGCGGGAAATCGCACTGCGGGAATATGTGGCTCATTACGCAGCGCTCGGCTTGGATGTCGAGAAGACAAACGTCTACTTCCAATCCTCAAGACCTGCTGTTCAACGGCTTGGATTCCAACTCGGAAAACGCACAAACTTGAATGAATTTGAAGCCATTTACGGTTTTACTGGCGAAACAAACCTCGCCCATGTCCAAGCCCCAATGGTCCAAGTGGGTGATATCTTACATCCACAAACCGAAGAATACGGTGGTCTGAGGCCGATCGTCGTACCAGTTGGCGTCGACCAAGACCCTCACCTTCGACTTACTCGGGGTCTGGCGGCCAAAACCAACTGGTTTAACGTCAATGACGGCAAGAATGCAGGCGTTACAATTACGCTCTCTGTCCATGAAGAAAACGCAGCGGTCTTGGGCCAACTTCCAAACGGGCGCATGGACAAAGAAAAACTGAATCAAGTGTTTGGCGGCATTGTGAAATGCCTCACAGAATTAGGCTACTCCGACATTCAATCAAACCCTAAGCAAGGGACTGTCAGCGTGATGAGCGCAACCAAGCGCGACAAAAACACCATCCGAATGAAATTGCTGCATTATGAACGGCAACTTGGGGGCATGGGTTTGCTGGCTCCTTCGTCGACTTACCACCACTTTGCTGTGGGCATGACCGGCGATAAAATGAGCAGCAGCCAGCCGAAGACGACCTTGTTTTTGCGCGATGATTTACCAACGGTGGAGAAGAAGATTAAGCGCGCCTTTTCTGGCGGTCAAGCGACCGTGGAAGAGCACCGCCGAATCGGTGGTAACCCCGACATCGATGTTGCCTATCAGTACATGATGTACTTCTTCGAAGAAGACGATGCTTACCTCGCAGAATTGAATTCAGACTACCGTGCAGGAAAAATCCTAGCTGGCGAAATGAAGCAATTGTGCATCGACAGGGCCAGCGACTGGCTCGGTCAATTGCATGAAATGCGAGACCAGACAGCCCACCTCGTCGAGGACTTCCTCGCCCCTGATGCCCGCTGATTACTTTTTGTCGTTCGGCGAAAACACAGCCGGGTCAGGCCCAACAGGAAGGGCCAACAATTCTTGTTCTGTCAAATCCCTGTGATTTGCTCCGTCGTGAAGGATCATCGAAAGCCCATGCGGGTCGAGCAACTCGAGGGTGAGTGGCACCGAATCTTCGGCACCGGCGCTGTTGATTCGCTCCAACATGCCTTGCAGAACGGTCACCGATTCCACGCTTTGAGCGAGGGCTTCTTCATCGACCGGTGCGCTTGATTGCAGCATTTTTACTTCCGATTCTATATCGCGAAGAACCATTTGCACGATGTCCTTGAATCGGTTGAGTACGCCTTCAACGTTGCTGACATATCCTGTTGCGTTGCTTCCTGGTGCCACTTCCAAATCCAACTCTGGAACCTTAACTGTGCATGAAGACGACCGAATAACTCGCGCTGACAACGTATCGCTTGAATCAACCACAATGCTCCATCCGCCGGCTTTCTTTCCTTCAGCAGGAATGAAATCGGTTTGCCGCCATCCACAAGAATGGCACATCACCGTAACTTGTGTATGTTCACCGAAGTATGGAATCTCTTCGACATGAGCGATCATGAACACTTTACCTGGGAGGCTGCAAATGGGGCATGGAATGTCAACCGGTTGCTCTTCCATCATGCACCAACTCCTGAAAATTCACCAGGTTCTGCTGCGAAGGCTTCCATATCGACACCGTTCACGCCTCGGCAACCCGCAGGGAGCAAAAGCAAGCGAGATGCAGTCATTCGCAAGAGTTGGCCACCGACATCGTCGACAATGAAGGCGTTCAGTTGTGCGAGGGCGGCGTTGAACTCAACGGTTCGTTTCATCAGGCGTTTCATCTCCACAATCACAGCGTGGCCTTCAGCCACCCAATCAAGCAAGATGTCGCATCCAGTCAAATCATTCAAAACCGCTCGATGAAGGACAAGGCCTCCATCTTCGTTTGGAAGGGGTGGGTTTGGATACTTTTTGCCAAGGTCATAAAATCCCGGGCCCTTGGCAGGTGAGTGGGTGACTCGCTTTGCTTGCATGCTTGGCATGTCAAAGCTGCGCAGGGGTTGTTCGGGGTCTTCTTGAGCCTGCATGGCCTCTTCGTTTTCCTGACGCAAAATCTCATCGGCCTCGGCTAATAAGTCGAGATCGGGCATCGATGGTACCGATGGTTCAGGTGGAACCTCTGCGGGGGATTCAACTTTTTTTGCCGGTTCGGTGAAGGCGTCAAGCGAAGCCTGAGCTTCGTCTTTTTCCCTTGGTTTGCGCCGGCGCATAAAGAGCGGTCAAGTCGGCCACCTCAAGAACACTCCCATGCTTCGGTGGGCAACGGTTGGGTTTGAGAGCACCAATGCTGCATCGGAAGGCTTCGGCGGGTTGATAAAGGGCCGAGTTTAACACAGGCTTGCGCCTCAACCTTCAAGAGGTGTCGTCTAAGAGAAGGGATTGATGATGATGGAGAACCAACCAACCGTAATGAAAACTGGAACAAGCACAATTGGCATCACATTCAACGGCGGTGTCGTTGTTGGAGCCGACCACCGAGCTACTATGGGCCACTTCATCGCTAACAAGAGCGTGCAAAAGTTGTTCAAAATTGGTGATAACCTCGCCCTTACCACTGCAGGGCTTGTCGGCCACGCTCAATCTTTGTCACGCACACTTGCAGCAGAAGTTTCGCTCTTCCAGTTGCGACGCCAACAACCAATGACGGTCAAAGGCGCTGCTACCCTCACCGCAAACATCCTCTCTGGACGACCGCACTGGGTTCAACTCCTCATTGTGGGCGTTGATGACGAAGGCGGCCACGTCTACTCCATCGACTCCGCCGGTGGTTCAATTCCAGACTCCTACTGCGCTACTGGATCGGGTTCTCCCTACATGTATGGTGTCCTCGAAGACGGGTTCAGCGAAGGCATGACTCGGACCGATGCATTGAAACTCGCTGCCCGCTCCCTTCACGCATCGGGGCAGCGCGATGCCGCCTCCGGCAACGGCATGGATTTGGCGGTTATCACCGCTAAAGACGGCTATGTTGCCCTCGAACAATCCGAAATCGACAAGCTTCTGGCTTGAGGTTTAGATCCTTTTCCCGCAGCTCAACGCTGCAACCCCAACGGGGCCAGTGCACATTGTTTTGTGCGAGCACGGGAAGACGGTGAATTACATGCGTCTAACATTTAAAGAATTAAAAGATCAAATTGCCAAGGTTGTCCCCAAGGACATCCCATACACGGTTGAACTCGAAGCAGGAAACATAGCCATTGTCACGCCAGTACCAAACAAGTTTGGCGGCGGCGACGGATTGATTGGAAAAATCGCCAAGCGCGTCAAGCGGAAGATTGTGCTTCGTCCTGATGTTTCCATCATGAAGACTGAAGAAGAAGCAAAGAAGTTGATTCATGAACTTGTTCCTGAAGCAGCCGAGATCACAAACATCTACTTCGACTCATGTTACCGTGAAATCATCATTCAGTGCCAAAACCCAGGCGAGGCGGTCGGACGACGTGGTGCAAACCTTAACGCCATTCGAGACCAAACTGGTTGGCTCGTCAAGGTTGAGCGAACCTCACCCCTCATCTCCAAGACGGTCCACGACATTCGTGGATACCGCCAAGTCAACGCCACTGAGCGCCGAAAGTTGCTCAAGGACTTCGGCCTCAACATCCATCGACCAATGCGCCCGGGCTCAGCCTGGGCTCGCGTCACAGCGCTTGGTTCCTACCGTGAAGTTGGGCGAGCGTGCCACTTTGTCACGACCAACGAATCAAGGGTCATGGTCGACGTCGGCGTTAACATCGCTTCGGACACCGACCCAATGCCATACTTCACTGCACCAGAGGCGCTGCCTTTGGAGAAGCTCGATGCGGTTGTTCTCACCCACGCCCACTTGGATCACGCTGGAATGCTTCCAGTTCTGTTCAAGTACGGCTACCGAGGCCCTGTTTACTGCACACCACCAACTCGGGATTTGATGCTGTTGTTGCAAACTGACTACCTCAAGGTTGGCGGTTCAGAAGGCAAGCGGGCTCCATACGACATGGAAGACATCCGCACCTGCATGAAGCACGTTGTTGACGTGGATTGGGGCGAAACCACAGACATCACCCCTGACATCAAGTTGACCTTTTCCAACGCAGGCCACATCCTCGGCTCTTCCGCTGTTCACCTCCATATTGGTGAAGGAAAGCACAACATTGTGTTCAGTGGCGACCAAAAGTATGAGAAATCATGGCTCTTTGACGCTGCAAACACCCGTTTCCCACGCGTGGAAACCCTCGTGATCGAATCGACATACGGTGCATCTGGCGACTACCAGCCTTCTCGGCAGGAAGCAAACCAAGAACTGCAAGACATCGTATCCCGCACCATCTCGCGCGGTGGAAAACTGATTTGCCCTGTCTTTGCCGTGGGCCGCAGTCAAGAAGTGATGATTGCGATTGACGAATTGTTCCGCTCCGGCCAAGTGAAACCGGTGCCAGTGTGGCTTGACGGAATGATTCAGGAAGCGACAGCAATCCACGCCTCCCATCCTGACTACCTGACCAGCAGCTTGCGCAAGTCCTTGCTCAAGGATGACGGAGAAAACCCGTTCACGAGCGAATGGTTCCGCCCTGTTAAGGGACGTGAACTTAGAGAAAGCATCATCATGGACAATTCGCCTTGCATCGTTCTCGCTACCTCAGGCATGCTGAACGGTGGACCAGTCATGGAATACTTCCGCCACTGGGCTCACGAAGATCGCAATTCGCTGTGCTTCGTTGGTTACCAAGCAGAAGGGACCCTCGGACGCCGCCTCCAGAAAGGATTTGGCGAGGTTCCAATGGTCATCGATGGAAAAACAGAGATTGTCAAAATTGGCTGCGAAATGGTCACCATTGACGGCTTCTCAGGTCACTCAGATCGCCGACAATTGTTGGATTTCGTCGATCAATTGTCGCCCACACCAAAGAACATCATTTGCCACCACGGTGATTACCACAAGTGCAACGAATTGGGCCACACCCTTCGAGAGCGGTACAAGTGCCGAACTTACGCACCGAAGAACCTCGAAACAGTTCGCCTTTTGTGATTACATCAAGGGCACATCAAAGCCTGCGTCAAGCGGGTCAGGGATGGCTTGCTCAACGGTCTCTTCCGAAGAATTGATGCCGCCTGTGCCTCGAATTATAGAATCTTCAAGGCGTATGCTTGTCGCTGCTACGGTTCTCTCTTTTTGCTTTCCACCAAATAAGAGCCAGATGAACGAAGCAAGGATGAGGCACCCAGCAAGAACCACCAGCAAGAGGGTTGAACCGCCTTGGAGAATGTTGTTGATCACCGCAATGAACACAACACCAATGGCGGTTCCCGCCAAAAGCGTTCGAGAATTCATCGCCATGGGTAGGGGATAACCACGGTGTTCATGAACCCGTTGCGTCTGTCTTGACATCATGTACTCCAATGACAACGCTCGCTCAAGTTCCGTTGCCTGCCCCGGATGGTTGATGACAGCCGTTGCCCCGTGGGGCGAAAATGCGGAAGACGCATACGACCAAGGCTTGGTAGAACTGGGCCTTGGTGACGCACGCTTGATTGAGATGAAGGGCGCAATGCTGCCGCTTGGTTTTGGAGCGACCGCCCCTCAACCCATGCCCATGGGTTCCTTGGTGGAATGCCACCTTGCAACCGCTTATGCTTGGAACGGGTCAACCGCTTGCGCCGGTGTGGCTTGGGCTGCATGCACAACCCCGGAAGGCGATGACTGTGCCATCGTGGCCACCATCTCAACCGACTTAGATTACGAGGAAACCTCACTTTTGTTGAGGAGAAACTTGCAACGCCGATTGGCGAGCAGGGACCTGGAAGTCAAATCCTTTGACGTAGCAGTGGATGAAGTGACGGCGGCAACCGATCACCACGGTGTGGCCATGGCAGCACTGATCCTTCCGAACTCCCTTTCCCTTGGAGCGAAAACGGGCACCGGTAAGGTGCGTGGCGGTCTTACTCGCAAAGCTGCAGAGGCACCTCCAAAGCGGGTTGACGTCAAGGCGCCAGCCGCCCCAGCCCTGCGCCCGGGCTCTCGCAAACAAAACACGGACTTTTCCCTCTGAAGAAGTCTTGAATAACCCTCGACCCAAACAGGTCATATGACCAATGGAGGGTACAACATCATTCGATGCCCTGCATGTTCGACGTGCCACGGCCGGCAAGGTCTTTCCGCTTCTTGTCCGCACTGTGGACAGCGTCTTGGTGAGCACGGCATTCTTGTCAAAGCAGTGAGTTCGGCAGAAGCATTGCGCATCGAGGTTGCCTTACAGAACACCCCTGAAGAGTTGAGGGAGGCGCTGCGAAGTCGAATGGTGAGCAACGAATCACTTTCCAGTTTCAACGATGAAGTCCCTTCCAGAACGATGGGCAATTGGGTGCAACAATCCGTGAACGAGGATGGCCTCATCACCGTACGCTCGGTTCAACTGACGCTCAACAAAAACCATTCAGATTTGGATGCGAATGATGTTCTTGAGCAAGCCGAGGTACAGGGAATGCTTGTTCGTATGGGCGAAGGTCGGTGGATGCTCCTTGAGTGAAGTTCATAGGTAGAACCTCGTGGGACGGAATGCAAGGGCGATTGGGTTAGCTTGGCCTATACTCGGGCGTTTGGGACGCTTGGACCCAGGTTCAAATCCTGGATCGCCCACCAGCAATGGTGTCAATTCACTCCGGTAGGATGATTTCGTGCACCCATAGGATATGAAACCCAAATTGAGTTTTGATGAAGTTTTGCGGCACCGTTTCTGGTTCCATGGCCCATACAGCGTCTTCAAAATCCTGAACCATTTGGCCTTCAACGAATTCACCGAGGTCGCCTTTTTTACTGGCGCTTGAGCAGTTCGAATGCTTCTTTGCCAACTTCTTGAACACCTTAAGCGGACGCTTTGCCGCTTGAATCTCTTCCAAAAGGCCCCTTGCATCAGGTTTCGCCGCTACCAAAATATGGCGGACATGAGCCTTTCGCGGCTTACGCCTCTTGTCGTGCCTTCGCATTCAATCTCAACTCCTGTACTGTACTGGTCGCTCCCTTATCAAAAAAGTGTGCTACGGCCCACGCTCCCAACGTCAAGACAACAGGGGGGCAACCCCGAATCACCAATTCACGTTCAATATCGGTGCTGATCGAGGGAAGCAACGCAATCCAGCCAATCGCATAGGCGATGAGGGCGAACAGGGTGTGCGGGGTGATGCTTCGGCTGAACAACCATCCAACGTTGCGCCGATGATGTTCAATGGCCATCATGGGGCCAACTGAGGCGAAGAACTTCAGCCGTTTGATGCCCGATTTTTCGCTGCCATAGACGGAGTGGACGGGTGTTTCTGTGATTCTGCAGCCCATTCGGGCCAATTGGATGAGCCAGAAGTTCGGGTAGCCATACCCCTTCCAAGAGCGTTTCCAATTCCACTCTCGCAGCACCTCATGGGAGGTTGCGGTGAAACCGCATTGCGGGTCGTCAATGGTTTGGCCTGCTGCGAGGGTTGTTGCAAAACTGAGAATTTTGCTGGCTATTTTCCGTTGAAGCGGCATGGTGCCCGTTCCAGCGCTGTGAGCAAATCGATTGCCCTTGACATGATCTGCCTGGCCAAGGATCACCGGTGCAATCAGGTCCGGTACATCACGAGGATTCATTTGTCCGTCACCGGCCATCACAACGCTGACAAAAGGGGTTTCAAACTCCTTGAGGAGGGCTCGGTGGCCTGCATCAATGGCAGCCCCGACCCCTTGACCATCGAGGTTAATCTCAATGAGTTTGGCTTTGCAATCAGCGGCTTTAATCTCGTCAGAAGTAGAATCAGTTGAGCCGTCATTCACAACCACGATGCAATCCACAACCTCAGGCATTGTCTCAAGGACCTTGCGAATGAAGGGGGCTTCGTTCTTTGCAGGGACAACGACACCAACCGACCAATCGCCCTCCATGATTCATGCAAATCTCCTTGGCTCAAGAACATGACCTCTCAAGGCTGGACCACAAGAAAGGACAACTAAAATCGAATGATGGCCCTCGGTCCGTCGAGAGGTTTGATAGGTGGAAGGCATGGCATGCAATGCGTGGCAGACATTCCTTTGCGCATTGTCCTCATCGGGAAGGACATTGAATTGCGCGTGGTTTCTTTGATCATTCGAGCGAGGGAGATCTCGGACGAAGTGGTTCTCTTGGACCTTGGTTCAGACGATTCAACAATGGAACTGGCCCAGGAAGTGGGATGCAAGTCCCTTCATTTCTCTTCAACACTGAACGCACTTGAATTGGCTAAGTTCATGGAACAAGCTGACCTTGAGGAAGCCAAAACGACCCTTGCCATCCACATCACAGATGGGTGGAAGTTGCAAGACATCTCCCTCTCGATTAATCGGGCGCGTGAACTTTGGGACCTCCACATCTCATACGTCACTGAATTAACTGGAGATGACTCGAATGAAGACCCGATTCTATCGGATTTGAACTTCCGCCATGTTGTGATGACCCAAGCGGGTATGGAAGCCATGGCAGACTTCCCCGAAGATGCGACTCAAGAAGCGCTTGACCAAACGCTACGGGTTCGCATTGTCCGAGCATCCTCCAACATTAACATCCAACAGCGAGAATCACTGGCAACAGCTTCGAAGTTCGCCCAACTGTTCTACTGGATGCTTGAATCAAAGCACCCTCTGCTGTTGTTTGGGATTCCGGGCATTGTCCTGTTTTTCTTGGGCTACCGCCTTTCAGGCAACATTGTCGGCGCTTTGGAGGAGATCAACTCCACCTCAATCGGTGTTACGCTGGCTACAATTGCGATGACCCTGATTGGTCTGTTTAGCATCATGGTTGCGCTGATCTTGTACATCATGGGCAAGCAAGTGGAACAAATCCAATCCCAGTACGATTGGCCTTCGCGCAGTTGAACGAAGGAAGAGTTTGAGAATGGAGGTTGAAGACAATGACGAACATGAATCCTGCACGTTTGGTATGCCTTGATATGGACCGAGTCCTCGTTGACCACTTGTCAACCTGGCAATTTGTCTACGACAGACTCGGCATCAACAACGATGAATCCTTTGAATTGTACAATCAAGGCTTACTTGACGAATGGGACTGGATAAAACTCGATATTGCCCTCATCAAGGAGAGTCGCAAAGACGGGCCTACCGTCACCGATGGGGAACTGCGCGGGTTGATGGAAGGCATGCCGATGATGACGTATTGGAAGGAACTCATCGGTAACCTCCTCGACAGTGGGTTCCATGTCGCCATCGTCAGCGGTGGGTTGCAACAAACAGCAAGGGACATTGCAGCACAATTCCCTGCTGACACCCCATGGAAGCGGCGCTGGGGCGGCATCGACCGCTTCACTGCTAAGCGCTTTGGCGGCGGCAACGACACAAAACTCCATGTCTTCACAAACGGTTGGCTTCAAGGCCCTCGGACCAACGACGGTGACCATCAGATTGCAGATTTCGGGCGTTACCAAGTTCAAATGGACGGCAAAGGATCTGTAGTGCGGATGCTTCAACGTAGGCTGGGTGTGAAGAAAGAGAACACGGCATCTGTTGGTGATTCAGCAGGCGACATCAGTATGTTTCAACAATCAGGCTTGCCAATTTGCTTCAACCCTTGGGATGACCGTCCGAAAGCGCATGCGCTTCACGTGGTTGAAGAAAAACACCTCAAAAACGTAGAAAACATCATTTTCCAGCATTTCAACCTCGCTTCGATATCTTGATGAACTTCCCCGTGGAGTTCGTCGCATGCTCGGAGACGACATGATGACATCAATTTGCCCCAGTTGTGGTTTCCTGCTTGGCGCCTTTATCCCTGGCATGCCTTGCCCGCAGTGCGGCGAACCATTGCTTTAATCAAAGCGAAAGTCGACGCCTTCTGATTGCATGTATTGCATGATGTGCTCGATGGCCTCTGCCGAGAGCCCTTCAGGTGGATGAACGCCAGGGCTTAGCCCGCAACCGCTCAAGGGACCTTGATCGATGAACAACATTGCACATGCGGCCGTGACAAGCCCGGTGGTTCTCGCCATCGAACCGTCGTCGTTGAGTCCGCAGTCTTGCACAACTGTGCGACGATGTTGATCACCCTTTGTGGCTACGACTTCAAGCCAAGTGAACTCCTTTCTTTTTTGATCAAAGGCCCATGCTTCGAGGAGTTCGCTCTCAATCATGCCTTGGCCTTCTGCAATCCATCGGTCGATGTGGCCGGGCCAGCGGACGGTGTATTCCTTCATGGTTTGACAATCGATGGTGTCCAAGACGCTGCGCAACCCGTCGGTGAGAAAAGCCTCCATTGTTCCAAAACCTTCGACTTCAATAGCGTGAGCCTCGCTCAGTGCCGGAACTTCCATCGTGACTCCATCCACTCGAATACGAGCAGGCCGAGTGTATTCTTCGATGACATCAGAGGGGGAGAATGGAGCCATGTACGACCAATCATCGTCCATTTGACACGGGTTGCCGCCGACCTTGATCGATACAGAATCGAGAGGTCCAAGGGCATCAAAAGCTTGCTTGACAAGCATGTTCGAGATGCCAGGGGCGATTCCAACATCCCAAAGAAGAACCGAGTTGTTGGCTTCGGCAAGGGATTGGTGACGGTGAGGATCTTCTGCTGTAAACGCCAAGTCGACGATGTTGTGACCTCCTTCGAGGAGCGGTGTTCGCACGAGATCGCCAATCCTCCCAGGGAGCATGTTGACAACCGTTTGATTTGGTTTAAGGCTCTTGATTCGCAAGAGTGCATCCCCTTCCATTGCTTCCACCATTGGATTGGCCTTCAGGGATTCTGGAATGGTGAGGTCGATGACAACAAGATTGTGACCTGCTTGCAAAAGCCGTTCGATGACAAAGTGGCCAACCAGCCCACATCCAAGGGCGATCACGTTCCCCATAGGTTCACCTCAGGGCGTGACTCGGCGTGAGTCCCGTGGGAACGGAATGACTTCTCGTATGTGGTCTGCTCCTGTAAGCCAGGCACAAACTCTGTCCACACCGAGTCCAAAACCACCGTGAGGTACGCCACCGTATGATCGGGTATCGATGTAGAATTGGTAGGCATCATGCGGGGTTCCCTCTTCATCAAGGCGCTTTAGAATTTCTTCCTCAGACCATGTGCGTTCACCACCGCCAATGATTTCACCATAGCCTTCCGGCGCAAGTAAATCATGGCACAGCACGTATTTTTCTTCATCTGGGTCGACGCGATGATAGAATGGCTTAGCAATCTTAGGATAGTGCGTCAAAAAGTGTGGAACATCGAAGTCTTGGGTGAGTACCTTTTCCTTTGAGTAATCAAGATCTTGGCCCCATTCGACATCAACACCCATGCCTTGCAGCGTTTCCACAGCCTCGTCGTACCGCATTCTTGGGTAAGGGCTGTCGGCGTATCGGGCAACAAGGTCGAGGTCGCGACCAAGCGCTTCCAACTCGGTGCTTCGTTCATCCAAGAGTTTGGAGGCAATGTTTCGAACAACACCTTCACCGTGGCTCATGATTTCTTCATTGCTCGCCCAGGCGACTTCCATTTCTGCGTGCCAGAACTCGGTCAAGTGACGGCGTGTGCGGGACTTCTCGGCCCGGAAGGACGGTGCGATGGTGTAGAGGCGCTCAAGAGCTGGCATGGCTGCCTCGGCATAGAGTTGCCACGATTGCGTTAGGTAAGCGGTGCGACCAAAGTATGGAACTTCGAACAACGTTGAGCCGCCTTCCACAGCGCCTGCTACGAAGTTCGGGGCTTGGTATTCGACAAAATCTAAATCGCGGAAGTACCCGTGAATCGCTCCAAAGACGCTGCTTCGTAATTTGAGCATGGTTGTCATTCGGGAGGTTCGCAAGTAGAGGTGGCGGTTGTCCAACAGAAATTCGGTCTCGCCGCCATCGGCTGCTGCCATGGCTGATTCAGTGATGGGGAAAGGACGGTCCGGATTGACCGCTCCAATGATTTCAACACCTGAGACAACGAGTTCATGCCCGCCTTCAGATCGTTCATCGACGTTGACGGTTCCTGTGATGATGATGCTTGATTCGATGAGTGCGCCTTTGACTTGTTCGAATGATTCATCGCCCAGAGCGTCTCGCTTGGCCACGCATTGAATGGTTCCTGTGGAATCCCTCAACACAATAAATCGGATTTTGTTGGAGCCTCGAGTCCGCTTGACCCAGCCTTTCAACTCGACAACTTGGTTGTCGTACATTCCAGATTGCACATCTCCAATCCAAATCGTCTTCACCATCTTCGCACCTGTTCTCGGGTAGGCCATAGTGTAATTCAATGTCACCCTCCAGCGGGGTCGGCAAAAACGGCGCTAAACCTGCTTGCTTGGGCCCCATGGCAGCACAAGCCTCAAACGAGTCGTGGGCGGAACTCAGCCCGTGGCACGAGTCGCAGTTTACGCAATCGGAGGCAATGCACTGGCCTCGCCATCCGGTGAGGTGGACGGAGAGAGTGAACGCGTGCTCGCCCATGTCATGTCCGATGTTGTCGATTTGCTTGAAGCCGGTTGGGGTGTCGTGCTGACCCACGGCAATGGCCCTCAAGTCGGTCACCTGATGGCTCTTGATTCAGAACTCACCCAGAGCATGGATGCATGGGTGGCGGCCACACAAGGGATGATTGGCCACGGCCTGGCGCTCAACCTCGACTCAATCCTCTCCAAGCGCCAACGGCCTGAACGTACCGCAACCGTGGTTACACGGGTGCTGGTTGATGGTGCAGATGCAGGGTTTTCCAAGCCGACAAAGCCTGTTGGTCCCGTTCTAAACTCAAAAACCGTGATGGAAGCAGATTGGGACATCGCCGAAACCAAAGTTGGCCCTCGCCGAGTCGTAGCAAGTCCATTGCCGATGGAAATTATTGATTTACCCGTGATTCAAAAACTGGTTGACCTCCATGCAGTGGTGATCTGCGGCGGTGGCGGCGGCATTCCAGTGGTGCGCAAAGACCAGCATTTCGTCGGTGTCCCTGCCGTCATTGACAAGGACCGGGTTTCTGCACTGCTTGCCATAAAATTGCATGCCGAGGCCCTGATTATTTCAACCGCAATTGACGCTGTGAGGACAGGCTTTGGCACTTCGAACGAGCAAGTGCACAGAAGCCTCACGCTCGATCAGTGCGAGGCTCACATACAGGCTGGAGAATTTCCTGCGGGATCGATGGGTCCAAAAATCGGCAGCCTGATGGAAGCGGCTTTGCATCAACCAGGACTCCAAGCTGTGCTGTGTCAGCCAGGTGAAGCGCTTGACGCTCTGCGGGGCAAAGCCGGAACCACAATTGTTGTGTGATGTACGCTTGAGCGCATGTTCATGTACTAGGGCGCATTGCAAGAAACGATGACCCAAGACAACATCCTACCTGAAATCGAAGCCTCTGCACATTGCGACGGACCTTGCGGCGTTTATGACCCTGCAAGCGCCCGAATCGCTGGAGAAGCGGTTCAATCGATGACTAAGAAAATGCTCGCTCTTGAATACCCAAAGGTGTTCAGTTCCGAATCAATGGCCTCATACCTCAACACCATGAGCCGGTACGCAGCCATCAAGGACGAAGAAGCCCAGAAGTGCAAGCATGAATTGCTCGTTTTGTGGACTGATTTCTTCAAGCCACAACACCTCGATGCACACCCTGAGCTTCACACGACCTTCTGGCAAGCAGCCAAACTCTGCAGCGCTTGCAAGGTTGAAGTTTCAGCAACCCACGCTCAAGAACTCATGGACGCTATCGAAGCGATCCACACCATGTTCTGGGCCGTCAAGGGCCGAGAAGTTCCTTGGATTCGTGCCAGTTGAGGTTCATCCATGCAGCGTTTCATCGCGGTGATTTCTGGCGACAGCATGTGGCCAACCTACAACAACGGTGACCGACTCACATGCATTGCATCGCATGAGGGCTTGCGCGTCGGGTCTGTCGTGGTGTTTGAGCATCCCTTCCACAGCGGTATGAACGTCATTAAACGAGTGACTTCAATGGACGAAACCACAGTTTTTGTTGAAGGCGACCAGCCGGACCCTACTTCCAGCGACGACTCCCACAACTTTGGGAGGATTCTACGCACGAGCGTTCTCGGCGTGGTTATCGAAGATTTGACCGATGAATGAGAGCGGGCCTGACGGGGTTCGAACCCGCGACCGATGGATTAAGAGTCCATCGCTCTACCTGACTAAGCTACAGGCCCACACCGCCGTCCTTCCGCCCGTATTTAATGATTGACGGACAACGGCTCAACGCAAATCAGTTCAAACGCCCGGCAGGATTGATGATTGTTTCAACGCCTTCAGCACCAGCAAGAACAACCGCGTCACACATGCCGTTGAACAAGCCCACTTGGACCACGCCAGCGATGTTGAGAATGGCCGCTTCGAGGGCCACTGGTTCGGTGATGGTTGGGCCCATGTGAGCGTCAGCAATCATGTTGCCATTGTCAGTTACCACCGGGTTATCGCCCGCCATCCTACAGTTGACTCGGCAATCAAGCAACCGACCAAGCGTTCGGATGGTGGCTTGATGTTCGAACGGTGTAACTTCAATTGGAAGAGGGAAAGCGCCCAAATGGGCGACTCGCTTGCGATCGTCAGCAACAACAACCATTGCCGCTGATTCCTGAGCCACGACTTTTTCTCGCAACAATGCAGCACCACCGCCTTTGATCAGTTGAAATTGAGGATCGTATTCATCTGCACCATCGATCACGATGTCCAGCCCATCAATGGCTGACAATTCCACAAGGGGAATGCCGACTTTAATGGCCAATTGTTCGGTTGCCAGCGAAGTGGGGACGCCGACAATTTCCAAGCCTTCTTCTGCCATGCGACGGCCTAGCTCCACGACGGTATGCTTGACGGTGGAACCCGTGCCAAGTCCGACCTTCATTCCAGTCTTGACAAAAGCACAAGCCGCAATTCCTGCCTCTTTTTTGAGGGCTTCAACATCGCTCATGCCTGCGTGTCAATGAGGAAAGCGCTTGAGGCTTTGCACCCAATCAACGCATGGCTTATTTGTACATCCCGTAGGGATGGTTCAACAAAAAGGTCCGAAGTCTTTTGACCTGTCGAGGGGCGTGGGATGTGGTATGGGGGCAGGGAGGTTGGCAACATTCCGCTCGGCCGCTCTTGTCACGCTGTTCGTTCTGTCCGTCCTTTTGCAGGGTTACACCCCAACCCCGACCACCTCAATCGATGCGGATGCAGCGGTGATTCGAGCTGTAACAATCGGCCAAGCAGAAAGCATCACTGTTGGTTCCTACCCTGACGGAGCCAGCACTAAAATTGAACTCGAAGTGCCTGATGGAAAGGCCATCCAAGGCCTCGACGTGGACATCGAGCCGGCTCGCCTACCATATTCAATGGCTTCTTCCTGGGCAGATTCGAATGCCTTTTCCTCCGGTTCAGTCTACGATGGAGTTGACGTCAACGGAACATCGCTCACCATTCTTCCACAGGGCTGGGAGTATGATTTTGAAACAGCCTCACACGGATGGACGCTCGGTTCAACAGGCTGGCTCTGGGGCTTCGATACTGGCCTCGGGCAAACAGGCGGAGTGAGCAGCGGTGTCTCAGCGATTTACACTTACAACGGAAATTATCCAAACTCCATGAGTTCAACCACATGGGCGACCTCACCTGTCATGGATTGCTCTTCCTGCTCTGGCAATTGGGAATTGGAATTCCAGAAGCGCCTCGGCGTTGAGAGTTCCTCCTTTGATCACGCCTATGTCTCTGTGAAGGGAGCGAATGGAAATTGGGTGAGTGTCTACTCCAATTCGGGTACCGTCAACGACGGCTCGATGACCACTCAGACTATTTCCATCACGAATTATGTAGCAAACAATCCAAACTTCCAAGTTCGCTTTGGCCTAGGGACAACGGACGGCTCCGTGACCTACACAGGCTGGAACGTCGATGATGTAACGGTGCTTCCTACCAACACAGGCATCTCATCTGGTGAAGGCAATTGGACATCAGCAGCCTTCGGACCAAGCCTTCTCGGTCAAGGTGAGAACAAAGCCTTTGGCTTGCTTCACATGGACGCTTCCATTCCAGGGGATGCTGTCTTTGAATGGCGCTTGTTGGATGCGGTCACAAATCAACCTGTTCCAGGCTTTGAGCACATGACTGATGTCACTGTCGACCTTGGCATGGTCGACTGGAGAGTCCATCCTCTTGTCCGCATCGACTTGCACCTCGCCTCGGGCTCGACTGGCTTGCCTTCGGTGCATGGATTCCATTTTGATGGGGCCTTGTATCACGAATTCAATCTCGATCCCACTCCACAAGGATGGCTTCTTCAAAACGTCATTTGGAGGGACGGTGAACTTGCTGGTTCAGGTACTGCTTCCTCCCCGGAATACAATCTGCGCAGTGGTTTTGCTGGTATGATTTCGAACAGCGACCTCACAGGACCAGGCACGTTGCAAGCCTCGATTGATGGTGGCTTAACATGGGTCGATCTTGACACAGGTGTCTATGAGTGGTTTGACGCACCAGCATTCACTGCTCAGTTTCGTGTGATTTCCTCTGGTGGCACATGGGGCTTGGAAACATTGGATGTTGAATTAATTCGCACAAGTGTTGTCGATGGTCTTGGTTTCGATGTCGGTTTGGATGGCGTCAGCGACTGGTCGATGTCCTTGCCAGAAGTGGGCAGACTTGGTATTCAGGATGGTTTCCTCAACGGAGATGCTTGGCAAACGCGTACCTCAACCACTTCGGCCCCTGCAATCTTCGACTTGGCGTTACCGCTTGCGGGTGTGGAGGCCTTTGAATTTGGCATCGCTTCGCCTTCCTCCCCCATGCTCAGTCCGACCGCAAAGGTATGGGTTGACGGTCAAGAGGTGATCAGTACAACGCTCCCTGACGTTCAAGATCTGACCCTTCTCACACTCACTTCTTCGGAAGTAACTTCGCTTAACGCAGCGCTTTCTCAAGCCTCTTCTTCACACGGTCCCAAAGGCCTTCCTCTGGCATCTGTACAACTTTCTATAGGTTCTACTGGTTCAAGTGCAACCGTGTTGGTTGGAGGAATTTTCGCACCTTATGACGGAAACTTGAACATGGATTTCACCTCCACTGACCCACTTGTAATTGCCCTCAACAGCCAGTTGCACTCCAGCACCGCCATCGGTGGCGTGAAAACAATCAGCCTCCCCATCCGCATGGCTTCAACGGGTGCCGTTCACTTCACCGTCAACGAGATCACCACGCAGAGTTCGGTGGAACCCATCTCGATGCAAGTCAGCAACGTCAGCGATACTTTTGTTCCATCAACGGATTGGATTGAGGTGAGCAGCACCTTTGATTTCTCAACACTCGGGGTTAGCGATGCAGCGTCCCATGTCAAAACCAACGGCTGGTCTGTGGCTTTGCACCTCCAAGGCATGGTCCGCTCTTCACAAACGATTTGTCCGTTTGTTTCCCTCCCAGCCACAGGAGACTTAGGTTGTTCCACTCAAGGAACTTCACTCATTTGGTCTGACAACGGAGCGCTTGGTTCGAAAACAACCCTTGGAAGCGGAGCGTTGCTGCAGATTGACCACCGATTCAAGTTCACAGAACAATGGGACGATGAACCATCGCTTACGGTTTCAGTCAACCTCATTGCGCCAACAGGGCCAATGATTCCAGTCAGTATGAATTACGGCCTCGGATTCGCACAAGGCGTCGAGAACGATGTGGAACTGACCTCATGGCGCTCAGTGAATCAATACGGCGTCGGTTCGGAACTGGAACATCCATTCCTCCACCCTGGCGATGCGGTTACCATCGAAGCCCAACTCGGGTTCGAAGGTGTCGAAAACTCACCATCGCCCCGCTCTGGAAGCGTCGATGTATGCCTCTTTGTCGATGATGTTCAAAACCAATGCACTTCGGTGCTTTCTCGCGGCCTGGTAGCCTTCCCATGGAGCGTTCCAACAACAAAAGAAAGCGTCGACCTTCGAATTCAATTGGCTCCATTGCAGGGTCAAAGCGTGTCCTATGCCACGGCCAACAACGCGACCTTCTTTTTCGACAGCGTCGCTCCAGAATTGCTCGGTATGAACGTCGAAACATTTGATCATCTCGAAGCGGCGCCTTCGACAGAGCTGAACTTCCTTATCGCTGACCGTCCCGTGCTCCCCTCCCATGCTTATGTCCACATTTGGCACTCTTGGGCGGATGATGCGAACCTCGACGGGGTTATGGATGCGGGTGAAATTTCGATTTACGAACTGGAGATCCCGAACAATCGCACCAGCGTACAAGGTCACTACACCTATCCTTTCGATTCCTCCGCCTATCAGTCAGGTTCCATCCTCCGCGGATGGCTGGATGTAGCGGATGCTGCAGGCAACGCAATGCTTGCTTCGGGCAGCTTTGAAACCCCGCTGTTCAACGTCCTCATTGACAACGACGGTGCGCCCCAGTTGGGCTCCACTCCCCCTTCCTGGCACCTTGCAGGCGATGCATGGCTGCATCCAGGGGAAGGCAACCACCTCAGCGTTCCTGTGTGGGACATGAACGGTGTCTCCGATCTTGAAGTCATTCAAATTGACTTGGCGAGCAACCACAACACTCCGGTGCAAATAACCTGGAATTCAACAACCAATCAATGCCTAACCAACGAGGTCTTCATTGCGATTGATTCTTGTGAATTGGAACCCGTGAATGGCGATGATGTGTTCTCAAGTGAGGGCCTATTCCACGTCAACTTCTCGCTGCAATGGGGCTTTAATCCCGACGTCAGTTTGGTCCGCACCCCCTCGGTGTTGGTTCATGACAAGTCCGGCCAATCCAACCTCGCACCCTTGCCCTCGCTTGCATGGCGGTATTCGGGGGAATTCGAAATGCCTCACTCAAGCATGGCCTTCACGGTGAACGGTGCTGCACTCGATGGCTTGGGCACTTGGATTCAACCTCGCTCAGATGTTGGCGTCACTGGTGATTTGCTTTGGTACCGATCCCAACAATCCGTCCTTCAGCCGATTGACCTCATGATGGACCTTGGTGGTATTGAAGCAACGCTGCAATCAGTGAATGGCAGTTTCAACGGAACCGTCATCGCTCCTCTTTCACCTGGCACCTACGGCCTCACCGCTGCCCTCGACTCACCTCCAAACGGCGCTATTGATCGCACCAATGCTGCCCCCTTTGTCTACTTCATTGTCGACCAAAAAGCACCGAGCATTGTTGGTGTTGCTTCACCACCTGTGAATTCAGTTCTTCTTGAATCGAGTTGGTCGGATTTGAAGTTTGAAGTGCTTATCGCAGAGGAAGATCGTCTAAGTGAAGAAGAACTTACATTGAATTGGGCGGTCCATGAAGCAGGACTTGGATTGGCCAGCCCAACCATCGTCAACGGTTCCATTGCACTCAATGTGGTTGGTGGACGGGCCTATGGCTCGATGATACCGACCGAAGCGATCTTTGACCTTGAAGACCAACTCACCACTTCGATGCGTTCAAATTCCCTTGAACTCCGAATCTATGTCACCGGACAAGATGTTGCAGGTCAAGGGATTTCGACCGTATTCAACGACATCGATGCCCCGCTCTCTGTGTGGGTGCTTGAACAGCGCGTGGCCGAATACACCTTCATCAGCCCCACAATGAAACCCTCCAAGGACATTGCAGAAGGGGATGTGGTCACGTTGGGCGTCATCATCGAGAACAATGGGCGGGCTGATGGCAGCGCTCAAATGTTTGTCGAACGCGTTGAAAGCAACGGGGCACGAACTCGAATCGATGCGCGTGAAATTCAAATTCCAGCTGGTGGACAATTTGACTACAGCAAGGAATGGATGCCAGACCGGTCTGGTACGATGTGGATTGAGTATCACATCATCAACGGCCCTTCTTCACAAACCAGCACCGTGTTCGTTGACGAACCGAGAACCGAAGGCGTGCTCGGAAGTGTCGCAGCGGTCAATCCTGTTTTGTTGATCATCATCTTCTTGCTCAGCGTGTCGCTTGTGGCCGTTCTTTTGTTTGGATTGCAATCGCCTCAACCAAAGGCTTACACTCCAGAAAAGAGGGCAGAGTTGGCCAAGGCATTGCCACAAATCGCACAACCAGCAGCACAACCACCAGCACCAGCAACAGAAGAATCTGGGCCATACGGGGCGCAAGAAGCAGCTTCCTCTCCGGGCGAAAACCCCTATCAGTGATTCAGAAGCTACAGCGAAGGGTTTGAAGCCTCGATGCCAAAGCACCCATTGGAGGGAGTAGGAGGATCGCTGACAGAGTTCGACTCTGAGGAAAGTCCCCTCTCCACAGTGCAGACGGCTTACAGAAGTAAGAGAACAGAAATGGTCAGGTCAATGCAGCAGAAACGAACGATGCAAGGTGTGTACAATGACGTTGAAAGACAGAGATTGCCTTGTTGTCGATGAGACGAGCAACCCCGTTGGAGCAAGTCCAAACAGTCCCGTTAAGGCGGCACGTCAAGGGACAGGTAGGATGCTAAGTTGAATGCGGTCACCGAAAGGTAACAGAAAGGGGCTTACTCCCTACTCCCTCCACTC
>CAJIZC010000026.1 GCA_905181785.1 uncultured Candidatus Poseidoniales archaeon
TCAATGGCTTCATCGATTTCATCTGGCGCAACTCCGTGCTCATTCATGCCTTTGAACATCTTATCCAATGTGGCACAAGGCTCTCCTTTGCCCATCTCATGTTCGACAACGACGAGTAACATTTGGCAAGCGACCGCCAACAAGGGGTCATCGCCCTCATCGTCGGGTAGCAGATTCAAAAACGAAGCGGCGGGATGAAGCAGATCTTCGGCAGCATCGTCTTGGACGGATTTGTGTGGCTGTGCAGCTCTTGATCCCAACCCTTTGATAGCCGCATCAATTTCAAGATTGAAGCAATCAAACAGGTTCTTTTGAAGCGGGTCACCTGCCTCGCCGATTGGTGGTTCAAGGCGCCGAGCGATGCTTTCGAGCCGATGGAGGCGTTGTTCAACCGCAAGGCGCTCTCGCGTCAAATCTGCAGACACCAGATTCAGCGACATCCTTGCTTGCTCCACAAGCCACTCGTCTAGGTCCCATTTTGGGTCAACACTCTGCATCACCTCGGCCAGTCGCTGCACTTCTGCGGGCATAGCCTCAACACGAACATGACCTTCCGATACCCTGTTTTGCTTGTCGCTCATGTTCTTCTCTCTCCTTCTTGACGGCCTATGAAGCCTTTCTCACTCCACCGACCATCGTTTCCATTCGATAACCGAAACACTGCGTTCAGACTGCTGGAAGGAATACTTTCCAATGGATGCACACCTCGTGTTGAAGCCACGAGCAGTCACAATCGGTTTTCGCAAAGGCAAGGCCATGGGCAGAAAGGGTCGCGTTCATGTAGGGGTTGCCCGTGGCCGATGCATGGGAAATTATCGGATTGGAGTTCTTCCCGGCGATGGAACAGGTCGAGAAGTTGCGCTTGAAGCACAACGGATTCTCAACGCAATCGAAGCCAACACCAACCATGGTTTCGAACAAACTGTGATTCAATGCGGCGGCCAACATTACATGGAAACCGGAGAAGAATGGGCGGAAGGCTCATTCGAATTTTGCCGGGACGAGGCAGACGCAATTTACCTCGGGGCCATCGGTTACCCCGGCGCACTTCTTCCAAACGGAGATCTTGCCGGCGGCTCTGTTATCCTCGGCATGCGCAGCGGTTTGGACTTGTACGCCAACCTCCGCCCAATCAAACTCTACGAAGGCGTACCTCACAAGGTCCACGGAAGGTTCACTCAAATTTGGGAACCTGGCATGGTTGACATGACGGTGCTGCGAGAAAACACAGAGGGGCTTTACCACTCGTTGCTCCGCCGCAGCGCAGATCGCGCTCAAGGCCGTGAACCCTATGAACCACCTTCTATGGAATTCCCAGGCCTCCAAGGCGAGGTTGCCTACGACCCGCGCCCAATCTCCGAACATGGAAGCGAGCGTTTGATCAAAATGGGCTTCGACATTGCCGAGACTCGAAACGGGGCACCACTTGATGGTGTCAAACGCGTTTCTTGCATTGACAAATCCAACGTGACCCGCGGCTGCCAACTGTTCCGTCGAACCTTCGACAAGGTCGCAGAGCGCTACCCTGGAACCGAGAAGGATTACGGTTACATCGACGCTTTCATGCAATGGTTAACCCGCTCACCAGAATCATACGACGTTGTTGTCACCTCAAACATGTTTGGCGACATTGCTACCGATCTAGGGGCAGTTCTTCAAGGCGGTATGGGCATGGCTGCATCGGGGAACATTGGTGATGATCACGCCTTCTTTGAACCCGTTCACGGCTCAGCGCCAAAGTACGCTGGCATGAATAAAGTCAATCCAATTGCCACCATCAATTCGATTCAACTCATGATGGATTGGCTCGGGCGCAAAAACGGCGAAGAGGAATTGATCCGAATCGGGCGTCTTGTCGACGAGAGTGTTGCTGACCATTTGCGAGATGGCAAAGGGCTGACCTACGACTTGGGTGGCAACGCCTCTTGCTCTGCAGTTGGCGAGAGCATCTCGAGCCGACTGGTTGCAAAACTCTCGGAAGAATTCTGAGATTTACGCACTCATCACAATCAAGCTTCGTTGCTTGTTTGAGTGAACTTTGTTGCCACATGATGCAACGCTTCATCCAACACTGCTTCGTTGTCATATGAGTTTGAGGCCAAGTCTTCAATCGGGCTTGACATCATGGCCAACATGTTCTCCATGACTCGTGTGAGTTCATCGACGATGGTGATGCTCGCCATTTTTGCTGAGCGTGAAAGAGGGTTGAGGTCGACGACAATTACCGTTTTTCCCATGGCGACGAGGGCTTCACAACGGTCACCATCTTCCAGCGGCACGAAAATGACATCAGATTCAAGGATTCCCTCTTTCGTGCACTTTGCTCTTGGCCCCTCAAGCCCTGGAATGCGGGCGTTAGGGGCAGCACCGAGGATTGTAACATCAATGCCTTCATCCAATTTGATTTTCCCAAGATGTTCAAGCAGCGCTTTCATCCGCTGAGGTGTGCGGTAAAAAATGTTGATTTCGACAGGACACTGGAGCATTTCAGCGAGCAAGAGGGTCTCTCTGCCCGCAAGGGCAGCGACGTTTCCGTTCAAACTCAGAACTGGGCGCTTGGCGCCTCGAAGCGCGGCTAATGCGTGATTGGTTGCGACTCGAGCGCTGTTGATGGTTTGCTCCCCGAGCAGGTAATCAAAAGCCTCACCGCGTCCATGGGCAATCATCGCACTTCCAGCGAGCATGCCTTGCTTTTCAGCTTGTTCAAGCCTGTGACGAAGGAGCAACGACTGATACCGTGGATGGCTTGGGTCTGCAGCAATATTCCCCATGAATCACACCTCAAGCGCCGGTGATCAACATGGACACATCAAGCGGGGCAACGCCCCTGTTGATGGCGCTTGTAGAGAGTACATCCAGACCACATTCGTGCCACTGGTCGAGGTGTTCGAATTCAATACCGCCACTCGCTTCCAAAACAACGTGTTCTCTGAGGCCCATTTCTGTGAGTTCAGCGGCGACTTCCTTGCATCGCTCTGGGCCAAAATTGTCCAGCATAATGACGAGTTTTTTCACGCCTTCTTCCCGGCGTTGCGCCCACATGGCTGCAGCAATGATGGCTTCCTTCCCTTCGCGGACTTCAACTTCCAAAAACGCTCCACATGTTGAAACATCTACCTCCTGGAGGTACTGAGCGATTCGATTCGCATGCCCGTCAACGCCATCAAGCATTGATGCAAGATCGTTTTCTTTGACCATTTGAGCGTCAGCCCGATTCAATCGATGGGTGAGCCCTCCGCCGAGGTGCACGGCCCATTTATCCATCAATCCCCAAATTGTCTTGCGAGTGCAGGCAATTTGTCCTGGTGCAATCGCAGACCAGCGTTTTGCTTCCGTGGCGATTCCTGAGAGTTGACCAAGGATGTTGAGTATGCTTCGTTCCATCATGAGAACCGTTTCTCTGTCACCGTTGATGCTTGCGATTTCATCGCCTACGGATACCTTTTTGCCATCACTGGCCATCCAAGTGATCTTCAGCGAAGGGGCCCAAATTTGCAACATATGGTCGATTGCTGCGGTTCCAACAACGATGCCATCGGCCTTGCTGATGATTGTTGCTTCAACGGCCTGAGCCCCGCCCATGAACGGCATATCAATGCCATCATCGGCAAGAACAGACCCGACCCAACGATCAAAACTTGCTTGGAGCATACGCGTCGGCCCATCTTCAGCAGACCACAAGACATGCCCACGGTCGTGAGGGGGTCGCGATGCTCCGGTCACAGTTGCCCCTAACGGTTCATCAACTTGAAACCAATTGCTGAACAACGTTGCGCTAGCCGCTGTACAAGTTTTGATAAGTCATCGAACGAGGTTTTTCTTTATGCACTTCGAAGGAACCTCCTCTTTGGAGCCTTCACAATTGAGCAAATGCGTGGTTGAAACTCAGTGCATTCATGTTTTTGGTGCTGGTCTAAACCCTGAGCGCCCTGCCCACCAAGCGGTTTTGGAACTTCGAGAGCGTGGCTGGGCATGCGCACCACTTCACCCAAGAGATGCAGGTGCAACGGTTGGTGGTTTCCCAATCCGCCCGCACGTCGATGAAGGACTGCAGCCTGATGTTGTTGTTCTTTTTTTGGCCCCTCAGCGAGCACGAAACGTGGTTCGGGACATGATCATCAGGCTCGATCATCAAACCTTTCCCCTCGTCTGGTTTCAACGGGGCGCAGAAGACCAACCCTCCATCGAGGCGCTGGAATCCATGGGGGCGTCTTATGTGGTCAACGATTGCATTGTAGAGCATGTCAACCGCAACGACCTGACCTGCGATTCCTCTCCGTTGCCTCAGAAGTTTTGCCTCCAGACCGCATCGGAAGACGGCGATGGGTGTTCAGTGTGGACCGTCCACTCGACCCAAGATGCTTCGCTGGCGAGACCAACCCATGCGCTTGAATGGGTTGGGACCTTGTCGGAACTCGAACACTCTTCGCACACCATCCCGCGCTACATTCGTTCCCTGCAATCCGATGAGGAAACGATTGAATCGCTGGCAAACCGCCTCAGTCGTTCGCACCCCTCTCCATGACCGCCTCCATCCAACAAACAGAGCAGGGGTAGCATTATGACGGTCCGGAAAGGAGGAAAATCCATGCGTGCCAAATTCATGTGCCTCATGTTGCTTGGCGCCATGCTGGTGCCGATGGCTGGGGCATCGCTCGCATTCACCTCACCTTCTACCGCTGAAGGTGCCCCTCTCTCTTCCGCTCAAGACCACCCAATCATCGATGGCTATTCTTCATCGGTACGCGCCTCAATCGCGTTCCACAGCGATCTCTCCATCTACGAGGAATCAGACCTGTTAAGCGTAAACGAATGGGTTGTGTTCTCGTACCTTGAGATGGGGATTCCAACCGAACACCTCGAGGGGGCGTTCGTCGTCCAGTTGAATGCAGAAGAGGCACTGAAGACCCTTGAGGCATGGCAACAGAAGGGGGTCATCGAAGCAGCCTACCCGCTTATCGAACGGACAATGGAACCGAGATGGACGCCAAACGATTCTAAATTCAACGAACAATGGCACCTCGTCAACACCGGGCAAACCGGCGGTACCAGCGGCGAAGACGTCAACATCACTGGTGCATGGAACACCTACAAAGGCGCAGGGGTGGTCATAGGGATTGTCGATGATGGCTTGGATTGGAACCACCCGGACATCTTTACAGATTATGATTCCAGCTTGGATTATGATTTCTGCAACAACGACGATGACCCAACACCAACCTCGAACAACGCGCACGGAACAGCAGCCGGTGGTGTTGCTGCCGCAACTGGCAACAATGGCATCGGGGTAACTGGCGCTGCCCCGGAGGCAACCCTCGTCGGACTCCAACTCATTTCATGCAGCACAACCGACGTGCGAGAGGCAGACACGTTGAGCCACGAACGCCAAGCCATTGACATTTATTCCAATTCTTGGGGCCCGAGTGACAACGGCGAAACCCTTGCTGGGCCAGGCCCATTGATGCTCGCTGCCCTTGAATCAGGGGCGCTTCAAGGGAGAAACGGTCTTGGAAGCATCATTACATGGGCGGCAGGAAACGGACTCGACGACGATGACAATTCGAACAATGACGGCTATGCGAACTTGCGATACACCATTGCGGTCACCGCAGTGGACCACAAGGGCCAACAATCATACTACGCTGAACCGGGAGCAAATGTGCTTGTTGCCTCGCCCTCAAATGGCGATGGGGAGAGCATCACCACCACAGACATCGAAGGATCTGGCGGTTACAGCAGCACCGACTACACCAGCACATTTGGCGGCACCTCTTCTGCAACCCCGCTTGTTTCAGGTATTATCGCCTTGATGCTTGAAGCAAATGCGAACCTCACGTGGCGAGATGTTCAACATATTCTCGTCGAAACCTCCAAACAAAACGATCCAAATGACAACTCTTGGGCCACCAATGGGGCAGGCTACCTCGTGAGCCACAAGTACGGCTACGGCGTGATTGACGCTGGAGCAGCGGTCGCCGCGGCGGCCAATTGGGAAACCGCAGATCAAGAACTTTCAGTTTCATCAGGGACCCTCCAAACCGACCTCGATATCCCTGACCGGGACGAGGGTTACATCGAGGTCAACACAACAGTGACCGAAGCGATTCAAATCGAAAACCTCGATGTCATCGTCGACATTCCGCATAACTTCCGTGGCGATATCGCGCTCACTTTGACAAGCCCATCGGGCCACCAAAGCATTCTTTCTGAAAAACACGATGACGAAAACAACGACTACAACAATTGGCGCTTCGGCTCCGTTCAACACTGGGGCGAAGACAGCCGAGGCACGTGGACATTATCGGTCGAAGATCAAGGCTACGGCGACACCGGGACCCTCGAGGAATGGGAACTCATCATTCATGGAACGCAGATAAACCTCGATTCAGACGGTGATAACCTCAGCGATGCCAATGAAACAGACGTCTACGGCACCGACCCCAACGACATTGACACGGATGATGATGAACTAAATGACGGCCTGGAGGTGCTCGTTTATGGAACAGATCCGCTCTCCACTGACACGGACATGGACGGTCTTGACGACGGGCAAGAAGTGCTCGTAAATGGGACAGACCCGCTCGACAACGATACCGACGACGATCTTTTGTCAGATGGCGATGAAGTGAACATCTACGGGACAAATCCACTTGTGTTCGATGCGGACGCGGACGCAGATGGGTTCTATTGGTTCCAAGACTGCAACGATTCAAACCCGGATGTCTACCCTGATGCCCTCGAGGTGCTGAACGGCATCGATGACGACTGCAACGGCACCTGGGATGAAGGTTTCAACCTCACAGATGTGGACGGCGACGGCCTGTACGACTTCGAAGAGTACCATGATTACGGCACCGATTGGCAAAACGATGACTCGGATGACGACGGACTCGAAGATGGGGCAGAAGTTTTGATTCACCTCACCAATCCTCTTGTCAAAGACAACGATTCAGACATGGACGGGTACTATTGGTTCCAAGACTGCGACGATACAAACGCCTCGTTCAACCCCGGTATGGCTGAAGCCTTGGATGGCCTCGACAACAACTGCAACGGGGAGATCGATGAAGATTTCATCGACACAGACGCTGACTTCGACGGCCTCTTGGATATGGAAGAGTACCTGGTTTACGGCACCGACCCGTTTGATCCCGATACCGACGGGGACGGTTTGCTTGATGGCATTGAACTCTTTTCCACCAACACAGACCCACTCTATCCCGACCTTGACAACGATGGGGACAGTTACCGTTGGTTCAACGATTGCGACGACAATAACAGTCTCATTTCGCCTTCCGCCAATGAGCGTTGGAACGGCCTCGACGATGACTGCGATGGCTTGATTGATCAGGACATCGATCGTTCAGCCTACGTTTCCGCCTCGCCACAATTTCGAAGCCTGACCTTGAACGCAACAAATGATACACTTCAGCTGTCCCTCTCTGTCTCCCTTGACAATCAAAGCCTCGAGAGGCTCAACCCAACCGTTCAGTGGTACAGGAACAACACGGTGATTGCGACAGGATGGGTGTTTGAGGAACAAGCCTTCAATTGCTCGTCTCCGGCCTCTGAGTTTGGTCAATACCTTTGCGACACAAACGGAACTGTTGGCCCAGAATCGATCACCGCGACAATAAGCGACGAGCGCGGTCAAATCAGTGTTCGATGGTCGATTACCTACCTCGTATGGAACCCGCCACCACCGGTCCCGGTTGTTGATGATGAAACCAACGCCAGTGAAGCGACAGAGTTCCTAGCGACGTTGGAAAACAACGCTCTTCTTGTCGTCTCAGCGGTCGTCTTTGTCATCGCATTGTTGGCATTCCTTGTCACACGGCCTCGCCGTCCAAAGCAAGCCAAACAAAGCGCCTTCACTCAAGCACCTCAGGCCTATGCGCCACCGCAGTTTGCAAGCGTGCCCTCTGCCCCTGATTTAGGAAGCCTGCCACCGTACGACCCTCGCCGGTAATGAGCGCTTATTGCGGCTGCTGAATCAGGCTCCATCCAAGCAAACGGCCTTCATTTGCATCGGCGAGGAGGTTCAGTTGATTCGCCCATCCGTCGTTGCCGTCCCATGTTCGCGACATATCGATTGAAACCGCACCGTCAGCATCGCTAGCGAGGTTTGAGAGCAGAGTGTTGAGATCGCCGCCGGGCACCACGACAAGATAGCCGACCTGAACATCTGTGGCAAAAGTGCCAGAGGAAGTAAAGAACTGGTCGGTTCCGCTAAGTTGCTCATACAACACCGCATCAGACAGGCGTTGTTCCATGGTGGAAATGTTGAGCGTTGCGGGGATTGCATCCCTGTTGAACGCAACGCTGTCATCAAAGACTCCTTTTTCTGTGAACTCACAAGCGCTTTCGCTCGGCGTTCCCGTGAGATTGAACTTAATCCATCCAGCGCTTTCATCTTGGGCCACCCATGACATGTTCCATTCACTGCCTTGAGCCGTGTCCTTTGTTGTTGCTCGCCAGATGTAGCCGCTGTCGTCGATGGCATTTGTTGCGCCACTCGCTTCGCCTTGGAAGTAATCAAAGCAGCCGATTGCCAGTTCAAAATCGTGCGAACGCATTGTGGTTTCATCGGGCATATGCGGCTCGTTTCCACCCCAACTGTTCAAATCCTTTTCATCGATTTGCAATTGATTAGCTTGAGGACGGGAAGAATACGATCTGCCCAAATCCAGTTGCTTTTGACCGCGTTCAATGGACGTGCGTTCGAAGACATGGTGCAGTTCCAATTCACCTTCTGGCAACACCAGATCGTTGAGTATTTGCGAGGTTGTCGAACAGTCTTGTTGATTTGTCGAAGAACTTGAAATGACCACATCGACCTTTTGTTTCGCCGCCCAAGGGTTGCCTTCTTCAATCCACAGTTCCATCGTAGCGGAGCCTAGGCAGTATGTTTTGATGTCTTGGTGAGTGGCGATCACCTTCCACGCGGCGTTGTTGGAAAATTCATCAATGCCGATGACCCGCCAATCCCAGCCATTGCTGCTGCCGCTGGCACCGACATCAATCAAGCTGTTGCCGAGCAAATCCTCAACCTCAATTGGTTGCAACATCATTGCAAAACCAGGAGCTAATGATTCCAAGCCACCAAGCAATCCACCCACGCCATAACTTACCGTCGTGCCGCGGTATTGACCAATTGGATCTGGCAAATCAACCTCCCAATCTGCTTGAGTGGAAAGCATGGCTTGCTCCCTCAGTTCAGTGTGTTGTTTGGTGGTAATTTCCGCACTCCCGTCAGCGCGAATGTAGGTCGAAGAACAGCCATTGAAGGCGTTGGTAAGGTGGCGTTGAACCGTGAACTTGTCGAGGGTGTTGCTGTTGATGCTCTCAACGGCCAACCACTGGCCACCCATGCCGCCTTTCGCCACAACCGCTCCAAGGCGGTCGGTCGATCCTTCTGCGTACAATTGATCGGTGCCACCTTCCGTAATCGCAAGCGTCCCATCGCCTTCAAACAGCAAGGAGAATTTACAAATTTCATCCTCGGTTTCAAGCTGTTCCAATGCCAATTCTACAAAGCCGTCTGTGGCGAGGAAGGTTCCGTCTTTTATGGTGTACCGCATCTCATCACCGTAGCGCAATTGGTCTGCAGTAAACGGTTCAAGTTGGTTGTTGATGTAATAATAACCACCAGCGCCCAAGATGATCAGTGCCATTAATCCGGCAGCAACCTGAGGCCTCTTGATGATGTCCAGTAAGGTTGCGGGTTGTGCGCTACCAGCGCCTTTCTTGACCTTGACTGGTGCAGGCACGGGCGCCTCCTCCTCGACCAAATCGGCCTCGAGGATTTCAGCTTCCAAGACGTCGACCTTTTCCACCTTAGCCGGTTCCCTTTGTTCCTTTTCCGGCTCGACATCGGGGGTGAGGGTGTCTTCATCTTCCATGGACATAACAAATTCGTCTTGTTCCGCCTCCACTTCGATTTCAGGTGCTGCTTGTTCGGGCAGGCCCACTTCCTTGTGAGTGAGATCAGCTTTCAGCAAACGAGCGACCAATTCACTCTTTTTTCCTGAGGTTGACAGGTCATTGAGAATGCATAGGGCCTTCAGTTTAGCAACCGTTAATGTCGATGCTACATCATCGCTCATGCTTGAACCCCAATTGAGGCCTGTCGGCTATCCCTTTCAAGGATGGCGCTCCATGAGCACCCCCAAGCATGGGTTTTGGCTGAGGTGAAAACGAGCGGTCAAGCCTCATGTGGGCTGTAGGTTCCGTCTTCGTTTTGCACATAGACGGTTTGATCGTAAGATCCATCTGGCATCTTTCGGAAGAAGTATCCATTTTCAGCCGGCTCGTAGGTGTAGCTTTGTTCAGCCGCCTGATCGCCAATGGGTGCATCAGCGGGTGGTGATTCAGGGGTGGCGGGTTCCGCCTTTTGTGGCGGGCCGCTCGGCCCGCTTGCGTCGGGTGGGCCAGCAGGGCCATCGGCACCAGGAGGGCCAGCGGCAGGACCGGCAGCAATTCGCTCGCTTGAAATTGATGCAAGCACCTTGGTTTCAGTGGTTTCCAAATCCCCTTCAAGCAAGCTTCTGACCGATTCCCCATGACGTTGTGCACCAATAAAGGCAAACGCAGAGAGGCTCAAGCAAACGATGCCAAAAATACCCGCAATCACTTGATTTGGATACACAGCGCCGTCGATGGTCATGCTTGTTGACGCGTCACCGATGTTGCTTCCATCGCTGTTGACAAATTGCACAACCACACAGTAGTGTCCGGAATCGAGTTTGAAATCGAAGGTGTATTCTCCGCCTGCAACAGGCGGTTCTTCAAGCAAAATGTACTGGTAATTGTGGTCTGTCCCTGTGCGAGCAAGTTCTGTCTGTGCCCCTAAATTTTGAGCGCAATCTTTCTCTTGCAAGGCATAAGCGGCAAGGTGGACATCAATTTCAGCCGGTGGATTTTGCACTGTGGCGTCGATCGTCAATGGTACATCCATGAAATCTTCACCTGGAAGCGAAGGCCCCCAAACCCAACCTATGTCTTTCTCAGCAGAGTTGGTGAAGCCGTCATAACTTTCGTCAAAGGACATTGGGAAAAGAGCGAAACCAAACATCAAGACCGCAATACCGAGCCACAAAAAAACGTTCCAGCGGGATTGTTTGAGAGCCTCTTGGCGTTGTTCAAGCGTCATGGCTTGAACTTCTTCATCCCGGTCAGCGTCTACAGTTGGTTCTGCCGCAGTGGTCTCGACCTGTTCTTCTGACATGTTTGTTCCGATTCCAAGCGAGCACTTGAAAGGCGCGTTCCTTCGTCGAGGGGATATGAGCACAGAAGATGAGCAGCACCGCGTCAATGATGCGTCTCGCTCTGACCTTCGGTTGGCGATCCTCTCAAGAGGGCCGCGCTTGTACAGCACTCGACGCCTCGTTGAGGAAGCGAGAAAGAGAGGCCTCGACCCCTATGTTGCGGACCCGATGAAGTTTTCACTTTTTGTCGCTGACGGTAGGATCGACGTACTCCACAACGGCGAGCCCTTCAATTTCGATGCGGTGATCCCTCGAATCGGACACTCGATCACCAAGCACGGCGTGGCCGTTTTGCGCCATTTGGAGCAACTGGGCATATGGACTGCAAACAGCGGGGGGGGCATCCTTCAGAGCCGTGATAAGTTGCATGCTTCGCAAATCCTCGCTCGGAACAGACTCCCCGTTCCTCGCACAACCTATGTCAGGGACATCATCGATGTGGAAACGGCTGTGGACTTCGTTGGAGGGCTCCCTGTTGTCATCAAGGTCACACAGGGAACACAAGGCCAAGGTGTCTTTCTTCGGCACACCCTCCGTGAAGCAAACAACCTCGTACAAGGTTTGTTGCTGACAGGGCGGGCCGTTCTGGTGCAAGAATACATTGCCGAATCCCACGGGAAAGATGTGCGCGCTCTGGTGGTTGGCGACCGAGTGGTTGCGAGCATGCGACGGCGAGCGCGCGGGCGGGAATTTCGTTCCAACTATCACCTGAACGGGACGGTCGAAAAAGTCGATTTGCCCCCGGATTTCGAAGAAGCAGCGTGTCGCGCTGCTCGAGTGCTTGGTCTGCATGTTGCTGGAGTGGATTTGCTTGAATCCGACGATGGCCCACTCGTGTTGGAAGTCAACTCCTCGCCCGGACTTGAAGGCATTGAGAAAGCAAGCGGCGTCAACGTCGCAGGAGCGATTATCGACTATGTCATGAGCGAAACAGAATTCTCTGAAGTCGATTTAGATCAGTTGCTTCGCACCGTCCCAGGGGCTGGCGTCCTCTCCCTTCAAATTCGAAACCACCCGAATGTGGTGGGCAAGCCGCTCGCAAGTTTATTCAAATCAGAAGCGGAAATTCCTGTTTTCGCACTTTCCCGGGACAACAGCCTAATTTGGAACCCTCCAAACGAAATTCAGCTGCGCTGGGATGACATTCTTGTTTGTTATGGGGAACTCACAAAATTGCGAGCGTCATTGAGGCAAGCCATTCTCGATGTTCCAAACGATGCCTTCGAAATTGACGAGCGCGAAGAGACGAACGCTTAGGTCGGCGAAAACAAACTCCTGCTGAAGCGGTTTTGTCAACCGTGACATCGCGCGGTGGTTTGATATGGGACCATACGGTACTGAAACTGCTCTTCGGAGCACGGGATGCACACTCGCTCAGGCGGGAGGCGGTGAACGCCAATGGAAAAGCGGAGAACAAACGAGCGGCAACGCAAGGCGCTGAAACCAAGCCAACGAAGGCTTGACGCGTCGACAGTTGAACTTCCTCCTCGTCTTGTTCACATGGCCGATCTTCCATGGGTGACCAGTTATCGCCAAGCCTTGCGCTCCGAAAACAAATCCGAAAACACCCAGAAGTCCTATGCCAGCGGTTTGAGGGCTTTGGTGGAAACGACGTTGCCAGGAGAGTTGGTTCTCGATGAAAGCGCGTACCAATCCATGAGCATCGAAGAGCTAGCCGAACGGATGGAGCCACTCAACGGCCGTCTGGATCGTTGGACGCATTCCCTTTCGGAACTCAGACCGACCACCTACAACGCACGGTTGGCTGCTGCAAGGCACCTGCTGAAGTGGCTTGGCCACCGCTGGCCTGATCATTTGGCCCGTGCGCGCACCGGGCGGCGCCTGCCGCGAACGCTTACCCGTCGAGAAATGTCGATGGTGCTCGAAGCGTCAGCCAACAGTGAAAATCCCGTTGCTTCAATTGTTGTGACCATGATGCTTGACACGGGCTTGCGCGTCAGCGAGGTGTGCAACCTTGACATCAATGACATCGATCTTGAAGATGGCTCTGCGCGGGTCTTTGGAGGGAAAGGGGACAAGGATCGACTTGTGCTGTTCACTCGCCGAACGCTCGAACGCATACATGCTTGGATTCCGGTTCGAGAAGCGCGCAGAAAAGGCGAAGATTTTGCATTCCTGTTGAATTCTGCTGGACGCCGACTTCAACCACGGGGCGTGCAGCGGCTGATGGACAGGCTTGCAGCCGAGGCTTCCTTGCCCAAAGGAAAGTTGACACCGCACGTGCTACGGCATAATTTCGCAACCGGACTTTTGGAACGCGGTGCCGATTTGGTCACCATTCAGCGGCTCCTCGGCCATTCCAGCATCGCCACAACTCGCGTCTACCTCGAAATATCAGATCAAACACTGCGTGAAGTATACCATCGAGCTCAAGCGACCAGAGAGACCATCGAGGCCGCTGCAGAAGCAACCGAAGGCATCCAAGCTGTGGAAGAAAACACGCCCTCTACAAGCGCATACGGCGTCGAGTGATTATTTTCGCTTTGCTTTGCGCTTTGCAACAGCAGCAGGGCCAGCCCATGCACGCTTTGGAACCACATCTTGGCCCGAATGACCGTCAAGTGGACAGAATTTACCCGACCGGCACCGCGAACAATTTTCCTTCGAGGGAAGTTCAACCGCTTTCCGTAAACGGCCGTACTTCCTCCTTGGCATGAATGATTGTGGTCAATGACGGTTTTCAATAATAGCGCTTAAACGCAATCATCGGCGTCACTTTTTCTTAAACCAAGGCATATCTTGAACGCTACGGGGAACGCTGAGCGTGGATCCTTTGCGGCCATCCTTGGATTTCTTTGCAGGAACAGTTTTGCTGACAGCGTCCTTTCCTTTGGCTGCTGCGGCTTTTGCCTTACTTTTGGCCTTTGAAGCAACCTTTTGTGTCGCAGACGAGGCCTTCGATGCCGCCGCTTTAGTCGATTTGCTGGCCTTTGCAGCAACTTTCTTGGAGGCGGATTTTGCTTTAGTAGCGGTTGTTTTGGTAGCGGATTTGGCCTTCGAAGCGGTTGCTTTGGTGGCTTTTTTGGCCTTGGAAGCCGTGGCTTTGGTTGCAGTTTTTGCCTTTTCAGCAGCCTTGGCAGCGGCGCTTACCTTTTTGGCAACAACAGCGCTTAGTCCAGCGTCTTGAAGTTTCTTTGAACCTGCACCAGCGATCTTCGAAACGCTGTCCATTTTTGCTTCGATGAGTTTCTTTGCGGTCGCAGCGCCAACACCAGGCAATGCAGTTAATGCTTCAATCTTGGAGGAACCCTTCTTGGCAGTCATTGTCTCACTTGCATCGCCATGCGAGGTGGCGCCCTTCAATACTTCCGCCTCTGAGAAATCATAAAGGGGTCGCATTGATGCATTGGAGCCACAACCGAGGGTCATGGCAGGGGGGAGTTTGGCGCCGGGAGTGAGTCGGATTTTTGCCCAAGTTCATCGAGCCAATGCAAACCACAAGGTTGAGCTTGACAGCAACCTCTTGCGGCCAAAAGGCTTCACGTTACCGAGCAATTTGGTTTACCTTGGTGACGTTGCAACCGCTCTCTTAGCGAACCTATCTCAACCTGACACCCCTCATTTTTCTCAGCCTCCTAAATTCAACGAGCAACGCTGGGTTTTCGAAACGCAAAGCGGCGTGCTTAGCGTTCGAATCGAATCCGATGCCTACTGGGGCTTCGGTTTGTTCAATTCGGGGTACCTCAATGCAATCGAAATCACCGGCCCATTCGAGCAACGCATGCGGCTGATGTTTGATTTGAAAGCATCAATTGGCAGAAACCCCTGGGAGTTTAGGCATCAAAAAGCCGCTGGTAAATGGCTTGCTAAGCACCACTCCTCTGTAACCCTAAAGACCAATGAAGGTGTTTGGCGGGAAGGCATGGAGGCGGCTCAGGCCACGTTTGAAGCCTCAATCGAAGTGCTTGAGCAACGATCAACCGAGGTTGAGAAGAGGATGAAAATGCAGGAGGAAGGCCCAGAGTGGATCCTAGAGAAAGCCCAAGTGTCTTTTGCAGCAGCCCAATTCGATCTCGATATCGCCCGCAATGCTCTGGCCGACGAGAACGCACCGGGGTTGGAGCGAGCTCTTGCTCGCATCGAGGCGGCCTTGATTGAAGCAGATCCGGGAACCGGATTGTTGAGTTCAGATTACGCCGCTGCAGCTCCTGATGGCATGCTTCTCAGAACCGAGTCATCTTCCCAATTTTCTGACCATGCCCACCTCGAAATTGTGGATCTTACGTCCCTAGATGAAGAAGAAGAGTGATTTTGGGCGCTTGCCTTGGCCGCGTCGCGTTGATAAAGGGGAGGCATCTCGCAGAGATTGATTCACATGGCTTCTAAGAAGAAATCCGATGGCAGCGGAATTCAGCAGGCTGCAGGTCTTATTCGCTACTTCGATGAGGAGTCTGAAGACGCTTGGAAGATTACCCCCGGCCAAGTCTACTTCGCATGCATCGCACTTGGTGCGTTTTTCTACCTCGTTAACCAGGGCGTTGTCGGCGCTATCTTGGACCTCTTCTGAGGCCATATACGGGCAAAACACAGCATACCGCCCTTCAAGGCGTGCTGTGGATGAAAATCGGTTCAACTGAAAGATTTAGTTTGATTTTTACGGTGAACTCAGGCAGTTGCCCACCATTGCCTCTGGTGGTCCAGAAACCCTTTGATCTGATTTTAAAATCATCCCGTAGCGTTTGTGCTTCCGATGAATCACCAAGGGCACTGGGTTCTTGTCTCGAACCCCATTCCTGGGCTTTGTTTCAATGCAGCGTGCGGGTATCACACAGAGCGCAATTTCACATTCAGTTTTGGGTTGATGTGGCCGTGACTCCAACTGCGATTGCTGTTTGCACGTTGTTTGGTTGCGATCGGTAGAGGAGCAAACCGAAAACCGCGCAAACGACCGGTGCAAAGAGCAACGGTAAGATTGCGGCGATTGATGATGTTCCTACTATGGTGAAAAGCCCCAGTAAGCCGAGTGTGTACCCTGCGATGTTTGTGGCTGTAATTCCCTTCTTCGTTTCTGACAGTGTTCCGTCCATGAGAATAAGAAGGAAAAGGGGGTATATGACGCTGTGTTTTTGGAACACCAAGAAATCGTGTGGCCTAAAAGGGTCACAGCGGTTGAATCATAATGATTCGTTGTTCCTTGATGGCCATGCACTTGGCAACCTTCATTGCTGTTTCCATATCGGTTGTAGCACCAATGATTTTCTCACCTTCTTCTTCGTGCAATATGAGTTTGTGTGTGAGGTTGTAGAGCACGCCTTCTTCGATGCGCTCGAAAACCCAATGTTCGTTTTCAATTCGAACCATAGCCGGTATTTCGACCAGTGGACCCATCGCTTCACCGATGCGCTCGGTTCTTGTCTTCAGTCCGCGCAAGTCCCTCAAAGGGCTCCAACTGCGCCGTCGGACGTTCGTTTTAATTCGCTTGTTCTGCTCTACGCCTTCTCTAAATGCTCGTGCCATGTAGGGTCCCATCCCATGAAATCCGGAGATTCCAGTTGCGAGGCTTCCTGAATTGGCTATAAGAAGCGCGACGATGATGGCCCTCTCAAGGCCGGTTTTCGGAGGGGTTTGGTGTGGCTGATGGTTTGTGCACCAACATACCCAACACAGCGACCAGCAACGCGGGAAGGCTGGCCAACAAACCGGCAAGGAAGGCATGACTGGCAAGCATTGGTAGCGCTAGGGCGGCGCATGTCGCCGCGACCAACGGAAGCACCACGAAGCCCATTGACGGCGATTGGACATCCGACTCGATCATCCAAGGCACAACGATGCTCCATGCCAAAGCAAGCCAAACTGCCGGAATAAGATAAACCCCTAGAGGCGTTATGGCCATCACAATCATCGGGACGACGAGCCCCATTGCTCGAAGCCACCATGTTTCTGGCCTGGGCGCTGCATCAAATCCAAGCGTCGGCATGAATTGAACCAACAGCATTGCACCAAGCACCGCCGTGCACAGCCACAGCGCATAGAGGGTCGCGCCCCCTCCAGCGCTAAACGTCGACTCTTTTCGCAACAACAAAGCGGTGGACAGCAGCATGAGAACAGCGATTACGCCTACATTCACTAAGAGCGCAACGCTTCTCGCTTCGCCATGAACCAGACGCGTTTCAATGCGCCTCGATGGCTGCAATACAGCGGCTAAAACGACGGTGGCATGAACCATCATGAGCAACGCTACGAGGTGGGTTGGCGTTGCGGGATCGCTCTTCCAATCAGACCAAATCAGTGGTTCAGTTGACAGCCAAGCAAGGCAAAGACAGGTCAGCACCACGCACTTGACGGTTGCTTTTTTGGCCAAAATAGAAAAATCTGCATCGATGTTATAGACGCTTGAGGCAGCAAATAATTCTCCACCAAACATCACCATCAGGGCAAAGAGCACCGGCAAGAGGGCGGCTGAGAGAGGGGGGATCTTCCCGACGATGTCCATCGGCAAAGGATTCGATGCAGTGTAGGCTTGTTCCGGGAAAAAAACGCCTGCGCTGAGCAGCAAACACAGCGCGCAATACATCATCATTCGCTGGCGCACAGCCGTTGCAGCTTGCGCTCCCATGGCGATCACGCTCGGGAGCCGATGGGAACATACCGCAAACACGGCAGCGCTCAAGGCTGCGAATTCAAGTCCGCCTTGTCCGGCAAATAACAGGGTCATCCGATTGGCCACAGATGCCCCGTCTGGTAGAAATTGGAGCACCTCCATGTGCGAGGAATCTGAGGTCATAATCGCAATAAAGCGGTGAAGAAACAACCACGCGAACATCACCGGGGGGATCCAATGGACAAGCAACGGTAGGAAGCCTGAACCTGCGTCAGCATCGCCAGGGTTTTTCTTTTCAATCGATCCGATCATCAACCACAGGCACAACACGAGGGCTAACACAGGGAAAAACCACGGCAAGGTGTCCCCCAACATGATTTCGACCACAAGGACTCACCCCTTGAGCATGGCGGAAGCAAAATAGCGAGGCGGCCGAACCGAGAGGCATGGGGGGGGGCGAATGGCAAGACCAAGACCTGCTCGCCGTGGCAAGGGACACGCCATTGGCCAAACTCGCCGCGAACCTTGGGCTGAACCTTGACGCATGGTTGTCTTCAGCGACCGAATCGCTTCCGGAAACCTTCCGAATCACCCCGAACAGGTATGACCGTGAATGGACGGAATCGATCTTGTCCTCCATCGGCGGCAAACCATTGGCTTGGGCCCAAGATGGCTTTGCTTGGCAGATGCCCTTCGCTCGAGGTCAGGCCCCTGATGCACGGGCCAAACACATCATGGCCTTGATGCACGAATCTGGGCGCATCACCCGTCAAGAAGCAGCGAGCATGCTGCCAGTTGTTGTGCTCCAACCCACCTCTGGTGAACTGATCCTTGACATGTGCGCCGCACCGGGTTCAAAAGCCACTCAAATCGCAGAAGCCATTCACCCGGAAGGAGTTGTTGTGGCGAACGAGCCGGCATCCGGCAGGGTCAACATGTTGGTTTCAAACCGCGGCCGATTGGCCATCTCAAACATGCTGATCAACCAACAAGACGGCAGGCATCTTGGAAGAATCCCCCCTCCTGGATACGATGGTATCGTTGCTGATGTTCCCTGCACGGGTTCGGCAACATCAAGGAAAAACCGCAACGTCTGGTGGAAATGGACGCCCAGAGCCGGTCGAGGTTTGTTCAGATTGCAGGTAGAGATTGCATGGCGAGGCGCCAACTTGTTGCGGCCAGGTCACGACCTAATTTACTCGACATGCAGCATGGACCCTTGTGAGAACGAAGCCGTTGTAGCGGAATTGTTGAGGCGTTCCCCTTGGCTCGAGCTCGTTCCAATCGATCGTTCGAACCTCCAAGGTTTGAAGTTGCATGAAGGGCTTCGTTCATGGGATATTTTGGATGAAGAGGGTGAACCTTATGTCGGCCAAGCAGCACTTAAAGCCCCGTCCATCCATGCCTCTCACTTCTCCCCCGACCAACGCAAAGCAATGGCAGAGGCACTCGAAGTTGAAGTCGATGAACCGCTCGAATCCACGATTGAAGCAAGCCTTTCGCATTGTGTTCGCTTGTACCACCATGACAACGACACAGGTGGATTTTTCGTCGCCCGACTGCGCCATAAGCCAGAAGCGACCCCTGAGAATTTCGCACGAACGTTCGTTCCAAAGCGCTACCAGAATCCAGAATCTGGTTGGGTGCCGATGGTGCTTGACCTGCCCGGTCCGAACCGGCATTCCATTTTCCCAGCCCCTCAACCCATCATCGACGAGGTTCAACAGCGCTACGGCATCACGGAAAGCGACTGGTCGTGGTGGCACCGTGGAAAGCGGCTCAACATCGCACCGAAGCTGGTTGAAGAACGAATTTTCAGTCAACAATGCCCCAATAAAAAAGGGAACCTCTGGCCTGCTGGAACCTTCCACCCACTCAAATTAATTCATGTCGGTCTGCCGGCATTCACACAGAAACGGAAAATTTGGCGGTCCCGTCAGGAATCGGTGCCCGCCCTGCGTCCATTGATTGCCCCACCGAGGCACAGCCTTGCGCCCGAAACGCTCCGACGCATGCTGCGCGGATGGTCTCCACTGATGGACGACTATGTGGAACGGTTTGGGCCGCTTGAGGAAGAGGGCCCAATTTTGATGTCCTGCGACTTGCCATGTGGGCCTGCGCTGGTGTCAGGATGGGTCGGTGCGCGTTTGACGTTGATGATCGATCGAGTCGGCCGAGATGTGCTGCGGATGAAACTCGATATGCCAACCGAGGCCGATGAGGAAGAATGAGGGTTTGATATGCAGCGCTTGATTTTGTTCCCAACGTTGTTGTTGCTTTTCTGCACCTGTCTGGCTCCATTCGCCCTTGCTGAAGATCATCAAGTGGACACCGTTTCCAAGGCAATACCTGCGCCGGAACACCCTTCTCAAATGCTGATTGAATCGTTCATCGATCGCACCGGCGAAGCCCCTCATGCATCTGGTGACGGTGTGCATTTGTCGTGGTGGCCATGGAGCGATGAAACAGGTTCCAATTGGCCCGATGACGACGCGAAAGCCCGGATTGGACAACTCGGTTTGCCGAATGAATCCGTTACGGTTTACGACGGTCAGCCAACGCGTTCAGGGGCGGCTGACCAGCAATACGATGATTTTGTAATCGACCTTGAAGGCGAGATACACCTTGTTCGGGACGACACGGGGGGCGTAGCATTGTCCATGCCTGTGACCTTCACACCCAGGTTCAACCTTGACAACTCCACGGTGCTTTCCATTTTTATCAGTGAAGACAGGGCGGTTGACCACCATGGTCGCGTCGCACAAAATTTGGTGCGCGACATGATGCCTGAAGTAGGATTCTTCAACGATGCAAACAACACCACTGAAACCACATGGCTCATCCCCTCGAGCCACTTGCTGGCTGCCGGAATCGATTTTGACGCACAACCTCACGGGTGGCACATCACGCTGGCTTTCTTTGGCAGCCTCGAAGGCGACGAAGGCAACCGTTTGCTCGGGCTGTATCACACTTCAGCCCCGACCAGTTGGGACGGCGTTTCAGCCGGTAATTTCTTCCTTCCCGGTTTCATTCTTCTTCTGTGCGCGGTGGTTGCATCGGGTGCTGTGCTTGGTTCCTTTAAGCGAGAAAAAGGCATGCCGAAAATCGATGCGCAGTGGTCCACCGCCGACCCGCCCGTGTTGCAATTCCGTCTGCTTGCTGGCACCCAGCCCTTGTCCCTCAACGGGTGCGCCTGCTTCGAGCCATGGGTGATACGCGGTGGTTTCAAGCGGATCAAAATCGATGCCGGGCGGCATCATGAATTCTCGGTCCGGTTCAAGAACCTCGAAGAACGAGACTGCCATGTTTCGCTCAATGTTGAAGTCGAAGAACTTGGTTCTTGGACTCAATACCTCCGGCTTCCATCACCGAAAGAGGCTCTCCGAAGCGTTGAAGGTGATGGCGATAAAGCAACAGTTGGTGATGACGCATGAACCTCGATGACACCGACCGAGCCATCCTCGAAGTCTTGCTCGAAGACGCTCGCATCAGTCAAAGAGCGTTGGCCAAGAAGGTCGGTATCGCTCAAGGGACCGCTCTTAACCGCTTGCGGCGCCTCGAAGAAAAGGGTGTCATCAAAGGGTACAGCGTCATGCTTGATCCAAGTGCAGTCGGCTGGTCGATGACCATCATGGCTGGTTTGCGAATCATGAAGGGGCGGATGATCGACGTTCAAACTCAGATTGCGGCAGACCCTCGTGTTTTCGCCGTGTACGATGTCACTGGAGATTGGGATTCAATGGTGCTGGCACGGGTAAAGGACAGAGCGGATCTTGACGATTTGACAAAAACGGTGTTTACTCTTGAGGGGGTTGCCCGCTCTTACACCCACGTGGTCCTCAATACGGTCAAGGAAGAAGGGCGTCCCCGTCTGGTTGCCGATGATTCTTGAGGTTCAATCTTCGAGATCAGCGTCGTATTCATCGATGAAGGGGCCGAGTTCATGAGCCATGCTTCTCAAGGATTCGACGACCCTCGTTTCGGGCTTCAGCGCCTTCATCAGCACCGTTCGTAACGCTTCAGAGATTTTTACATCCATGCCCTCTAGGCGTCGCCGTAATTCATTTTGCAGCCGCCCCCCCGTGCGATCCCAATCCATCAACACGCAAATCGAAGGGCCCCCGTCCGGACTTCTTGGTCCGTAGGTTTCGTAGAGGTACGCAACCAATCGCTCCAAGGGCCAGCCCCGATTGAGCACTTCAATCGGCCCCGCAAAGCCAAGAACAGACAGCGCAAGTTTGTCTCGTTTGCCCTCAACCAACACCGGCCAATTCGCGATTCGATTGAGCCTTCTTGCTTCGGCTAACGCTTCACCGGCCGAACGAAAACGCAGTGCTGCATCGCCTGAACCAAGGGGCGAGCGATGCTTTGTATCTCGAGTCATTGTTCCTCCAACATGCGGGTGAGTGTGCCCAGAAGTTCTGCGTGTTCGATGTTCTCAAAACGAACGGTCTTGCTTCTTGAAGTGTGGCCGTTCACAATGCTGCAGCTTGAATTTGGTTGGGAGAGAACTTCGCACAGGTAGCTGATTACGGCTTGATTGGCTTGTCCTTTTTGCGCTTGCGCCTGAACGGCAACGCCCAGTCTTGAACGCCACTGGTTGACGCCGAGCAATCGGTCGCGATGTGCGCCGGGTTGGACTTCAATCATCATCAGGACTCCCCCGTCCAGCGTTGGCTGGAGGCACGAGCCGGTGGTCATGATGTTGCATTATCGCCCTCATTTATCAACTTGATACGAATAATTTCGCTGCCTAAAACGACCGCGATAAAGGCACTGAAACCAAGCAAGCCAAACGCGAGACTCAAGCGATGAAAGCCATTCGTCACGAAGGCGCGCTCGACAAGGGTTTAAGACCGGTCCCTACGGCCATGAACATGAGGGTTATCTATGCCTGCTGAAGACACTGTTTTCAACGTCCTTTATGACAAGTTCATGTTTTGGAGTATCATTGTGGGGATTTTCACCTTCGGGTGGATGTTCATCGCTATGGTGCGCTACCGCGACGGCGTTGAGCCCGTTGAGAACATGGATAAGTACCACATCGAAGTTGGGTCTTTTCCCGTTGATTCTCACAATACCAAACTCGAAGTGTTGTTTTACGTGCTGCCGACCATCATTGTCGTCTGGCTCACAATGATGGCGCTCGCATCCAACACAGCCGTTTGGACGCTTGATGAACGCGAAGAAACCTTTGACATCCAAATCGTCGGAAAGCAATGGTTCTGGGAATTCCACTACACCGAGGCCCTCACCTGGGAAGATCCAGGCACGGACATCGACGTGGAATGGGCAGGCAACATGCTGATGGTCCACGCTCTCAACACAACGGCAACCAACATCACCATCGCGATCGATGGCGTGGAAACCGATTATGCACTCAACGCTTCAGTCGGCATGTTGACGTTGATGAACACCATGTTCGATGCGGAACTCCACTCAAAAATTACCGTCTTTGACAGCGAAGATCATTTGCTTCACACATGGGAGCATCTCCCGGTCGGCACCATTCTTTCCACCGCCGGCGGCGAACACCTCATCCTGCCTTGCGACAAGGTGAGCATCATGAACCTCCATTCTCGACCATCCGATGCATCGAACCCAAATTACGTCGGTGTCCAACACTCCTTCTGGCTCCCTGAATGGGGCGTCAAAGAAGACTTGGTCCCCGGACTCGAGGCTGGAACAGTGATGTACGCTCAACCCGATGACATGGGTACCTTCCCTATTCGTTGCGCAGAGTACTGCGGCCTTGACCACTCAAAGATGCAAGGCCAAGTCACCATCGTTGCGACAGAAGGCGATACCTGTGAAAGGGACAGCGGCGTTCTAAAGTCAAATGATGGAGGCGGCTACTGATGCGAACCCGTGCACTCACCCTCGTTGCGCTCATGCTCCTCATGCTCGCAGCAACCCCTCAATTTGAGGCCATGCCTACAGGTATTGGTGCTGCAGGTGATAACGGATGTACCTGCCACGGTGGGGCTTCTGGCGACACCTCCGTGATCGTCGAAGGGCTCCCCGAACGCTTCAACGCAAGCGAAACATACCCCTTCACCGTCACCGTTGTCAACGATGCAATGGAACTCCACAACGGAGGCAGCACGGAGGGCGCTGACCCATGGAACGGCCACGCAGGCGGATTCCGAATCCTCACCTCCTCAGGCATGGTTTCAACCGTCAATGAGTCCCTTGGCCACGACATGGACGGCGGTTTGACACACACGGCAGAAGCCAACGGTGTTCGAACTTGGGACTTTGAATGGGTCGCTCCGGGCGACGACGGCAAAGTTGTCGATATCACCGTGTACGGTAACGCTGTCAACGGCGGCGCTGGCTCTGGTGGCGATTACTGGAACCAAGCAGACTTCATGATTCCTGGCGCTAACGCTGGCGAAGTTGCCCCAAGCGCTCGTGCTCTTGTCGTGCTCATTACCGCCATTGGACTCGCTCTCGGCCTTGTGTTGCTCGGCGTGCTCTACGTGTTCTATGCCCGCAACCCTTCGACCTTCACCATCGAGCACTTCTGGTCTTACCTCAAGCCTTGGCTCACCACCACCGATCACAAAGAAGTCGGTATCCTCTACTTCCTTTATGGATTCACCTTCTTCCTCGTTGGTGGCGTGCTTGCGCTGCTGTTCCGTATTCAACTGGCCTTGCCTGAAAACACCTTCCTCACCGAAACGGAATACAACTCTTTCTTCACCCTTCACGGGACAACTATGATTTTCTTGGCCGCCATGCCAATGATTGCAGGTTTCATGAACTACGTGCTTCCGCTCCAGATTGGAGCAAAGGACCTGGCATTCCCTCGAATCAACGCTATGGGTCTGTGGCTCCTTGTGTTCTCGAGCCCGCTGATCTACGCTGGTATTTGGTCCGGTGAAGGCGCTGACATTACGTGGGTCATGTACCCACCTTACTCTTCATTGACTGAAGCCAACCTCGGGGCAGAACTCGCTCAGTACGGTTCGAACCCGGGAACGACAGCGTTCATCTCAGGTATTCTGATGCTTGGCGCATCTTCGACGCTTGGTGGTGTGAACTTCATCACCACGGTGTTCACCATGCGCGCACCCGGTGTCGGTTTCATGAAGATGCCATTGTTCGCTTGGTCGGTCTTCGTCAGCGTGTTCATGCTCTACATGTCGCTTCCAGCCTTTATCATCGGCGTGGCGTTCCTCTTGTTCGACCACACCCTCGGCACGGTCTTCTTTACTGCGGGTGGCGACAGTTTGCTGTTCCAGCACCTGTTCTGGTTCTTCGGGCATCCCGAAGTTTACGTCGTCGTTGTGCCAGCGTTTGGTATCGTCTCTGAAGTGCTTGCTACAAGCGCTCGACGCTCGATTTTCGGATACAAGTCAATGGTCTTTGCAATGGCTGGTATCGGCGTTGTTGGTTTCATCGTTTGGGGCCACCACATGCTCACCTCCGGAATGGATCCGTTCTGGCGCGCTGCGTTCATGATCACCACCATGGCGGTAGCAATCCCAACGGGCGCTAAGGTGTTCAACTGGCTTGCAACCATTTGGGGCGGCAGCCTCATCATGAAAACACACACGTTGTGGTCGCTTGGATTCCTTGTCACCTTCACGCTTGGTGGTATCTCTGGTATGTTCTTCCCAGTGGCTGGACTGGACGTCCACTTCCACGACTCGTACTTCGTTGTCGCTCACTTCCATTACGTGTTCATTGGCGGTACTGTCTTCGCATTGTTCTCCGGTGTTTACTACTGGTACCCCAAGGCAACGGGCCGCAAGCTCAACGAAACATTGGGTCTTTGGCACTTCTTGATTGGATTTGCTTCCTACAACGCAACCTTCTGGCCCATGCACGCACTTGGTATCATGGGCATGCCTCGCCGAACGCACAGTTACACAACTGAAAGCGGCTTTGCTGAGTACAACATGGCTGTCAGTACCTTCTCCTTCATCTTCGGATTGAGTCAGTTGTTGCTCGTTTGGAACATCATCCGTTCCAACCGACACGGCGAGCCAGCAGGAAATGATCCGTGGGGCGGATGGTCGCTCGAGTGGATGACCACCTCGCCACCACCTACACCTTCCTTCCATGACATCCCAACACAGGGTGACATGAACGAACTCTACGGCCATCACGGCACGGGTCAGAAGAAGGAAAATCCGCTCAAGAAATTGGCTACACCACTCGCAAAGGGGGTCGAAGAATGAGCGGACATGGAAACGACGTCGCAAACAGCACCTGGTTGCGTGCCATTATGATGGCTGGCTTGATCCTCACGATTGGTGTCGCTGGATTCGCCGTGCTTGGTGTTGGCATCGCTGACCAAAAGCACCACACATGGGAAGACGAACATCATCACTACGACGACGCCAAGAAAGAATGGCAAGACGCCGTCGCTGCTGGAACCATTTCAGGGGAAGATCACGACACAGAGTTGTACATCGCTAAGGAAGAAGCCCACAACGACGAAGTTGCGGCTCACCTCTCCTACCTCACCTACCGTGTAGCTGGCATGACCATGCTGTTCCTCACGGCTGGCTATGCCGCATTCATCGGACTTGGTGGTTTCTTGAACGCAAGTAAGCCAAAGGCAGACGACCACGGTGATGATCATGGCCATGGCGACGGGTATGGTGACGATCACCACGGCTCCGCCTCCCCGATCATCTTCGCCTTCGGTATCATGGTGTTCTTGATGGGCTTGCCCGATTTCATCGTCGCTTGCAAAGCACTGCTCGATGACACGGTCGTTGCCGAACTCGGCATGCTTGGCGTCAGCGTTTCAGGATTGTTAATCATCGTCATCGCCGTCTCGAACTGGTGGTTCGAAGATTTGCCCTTCATCGGTCACGGTGAGCAAATTGCAACCTCGTATCCGTTCGAAGGCGACCACATTCGAAAGGTCGGTCTTTGGGTGTTTATCATGTCTGAAATCATGGTGTTCGCCACCTTCTTTTCCTCGTACCTACGAATGCGTACTGAATGGTGCACAAAGTGGGCCTTTGAGAACAGCGACGGTGGATTTGAGGGCTGTCAATCATCTGATGATTGGGTCCTCACAGCATCCGATTACCTCCGACCTGGCGGCGCTAAGATCGACGGGCTAGGAAACTCAGTTGGTGACTTCTGGACCCTATTACCTGGTGGAATCAACACCTTTGCTCTGATCATCTCCTCCTACACAATCGTTCTCGCACTCAAGACCGCCAAGAACGCAAACTGGGAAGCGCCAAAGGGCATCATGGGCAAACTCATGCCAACCCGAAAGGCAGCAGTCCGAAACTACCTCATCGCTACACTGATGCTTGGTTCCCTGTTTATTGTGCTCAAACTCGTCGAGTGGAGCCACTTGGTGGCTGAAGGGTTCACCATCGGTACCGTTCAAGGTTCAATCTTCTACATCGCCACCGGCGCACACGGCCTTCACGTGTTCATTGGTCTGGTGATTATGCTGTACTTGGTGTTCAAGGCGGACACCATCGGCTTTGACGAGGACAACGCACAGGGCATCGAATACTTCGGTTTGTACTGGCACTTTGTCGACCTGGCTTGGGTGGTTATCTTCCCAGCATTCTACTTGTATTGAGGTGAGATCATGGGAGAGCACGCAAATTTATACATGGGCAAAGACATCTACTTTTGGAACTTTATCGTTTTGATGGTTTTCACGCTGTTTGAACTTGGAGCGGTCTTCTTTGAGACTGTCCCAGGCACCGACATTGACATCAGCCGCTCGGCGGTATGGGCTATTCTCATCGGCGTTGGCATTGTCAAGGGATACGGTATCGCTGCGTTCTTCATGCACTTGCGAGACGAACACAAGTGGTTCAACATCACGTTCATGTTCCCTTGGATCTTTGTTGCCCTCATGCTTTGGGGCATTGGCCTGTCCAACCCCGAAGGGGTCACAGGACTCCCAAGCTGGTGCACACCAGATTGGAGTTACGCAACCGAACGCTGAACCGGGTTGGCATAACCTTCAAACCTCTGCGCTGAGGGGAGAACACCATGAAGGCCCAACGCTTGCTAACCTTGTGCATTTGCTTCGCGCTTCTCGTGGCTGCAACCCCGAATGCAACGGCCTACAAAGGCCATCAATTGTCAAGGAACGATATCGTTGATTTTACCCTCGTTGATCAGAACGCAGAGAACTTCACATTCTCCACCCTTGACAAGGACGTGACCGTCGTCGCGTTTATTTTCACAGCGTGCCCTGACGTGTGCCCCGTGATCACTCAATCGCTCCGGCTCGTCCAAGAAGGGCTCTCTGAATCGGATGCAGAACGCGTTGGTTTTGTTTCAATCTCAGTTGACCCTGATCGAGACACACCCGAAGCACTGACCGAATTTACAGAACGCCATGGAGTTTCGTGGCCTCATCTAACCGGCGACAAGGACACTCTTTCCGAAGTGTACCGCAATTTTGGCGTCCTTGTTGATCAACAGGTCATCGATGCTCACATCGAAGTGAACGAAGATCCAACAGTGACTTATGTCGATCCTTCGGGAAACGCTTCGGAATTTATGTTCATGCCATCTGGATGGGAGTTCCATCAAATCATGGCTCATGAGGCCAATTGGAGCATCAACGCTACGGACAGTGAATACGGTCATTATGTCACAGCGATAGAAGGGGTTGAAGCCCCTTCGGATTCTTCTTGGTGGTGGAGCCTGTTGATTCACAATGAAACCTCAGGAGCGTGGGAAGCATCTGATGTAGGCATTGATTCAATCGACGCTCTGGAACACGACCAACTGGTTTGGGCTGCTTCGAACGCCAACACCTCCAATCTCGCAGCCCCCCACCCAGACCACCCAACAATGCAAGTGCTGTTTCCAGACAACACAACGGCCAACCATACCCTTCAGGAAATGAACGCATGGCACCTTTCCATGGGTGCATTTGCCGGAGCAGGCCTCAACACCTCGATGCCATCCAGTGAATGGGGCCACTACATGGAATCGATAGATGATGTTGTAGCACCTTCGAATTATTCGTGGTGGTGGAGCCTCTCCACTTGGAATGCCACCTCCCAAGCATGGGACGCTTCCAGCCTCGGCATGGACAGCCTGATCGAACCAACCTACATCGCATGGTCGCCCAATTCCACCAACCTCTCCGAGATTCCACCACCAGGTGCAACCTTGAGAGACGAAGTGCAACCCGGAGTCTGCAACAACCACGGATGGGAAATGGGAACTGGCGAGGGCAAGCATTGCATGTGCGATGAAGGCTATGAGTGGGCTGAAGACAGCCGAACTTCCTGCGTTTCGAGCGATATAACAGCGATTGATTACGCCGTTGGGCACTCCACGATCACCTACATCCTCGATGGCATGACGCCAACGGTCGCATGGACCGGGGATTCGTGGCGAGCAGAAGATTTCCAAATCGATGTTGAAGCGGCACTCGGAGGGCAATCTGACCCGGGCCAAAACAGCGGTATGCCCGGCCTTACCTTTGGCATCGCTATGGCTGGCCTTGGCTTGGCAGCGGCTGCAATCACCCCCCGTCGAGAACCAGATCAGTGAGATTGTCCAAGACATTCGAGCCGAAAACGGTATCATGGGGTGGTGCCCCGCTTGGTTTGTTGCAGAGATCGCATAGCCCGGTATTGCGGTGGACTTGAAATCCACTGTCTCCTAGACACGGGGGTTCGAATCCCTCTCTCTGCGCTTCATCACCCAGATGGGACCCTTTGGTTCACCCAAATCGGGGGAAGAGTTCTCAAACTAAAGCGGCCCTAGGCTAACTATGCGCCGAGGTGCCTTCGCCGTTGCCCTGTTGGGACTTATGCTGCTCGCTGGGTGCTTTGGACCCTCTACAGCCTCGTGGGGCACGGGCAGCGATTCAGTCGAAGTTGATTTCGACCGCGCTTCAACCTCCTTCACAAGCACCCTCGGGCTCGAGCCATCAAGCATGGATGACCTGCAAGCTGTCGGTTGTTCACCGGGCGAAGAAGATCTTGGCACAAACAAAACGCAGGCCATCAAATTCACCGGTTACCTCGCTGCAAGCCAGATCTATGAAGCCCACACCGACCAAGTGAACGGCATCGGTTTGGCTGTAACAACCAGCGTAGCAATCCACGCCATGCCGTTTAAGCAAGCGGCTGAAACCATCGAAGGCGAAGGGTCTCGTGTTGATCTTAAAGATTGGAACGACCCAATGAACCCTCAAACGGGTGCAGGCTCGGTTGATTTAGATGAAATCGATGCAGATGAAGATTCCCGCTGGTACATTCTGGGCTTGATTCCAACAACTGAGAACATCCAAGACGGCATGCTTTCACTCGGCGAATGGCACCAAGCCGTCACCGTCAGGGGCTACCTCGTTTCGAGCAATGCAAGCAACGCTTACGGCTATCACTCAATACAAACGGTGAGCGACGATTGCACTCTGGACGTCGGCAATCAAAACCGAGAACAACTGTATGTGATGGTCACAGGAATCGAACTCGATGGTTCGAGCGTCACTGCAAATGGGGAAGCAGACGATGAATGGGTCCATGGCGATGTGCCAATTCTCGGCCGGACCGGTTTCATTCTCATGTTCTTCATTGTTGGCGTCGGTGGCGCAGTAGGTGCTTTCATCCTCTCGAAGATGTTTGTTCTGAAGGGCGCTCGGGACACAATGAAAGTTCTTCTCGGCCAAGTTGGTATGGACAACATCAAGAAGGTCAAGCAAGATGTCAAGAAAGCAAAATCCACAGGTCTGGCGTCTCCTGCAACCCGTCAAGCAGAACAACGCTCAAAGGCTCAAAAAGAACTTCCAAAGTCCGCTAAAAAACCTCAAGAAAGCGCTCTAGCAGGCTTCGACCTCGACAGTATTCTCTCCAACGATGACTCAGATGCATCTCCTGTCATCTCTTCGAGCCGAGGATCATCAGTTGTGGTCACCGAAGCAGCCCAGGAAATGGAAAGCAGCGTTTCCAACCAAGCCTCAAGCGTTTCCTCACCCACACCTTCTCCATCACCCGTTTGGGACGCTCCAAAACGTTCCAGCAGTGCGCCAACCAGCGTCGTTTCAACCCAGCCCGAACCAGAACCTCGCGGTCATTTCAGCAGCGTAGCACCAACCCGTTCAGCTGATCCAGAACCTAAGCCACCGCAAAAGAAGAAGACGGTGCGCAAGCGAAAGGCTGCAGCCAAGCCAGTGGAAGAAGAACCAGAACCTTACAAAGCACCTGCTGCGCAAGAGAAAGAAACATTCCAAGACGAGGATGATTTCTCAGACTTCTCATTCTGAACCCGGGACACACACTCGGATTGCTCCGGGCATGACCTTCATCGAAAGGGGCGTTGACCCAATGTTTTCTCCATCGATGTTGATTGCTGTTGGTTCAGGGGTTTCAATCGATAACGTCGTGAACCGGTGGTAATCCACTTGCGGATGGAACACATGGCGACCTTCGGCCTTTAGCATGCCAAACGCTTTGAACACTTCTCGGCGAGTCATCTTCTTGAGGATTCCAATATCCATGATGCCATCATCAAGCGATGCCCCGGGCGCTAATGGCAGCATGGAGCCGCCAGTCTGGCTGTTTTGAATCAAGAAGAGCGTGTAGTCGTTTTTCATTTCCACGCCATCGACGGTGAGGGTGGCTTGCCTTCGGTTGTTGGCCATGATCGCCATTACAATTCCAACATCATATCGAATCGGTCCCATCCAACGCATTTTTTCTGCCTTGATGGTGGAGTCAACACCGAGGCCCCACGTCACGAGGTTGTGGCTGTAGCGGGTTGTGGTGCCGTCCACCGCTCCGGGCAGGCCGTTGGCGAGCTCGACTTTTGCGAGATCAAACGCCTGATTGCGCCCCTTCACGATGTGGTTTACGGCCTCTTCTGTGGTGCCAATGGCCAAATCATGAGCCACGGAGTTTCCGGTGCCAGCGGGAACCAATCCAAACAATTCATTTTTTTCCGAAGTCGCTTGCATGCGGCCTGTGACCACTTCTGACAGGCTTCCATCGCCACCAACAACGACGAACACATCGCTGGCTTTGGCCTTGATTTCGGATGCGATTTTGATCAAATGCCCGCTGTAGGCTGAAAAATGAATGTCCACTTCGACGCCTTGAGCCTCAAACATGGATTTGGCCAATTCCGCTGTCGCTCGCCCCTTCCTCTTTCCAGAGTAAGGATTCACAAGCATGTGGACTCGTTTTGTGGCTTTGCCTTTCTTTGCCTTTTGAGTGAAAACAGGCGCATATTGAGGCTTGCGTGCCCCTTTCTTCATTTTGGACGAAGAATCTGGCAGGAAGTCGAGAGGTGCGGGATACGCTGCGCGTTCATCGGAGGCCATGCTGGCAACAAAACGAACAAGCGTTTGAAACCTTCTCCGGTGATTGCCTTTTGCGCCCCAACTTAAAGTGGGTCATCTTTCAGTCATTGTGCATAATTCGGAATTATAAACCCTGGTGTTGGCGCAGTGGCCTTTTTACAGATGTGGAGGCGTTGCCAGTATGCAAGATGTCTTGAACCCCAGCCCTGTGGACAGGGCATGGCCACGGTGTGGAGCGACCAAGAACACGGGTTCATGCAACGAGCCCTGAAGGTCGCCGAACGGGGCAGGGGGCGAGTGAGCCCGAATCCGCTTGTTGGATGTGTTCTTGTCAAAGATGGAAACATCATTGCCGAAGGCTGGCATGATCACCTTGGTGGTCTTCATGCTGAGCAAATGGCCATCCACGATGCGGAAAAGAACGGGTTTTCCTCCAACGGAGCCACAGCCTACGTCACGCTCGAACCCTGCAACCACTTTGGCAGAACACCTCCCTGCACTGAGGCGTTGATGTGGGCGGGAATCAAGGAGGTCATCGTGGCCCATTTGGACCCAAATCCGACCGTTCGCGGTGCTGGTATTGAAGTGCTTGTTCAAGCGGGGATCACGGTTCGTCAAGGGCTGCTCGAAGCGCAAGCTGGTGCCCAAATGCGCGCTTTCATGCATTGGTGTGAACATCGTCGCCCAATGGTGACGGTCAAGATTGCAGTTGATCGCAACGGTTCTGTCGATGATCGTTCAGGTGCTCCCATGCGGTTCACTTCCGAGGGGTGCCTCGACGCAGTTCATCAACTGCGCCAGGACTGCGATGCGGTTCTCGTCGGCGCTGAGACGGTATCAAGGGACGACCCTTCGCTTACGGTTCGCCGCGTTGAGGCACAACGCCAACCGCTTCGCATCGTCATCGACCCGAACGGCAGAATCCCCTCGGATGCAGTCCTGCTCAACGATGGGCATGAAACGCTGCACATGGCTGAAACCTTCAGAGGCCTCAAGCCGCTGTTGAATCAACTTGGGGATCGTGATGTTCAGCGGGTTCTTGTTGAAGGTGGACCTTCGACCGTTCATGCCTTTCTCAAACAAGGTCTTGTCGACGAATTTTTCCTTGTTCAAAGTGAAGTGGAACACGTGGTGCCGGTTGCGGCAAACCTCGCCGACAACACGTTGAGCGCCGCTGGCCTTTCACGACGAGAAGATCAACAATGGGGCCAAGAAACGGTTCAACACTGGTCCCGTTGAATGTGCGCACGGCACAAGCAAGCCGTGGGTGCTGGTGGGCGATGCAGGATTCGAACCCGCGTCGTCGGGTTCGAAGCCCGACAGGATATCCAGGCTACCCTAATCGCCCTTATTCCACCCGAGTTGGCCACCCTTCTTGAATAAGGCGGGTCGTTTCCAACGGACATGGGCCGCTCACTTCCATGCATACCGACGGGTTGTTCGGCGTGCTGTAGAGAGACCACAATGCCCTTGACAAAAGCAGAGGCTTCCCTGCTTTCAAGAAGAACTGGTATCGATGTTGATGCCTTCACTTGGAAAAACAACGGGGTGTTGACGCTGCTGAACGACGAGACAACTCGGGCTTGTGTCTTTTTGTTAACCGCTTCTTCCGATGCCAATGCAGAAGGCATGTGTTCGGTCTACGAAGTGCGCCCTCGAGGGTGCCGGACCTACCCCAACGTGTTGAATGAAGAGGATGAAGCAATCTTAGACGAAGGCTGCCCTCACCGTTCACAATTCCCAGAACCGACCGAAGAAGACGCCATCACCCTGCTCAATCTTGAGGAGCAACTGTTGCGTGAAGTATGAGTCGACTGAGGCTTGCATGCACGTGTTCAGCCCAACGGCCTTGAATGGACCATTGTGATGTTTGGAGGGCCCGTTGGACGTCCTTCCATTCGCCGTGCAACAAATTTACTTCCACTCCATCTTGCAGTTCTTCATTGGGGTGCTCACCCATCGGGTGCATGGGGAGAATCAACACCAGGCCTGCTTGTTGATGGGCAACACTGCTGGCACTCAACAGCACCTGTTCAAGCAGAGCCAGCGGTTCGAGGGACCCTTGTGAGTTCCTTCCATAAGGCGGATCAAGCACGAACCCAACCACTCGATGTGCTTCGATAGCGGGGATTTCACCAAGCGAAGTTGCATCGGCTTTCAGCACCAATGCCTTGTGCTCATCTTGATGTTCAGCGGCTAAGGCCCATTCGAGGTTTTGGTTGGTGCCATCGACCATCACCTGGTCGAGGTCAATGCCAATGGCTGACCGATTCGAAAGGGCCGCTTCAATCAAGAAGCCACCTGTGCCGCACATCAGATCGATCGTTGTCCCGGTCTTTACTGGCCCAGAGGCGAGGTTCACAGCCAATCGAGCCAAACGCGGATCAAGGCTTACCGGTTTGAAAAAAGGGCGCTCTGCAGCTTTCCGTACGGCCAAGCCATCCGATTGTTCACCGTACCCAAGCATCCACCCGCACACAATGGTGTTTGAACTTGCATCGATGACCACCCCAAAGCGGTGTTCTGGGGTCTCCAAGTCAATGCTGTACCCTTGGTCGTGCAGTCGCCCACCAATCCGTTGAGCCAGTTGGCTCGGACTGACGCCCTTGATTCGACCTTCATGCCGCCAAGCGCGAACCGCAACAGTTCCAGTTCGGGCATGGTCTCCAAGATGATCCACAATGGAATCAATCAAAGCGTCAAGGGATTGGTTTTGTTGGTGATCCCACACGATTGCGTGGCAGAGGATCGCTTGACATCCACTGGAAACTTCAACAGCAGCGGCGAGGTCATCCATGGACGCATCGCCCGTTAAACCAACCAAACGCCGCCCGTTCAGCCGCTCTGTTTCGAGCATGGGCAACAATGCGGCGATCTCAGCACGACCAAGCGCAGGATGCCATCCGCGTAAACACGCTACATGCCTCGCCATGTCAAGCGCTTGCGCCCCGACTTCTTGACGGGTTCGCATGGGAACAACCACATACCCGAAGCGAATGTGAACTTCATGGGCTGCAACCTTCGAGACCTCACGTCACCTGAGACCATCGATCTCAACAGTCTTGCGGGAAAACGAGTCGGTGTTGATGCTTTTCTTACCGCCTTTCAATTCCTCACCACGATGCGGGACCGATCGCCACAAGGCGATGGGGGGCCGCTACGAGCCGAGAACGGCAAGGTCGTCTCGCACTTGATGGGATTTCTCAACCGCACAACGACTCTTTTGGCAGCCGGAATTAAGCCCGTCTATGTCTTTGACGGCACAGCACCGGAACTCAAAGCGGATGAAATCGCCTCTCGCAAAGCCCGTCGCCTTGAAGCAGAGCGCGTGCACAAGGAAGCCTTGGCAGCAGGGGATTTCCCATTGGCGCAAAAAATGGCCTCGCGCATCATGCACTATTCTCCTGAGATGGTCGCTGAAACCAAACAACTGCTCGATTTGCTCGGTGTGCCTTGGGTTGACGCCAAAGCAGAGGGCGAAGGTCAAGCAGCGGTCATGGCGGCAAAAGGCCAACTGGATGTGGTCGCCACTCAAGATTGGGACGCCTTACTCTACGGAACTCCGCTGCTTGTTCGCAACTTGATGAGCCACGGATCAAAGCAACACGGTCGCGTGGTGAAGGCGCAAAAAATCATCTTGGATGAAGTGCTTGACGAGAACGGCCTGTCCCGAGAACAACTGATTGACTTGGCCATTATGATTGGAACTGATTTCCATCCTGGCATCAAGGGCATAGGTCCCAAAACGGGCATGAAGTTGATCAAGGCTCACGGGACCATCGAAGCGATCTGTGAAGTCAAAGAAAAAGAAGTCCCTGAGCGGCTCGATGAAATCCGGTCCATCTTCCATGACCATCCCGCTCACGAAGTCGCAGACGCCGACCTTGAACCGGGGCAGGTGGACACGAAGGGCCTGATACAGTTCCTTCAAGTCGAACGCCAATTCAGTCAACGACGTATGGACAACGCCTTCGAGAAGTTGCGCGAAGTCGGGTTGATTCGAGAAGGCGGGCAAACGTCCTTGTTCTCGTTTTAATCGCTCATAAAGCGCAGAGGGCTTGCCAACACATCAACGCCCATATGCTGTGCAATCGCGCCGCGGGCGACGCTCTGTGGGTCTGCTAACGCTTCCAACACGGTGTTGACAGGAGCGCAAGGCACGCCGGTAAGCACCTCTTCTAATTCTGAACGGTCGAGTCGAGCAATCGCCGTTGCGACGCACGTTTCGACGGCCTTCCTGTCGATGACGCGCCCTTTGTTGGTTGCCCAGTCAGGGTTCTTTGCTGGTTCCGAAAGTTCAAGCCGCTCAACAACGGTTTCCCACTGTGCGTCAGAACCAACGCCAAGCACAAACCAACCGTCTGCTGCTTCAAAGGCCCGATAGGGCACGAGGTTTGGATGAGCTGACCCCATCGCAACCGGGTTCTCATTGCTGGCCATGGCGTTGTGCGCCTGATTGACAAGCGCAGCGATGGCACAATCCCACAGGGAGATGTCGATGTGAGTTGCTTTACCCGTTCTCTCTTTCTTGTACAGAGCAGCCAGAATAGCGTTGGCTGCATTGAGCCCCGTGATGACATCAATCCAAGCCACACCGACCTTGACCGGTGCGCCCTGAGCCTCTCCGGTGATGCTCATGATCCCAGATCGTGCTTGCAACGCCACATCATACCCTGGTTCGTCGCGGCGAGGCCCCGTTGCACCGTAGGCCGATATTGAACACACAATCACGTGGTCGGGGATTGGTCCGAGCAGGCGTTCGAGGGTTCCGGGTTTGAAGTTCTCAACAACGACATCGGCCGTTTCAATCATGGCTTGAACGGATTCCGCATCCTGCTTGAGGTCGAAATTGACGATTGTTTTGTTGCGGTTGCAGGAAAGAAAGTACGCTGCGACCTGTTTGCCATCGAACCCCTGGGTGAAAGGGGGGCCCCAACGGCGCGTGTCATCGCCCCATGGTGCTTCGATTTTGATCACATCCGCTCCCAAATCAGCCAGCATTTGCGTGGCGTATGGTCCAGCAAGAATCCTCGACACATCGACGACTTTGATACCCTGCAAAATTCCGCTCATGGTGGGGCGAAGTGTCCGAAAGGGTTGAACCCCACCCCCGTAACCACCGCTCATGGTGCTGTTTGATTTGGAACATGAACGCACCTGGAAAGGTTTGCTCGTTCTCGGGCTTCTTCTGAACCTTCTTGTTTGCTTTACAAGCGATTTAGGGCTTGACACCCATGTCAAAATGGCCGTTGATGATTCGGGAGCCCTGCCGTGGGGTGATTTGCGCCCTGAGGAATCCGGTTTTAGCGATCCAAACGACGGCGGTGAACGCACAGTGCTGCCAATCTATTCCGGTTCTGAAGCCGCAATCAAGGGGCTAGCACTCGTGGTTTTCTTCGGACTTGTCGCCTTTGTCTTCTCGACCGTTGGACTTCGTTCCGCAACCGTTCTTTCGCTTTCACCTGCGTTGATTTTTTCAATCGGGCGTGGCTATGAAGAGGTCTACTTCGCTGCATTGTTTGCCCTATCCTTTGGCCTATTCACTGGCCTGTGGTCTGAAAAAAACC
>CAJIZC010000027.1 GCA_905181785.1 uncultured Candidatus Poseidoniales archaeon
GGAGACCGCTGGTGTTAAACCAGAGGAAGGCGAGGGCAACGACAGGTCAGTATGCCCCGAATGTCCTGGGCTACACGCGCGCTACAAAGGACGGGACAATGGGAAGCCAGGCCGAGAGGCCGAGCTACCCCGAAACCCGTTCATAGTTCGGATCGTGGGCTGTAACTCGCCCACGTGAAGCTGGATTCCGTAGTAATCGTGTTTCAATATAGCACGGTGAATATGCCCCTGCTCCTTGCACACACCGCCCGTCAAACCATCTTAGTTGGGGGTGGGTGAGGCTGCGCTTACTTCGGTATGGCGTATTCGAGCCTGCCTTCGACAAGGAGGGTTAAGTCGTAACAAGGTATCTGTAGGGGAACCTGCAGATGGATCACCTCCTAAGAAAACCGGAGGCTGGAGCTCTTTGTCGAGCTCCAGTCTCCACTCCTTTTTTTGGCCCGTGGCACTTTACTTTTTACACCACTTTTGTATCACCTTCTAAATACTCATTCTCATTCCCTCAAAGGGTGACGGTGTTGATTCCTAATTCTGAACAACCCCCAACGATTCAAGACAGCGTAGTTGGTGGAAATGTACATACAGGCACCGTCGTTCATAATCACTATCATCAATCACCAAGTCCCCCACAAATGGCTCAGCAAGTTGTGGCTCCACAACCCCTGATCCTACAAACCATAGCCCCACAGTACATTCCTATTGTGACGCACAAGAAAATTCACACAACAGATTGGATCGTTTTTGGAGTAATCGCTCTGATCATGAATGTCCTAACCGCAGGGGCTTGTTTAGGATTTAGCACCTGCGTTTCACTGGTTGGTATCGTGAGCCTCTTACCTCAACTCAGTTTGAAAGATCGGCAGCCTCACCACCCCGAAGCAACCAAAGTAGGGACCGCCATCGTTGCGAATATTTTGGCTTTCTTGGTCGGTTTTATCGTTTGGCTTTCTTGGAGGGCCATTTGAATTAAATTCCATCCTTTAGCCCTAATTTTTCTGCCATTGTATGGCGGAAGGTCAACAAACGCAACCTTGGCGCTTCAGCGTTGACCGTAATGGTTGCGCCACGGTTGAAATGAACCTCATCCCAACCATCAGGCACCACGTAGCCTCGGTGCATATCAGAAGTGATTGTTGTAGCGTCCTTGGTCCAATCCATCCAGGCCCACGGGGTTGCCATGCGCTTTGCGTGAGGTAAGTCACGCGCCACGACGAAATAATGGTTGGAAGTTTCACCTGGGGCCACTTTTGCATGAAGCGACGCAAGTTCTTCCGAAGAAACAGCATGATTCAACCATGCACCTTGGCCAAGCCATGTAGAAAATAACAAACCACTGCTTTGCTGCTCCACCTTCATTTCTCCTCGTCGCAAGTGGTACTTGCTTGGGGCGTATTGATGCGTGTTCGCAATCAGGAGGTCGTTCATAGCAGGGTCGGTGGTGAAACGATTGCCAGAAGTTGAGTCAATGATTGCCTGAAGCCTTGGTAGGTCGTTGACAATGGCCTTGCCTTCGAGGGCTTGCCGCAGGTCTTGAGCGAAGGTTTCCACATTCGAATCCATGTAAAACCCAAAACTGCCATCCGGATCATCGGCTCGAGGATGCGAGTTGACGCCCATGACGGGCGTCGTAGCGTCGATGTTGTGAGATATGCTGGTGAGGGTGCCATCGCCGCCGAGGACAATCACAAGGTCCCTTCCGATGAAGTCGGCTCTTCGCACCCGCTCACGTGCCCTGATATCGATTCGAAGGCCACCGCGCTCTTTGCTGCACTGTTCCAGTTCAGCTGCGATGACATCGAGGCTCGCATCGTGAACCGCTTCGAAGTTTTTTTTGTACACAACCAAAACATCCGACATCCATGGGCCTCCTTGGCTGCCCCACGGGGCGCTCCCTCTTCAACACCGCCCTGCTCGAATCATACGATATTTCATTTACTTGCTGTGCTAACATCAATGCATGGAACCTTCACCATGGGATGATTTTTCAGAGAAAAAGGAAGACACTGCTGCGCCAGCATCAATCCCCCTCACACCAGCATACGAAGCGCCACCAGCTCAACAACCGATGATTATGGGCGCGACATCTCAGACTTACGGCTACGGGCAGCAACCGATTGTTCTTCATCAACCGCCCTCCTCGGCTCCAAAAGTGATTGGTATTTTGGTGATCATCTATTCTGCTTTCAGCATTCTCGGTGAAGCTGGGGGGCTGATTATGCCTGGTGGAAACGGCGTAACAATCGCACTCGCTTCCGCTAATATTTTGGCTTATGCCGGTATGGTTTTTGGGGGTATTCAAATGCTACAATACAACCGACAAGGTGTGTTCATCGTCTTGGGCACCATTTTGTGGGTCGCAGTATCTGGAGTTCTTAGTCTGCAAGTTGTGCTGGACTACGACCAAATGTTGGAAAATGGAGAAATCTCCCAAGAGGAGTATGACATCATTGCAGATGAAGGATTAGGAGGTTTGGTCTCAATGGTTGGTTCCATCGCTGTTGTGATTTGTAACGGGATTTGCATGGCAATTGTTGCCATACCATTGATGATTTCAAACAACGGATTTGAACAGAAAAAACGTATGGTCTAACACCTTAGCACCTTAACCATCAACAACCGGCTTCGCCTCTCACCGTTCATGGGCACCCTTGTCACCGGCACCGCAGCCACCTACGTCGAAGAGTTATGGATCAACACCACTGAACGCTATGAAATCCGTTGCATCACTCGAGATGTTCAGCGCGTCGTGGCTGAGAGCGGGATCAAAGATGGATTAGTGCTCGTCAACCCGATGCACATCACGGCCTCATGCTATGTGAACGACTTGGAACATGGCTTGCATCATGACATTGGTCAATGGTTGGAGCGCCTCGCCCCCTATCACGGGCCTGCGGGGAAAGAAGGCGAAGAATACCATCACCATCGAACGGGTGAAGACAACGGTGATGCGCACCTAAAACGGCAACTCCTGGGTCAACAGGTGACGATGGCCGTGCATGATGGGCAATTGCACTTAGGGACGTGGGAACAAATTCATTATGCAGAATTTGATGGAATGAGGGACAAACGAATCTTAGTGAAGGTCGTTGGTCTGCTTGAAGATTAGACCCACCACCCAAATGAAGGCATAGAATCCTTAACCTCGACCTGTTATGGGAAATCATGGGTGTTAAGGGGGTCGAACTAGGGGGCGGCTTCTTCAAATTCACTAAGCCTTACACTTGGCAGGGATGGCTCACCTGGGCTGCTGTAGTCGTGTTCATGATCCTCGGTCTTTTCCAACAACCTCAAGGTTACATCATTTCTGTCTTCTTATTGGTTTTTCTCGCTGTGCTTTCACCGACATCCCTCGAAGCAGAACTCCACCGAAGGCGAAAGGCTTCTCCCCTTCCCGAAGACCTTGAAGCTCAGGCTTTGATTTCTGGCGCCAGCGTATCAGATTGGTTCTATGGGCGGCGTTCATGCGTCCCCATCAACGACAAAAACAGCTGGGTTTTTCCGGCCCCAGGACCAAAATCTTGGTTTATGCACCGGCCGTATCATCCCGACCCTAGCAACGAAGTTCTGCCCGAGCACCCCTCCGAAATCGGAACCCCGATGCCGGCTACAATCTCCAGTTATGGGCTGTTTTTCCTCATGTTTTTGTGCGGTATGTTTGCCCTTGGGGGTTTAGGGATTACGGCATCCAAAAACAGCGCTACGACCTCAGACGACACGATGCTCCTTTTGCCTTACATCATCATTGCAGTGGGGGTTATTTGGCTTGGGTTGGGGTATCGAGCTCAACGCCACCAAACTGCAATGATCGACACGACCACGTCACTCGTTCGCTTCGTCTCACCAGGACCCACTGAAGTGGTCGGGCAAGTACGGCCAACTTTTTCTGGAGCCATCGATGTCCTCGTGGATGGTCACCCAGACCGCATGGTTCCTGGTTGTGTCTCCTACACTTGGACCTACGAAGTGTTGGTCCGTGAACGAAAAGTTACCTATCACAAAGGGCGAGAACAGGTGCGCACTGAGGAAGTTTGGCACACAATACGGGAACAAAACGGGAGTGTCCCGTTTATTCTTCATGATGGCAGCGGTGGTCTCTACACTCGCCCATCCACATTCAAGAGCCAAGATTGGGGGGAGTTTGCCAAAAAGTGGGAAACCAGCAATCGGAACGCTTTGGGGGACGCTTACTGGCGAATAGGGCACGGACGGTTGCATCAACGCGGCGATGTCGTTCGGCACAAGTGGACCATTCATGCGCTTCGCATCGGGGATCCAGTCTACGCCCTCGGTGTGGCTGAAAAACGCCCTGATGCTGAACTAAATTGGCCAGGGATTACCGATGTCTCAGAGGTCGGGTCTCCTGCTGCTTGGTCTTTGGACGAATCCAAAAAATCTTCACCTCAAAAACGGAGTGAAGTTAATTACAAGCATCCTGTCAATAATGCACGCTTTCATTTGATTGGCCAAGACACCCCTCGGATGCCAGCGATGATTAAACGAGGTACAGAACTCTCCAACATCGGGCGATTCCGTTCACGTACCGAATTGCTGTTCATTCCATTCGCAACCGCTCTTTCAGGTGTCTTTTTGATCTTGTTTTTGTGACAGTGAGGTTCATGACCCAAGCCCCTGTGGGCCAATCATGGCAGAAGATGTTGTAATCGTTGGTGGAGCAAGAACCCCATTTTGTGAATGGGTTGGAGGTAAGCGTGGTGACGGAAAAACCGGTGGACTTTTGAAATCTGTAAGCGCACAAGAACTTGGTGGCATTGCTATCAAGGGTGCTTTGGCAGCCACTGGAACCGACCCAAATTCAGTTGATCACGTCGTCATGGGTTACGCTCTCCAAACATGCGCTCAATCCATTTACGGGTCCCGTCATGCCGGCCTGCAAGGCGGCATACCCCAAGAAGTCCCTATGTTGACTCTTTCGCGCATCTGTGGTTCTGGTGTTCAATCGATTGTGACAGGCGCTCAAATGATTATGTTGAACGAAGCCTCAACCGTTGTTTCAGGAGGCATGGAGAACCTGAGTCAGGCACCTCACGTGATGAGGGGTGGTCGAGAAGGCTGGAAGTTGGGCCGTTCGCCCAAGGTTGAAGATTACATGATGACCAACTTACAAGACATGACCTGTGGTTTGTTTATGGCTCAGACAGCGGACGAATTGTGCCGGCGAAAAGGCGTCACGCGGGAAGAAATAGACGCTTTTGCAGCGCTTTCTCATGCTCGAACCACCGCCTCCATTGAATCTGGATTGTTTGAACCTGAAATTGTTCCTGTGACCATCAAAAACCGCCGTGGTGATAAGGTCATCACGCACCTCGACGAAGACCACGTCGTCAAGAACTGCACAGAGGAGAGCCTCGCATCGCTGCCAACAGCGTTCGGGCCAGAGTCCTTTGTTACCGCTGGTAACGCTTCTGGCATCGTAGACGGCGCAGCAGCCGTCGTCATCAAATCTGCATCTCAAGCAGCAGCCGACGGCGATGAACCTCTCGCACGGATTGTCTCGTGGGGCATTGTTGGTCTGGAGCCAGCAATCATGTCCTATGGGCCTGTGCCTTCTTCACTCAAGGCCCTCGAAAAAGCTGGTCTGAAGGCCGAAGACATCGACCGATGGGAGATTAACGAAGCCTTTGCAGGTCAAGCTCTCGCTTGCATCAAAGACTTGGGTATTGACGTTGCAAACGTAAATGTCAATGGCGGAGCAGTCGGCCTTGGTCATCCCTTGGCGGCCACAGGCACTCGACTCGTTCTGACCCTCGCTCACGAGTTGAAGCGATCCGGTGGGCGTTATGGCGTTGCTACTGCTTGCATTGGCGGTGGACAAGGCATTGCAATGATCATCGAATCCCTTTGAACTAAATCACTATTGGAGGGGTTCCACCCTTCTACGAATCGCCCATCTATGCATTGGTTTTGATGTTCGAATACACCAGTATAAAAACCGAACAAACTACCCCGGGCCATGATTAACCCATTTGAAGCGATGAGCCACGCGAGTGTCAACCGCCCAAAGTCCGTGTTTGCTTTGGTTATGCTCGCAGTTCTTGTCTTGTCTTCCGGTGGTATGCACCTTCAATTTGACAACAGCGAGGATGGCTTTTTCCCCGATGATGAGAACGTGCGCCTGCTCGAAGAAATTGAGGAAGAATACCAAGCTTCAATTGATTTCGTTCGAGTGATTGATGAAATTGAAACTGGTGATTTACAAACCAACCAAACTTGGGAGCGTCTGGCCCTCATCGAAGCAAGCATGATCGATGATGACAACTTTGCTCCCTATCACTACCCCCTGTTTGGCACACAAGCAAACAGCGGTATGGCAGGGTACGCTTACCAGTGGCAGATGTACCAAGATGTTGCTTCAGCAGATTGGCTTTCACCGCTTGAAAATGCAATGCAACAAGTGCTTGTCGCAGACAACAACAGCCTTGACAGCGCTCTTGCAAACTTGAGCGAAGCCGCCTTGCAAATTCCAACGCCTACGCCCCTCTCGGGCAGTGAATTAACGCAGTGGAATGCAGGCGAGCCTGAACTTTGGCTTGCTCGCTTGGACAGCCAAGCAAACCTCTCGCCCCAACTCGGTGCCATGCTTGGCCTGATGGAAACCATGACCGCCAACCGAACCCAAGATGAAATCGCTCAGGTGATGTCGGTGACCGGGCCATTGAACGGGCAACTCGGTGTCTTAACTGGCTTGCAAAACATCGATTATCGAACAGCGATTTTGGGCTCATTGCCTGTGGCTGATCGGAACAATGATCCTTGGAACTCATCAGGACCTGTGTTGACAACCCTCGTTGTAAGCACGGAGCCCAGTGATTACGGGATGGATATTCTTGGTGATGTTCAAGCGCAAATTAACAACTGGTCAGAACTTCTGCTCGAGGGCATAGCCGCCTCAACTGGGGATGAGGAACTGCGTACTTTCTCCTTCTCTCAATTCAGCGAAGGCGCCAATTCCAACCTTGGCAAGGAGATCGGCATGCTGACCAGTGCGGCTTTGTTGCTGCTTGCGGTCATTTTGTGGTTTAACTTCAGGTCGATCAGGGACACAGCCTTCGTGACCTCACTGACCGTTCTTGCTATCGTAGCGACTTACGGTCTTTCTGGGTGGTTGCAATTTATGGGCGTCAACATGGTGTTCAACGCAGCAATGAATTCCATTCCGGTGTTGCTGCTTGCAATTGGTGTCGACTATGGGCTGCACGTGGTCATCCGGATACGAGAAGAATTGAATGTTCTCGATTCCAAGGATTCTATAGAGCGTGAAACTCTGAAAGACTTTTCCTATGAAGCCCGACAACTTGCTGTCCGGAGAGGTACCGTTCTCACCTCGATTGCTCTTGTCATAGCAATCTTCACCGACATGGTTGGTTTCCTCTCCTTTAGGTTCTCTTCGTTGTCGTTTTTACAGGTGTTTGGCACTGTCATTGCGATCGGATTGTTCTTGGTTTATCTGTTGAGCATCACCGCCCTTCCTGCCTTGATGTTGATGTTCCCACCGAAGAAATTGAAACTCAACAAGGCCAGCAAAATCTCAATCGGCCCCATCGCCAACGGCCTTGCTCGGCTTTCCACTGCACCAGCAAAAGTTGGCTTAATTGCCGTGTTGCTGTTGACCCCGATGTATTTTGGATTCCAACAATTGGAAGTTGGCTTTGACCAGCGCGACCAATTTGATGATGAAGTGCCTGTCGTTGCGGATTTCCTTTTGCTTTCCGATGAGTTCCAAAACAGCCGCTCGCCGTTGTATGTTGTTCTTGATGTGGATGTGTTCACACAAGACGGTTATGAAGCGTGGCTTGCAGCAGAACAGGTGCTCCTTGACAGTCCTGATGTCAGCGGCGCTCCAAGCGGTTTATGGAACACGCTTGAAGAGGCCCAAGTAAGGAACACAAACCTGAGCGTCTTGATGTCGGGCCTTGAGTCTTCGAATCAAACTTCCTGGGACCAGTTGGCTACGTACTTGCTTGAAACCGCGGAAGGGCGAGACCTTACGGCTTCGCTCCTCGCCTCCGACGGTCAGCAAACCGTGATTTCCTTCCAAGCAGAAACCCTTGACTGGCAGGCCACCATCGATTTGAACGAACGGATGGTTGTGGCTCTCGAACAAGCCGAAAAAGAATTGGACAGCGATGCAGATCTCCGAGTTGGAGGACGAAGCCTCATTTTGGCTCAGACCACCTCTGATGTTGCTGATTCTGCCATTCTATCAACGGGTATTGTAGCGGCCGTGATCCTCTTGATGTTGGTTGGCATTCATACCGTTCGTCAGCGCGACCTTGCTCAAGGGGCAGCGCGTGGGTTTGTTTCTTGGATTCCGCTCATGATGGTTGTTGGATGGGTGTACGGTTTGATGGGCTTCACTGGCTATCAAATCAATTCACAAACAGTGACAATTGGAGCCTTATCGCTTGGCCTTGGGGTCGACTATGCGGTCCACTTCTCCATCCGCTTGGAAGAAGAGGTCGAACACAATCCTGCAGCAGGCCATCATTTCTGGGTTGCTAATGCCTCGGCCACAACAGGCCGTGCCATGTGGATGGCAGCGCTCACAACTGCTGGGGGCTTTGCCGTGCTCAACTTATCTTCGTTGTTGCCATTGAGGCTGTTTGGGCAAGCTTTCGTTGTCGCCATAGCCCTTGCCTTGCTTTCGAGTCTTGTGATTCTACCAGCGTTTTACGCCAGTTTCCTGAAAAAGGATGCAGAGAAGTACCTTGCTGCTAGCAAAGAGGAGGAGTGAAGATGGACCTTTCCGAAATGATGTTCTGGTTTTCTTCAGTGTGGATCATGCCGTTTTGGGTGCTGATGTGGTTTTTGCCAAACCACGAATGGACTCGGCGTTTTGTCGGCGATTTGCGGTTTTGTTTCATCCCGCTGCTCGTCCCATACACCGTTCTCGTGCTCCCTCAAGTCGGTAGCATCTTTCTCACCTTTGCCTCAGAGATGCCTACACCGGAAATTGTCATAGATCTGTTCGCAGACCCAGAAGTGATCATGCTCGGTTGGTTGCATTTCTTGGCTTTCGATATGTTCCTTGGTCGGTTTATCTGGCTCCGCATGGTTGCAACACAACGACCGTTGTACATTTCGGCCCCAATTCTCATTCTTTGCACCATGGTTGCGCCTCTTGGCTGTGGCCTCGGCATCGCAGCGACATGGAACAAGGATGGACCAATTGATTCTGCATCGTTCATAGATGCTACCGCAGTGCAATGAAAAGAGGGATGATTCAAATGCCCGACTTCCGTAGCCAAGGCATGGTGACGAGAAAAGATGGGCTCTCAGTCGACCACATACCGTTTCCAATGCCTGAAACGCGATGGATTCTGCGTCAAAATTGGAAAAAACTTACCTTTCTCCATTGGGAAGTCGATCCTATACTTCTTGCTTCACATCTTCCCGATGGCTTGGAAATTGATCTTCATGAAGGCAAGGCGTATGTTGGTTGCATTCCCTTTGTGATGGAGAACGTCCGGCCGGCCGGGTTGCCTGCAGTTCCTGGTGTGTCCACTTTCCCTGAATTTAACATTCGAACATATGTCATCAAAAATGGCATTCCAGGGGTATTTTTCATCACCTTGGATGCCACAAGCAGAGTCACCTGCTTCTATGCAAACCGCAGGTACGGCTTGACGTATAGGTATGCAAAAGCCAGTTTGAAAGGTACCTTGCCCACCGGGTATTCTTGGAATTCCGTTCGTTCCAGCAACGGGGTCGGCCTTGCAGGTTCAGCCAAAGTGACATCCGAAATCCGTCAGGCTGAGGAAGGGACTTTGGAATACTTCTTGTTCGAACGGTACAGCCTTTACACAGCGCACAAAAATCGCTTGCGACATGGCTACACTCATCATGTGAAATGGTGGTACGCCGATGCGGAAGCCACGATCACCTCAAACACCTTGGTGGAAAGTTACAACCTCGGTATTGCCGACGTGAAAACCCCTCACATGGTCCATATGGCAGAAGGTGTGGAAGTCGTGACTTGGCATCTTTCACTGCTGGAGGATGAAGCCAATGCGTGAAGCTGATGTGCTCTTGATGGACGGCGACTGTGGGCTTTGCACGCGCTCCGCTGTGTTTCTTCATCCAAGGCTCAAAGACAAGCAAAGCATGAGGTTCGTCGCCATTGAAAGCGATGAAGGCCAAGCAATTATCTCGACCTTTCCAGAGAAGATGCAACACGTTGACTCTGTTTACTTGGTTCGTGACGGGCGCCCTTACATGCGATCAGCCGCCGCCATACGTTGCCTTCTCTACCTAAAATTACATTATTTGATCCTGTTCCCATTCGCTTGGATTGTACCGCTTCCACTTCGCGATGTGGTCTACCGAATCATTGCCAAGAACCGATTGAAGTTCTTTGCCAAGCCAGAGGTCTGCATTTTTCCATCCTTATCCCCTTAATATCGGGCTAAGGCTCAAGAGAGTGCTCCATCACCATCCGGTTCATGAGCCACACTTGGGTCATTGACTCGAATTGCTTTATTCACCTTGGTTCAATGGCTCCTGACAGGTTTTTGTCAGATATGAAATCGCTTAAAGCCTCAGGAAATCATACCTTCCTTGTGACCCCCGGAGTCCATGGTGAAGTCCGTACTGTCCGTTTTCAACGGTGCAAAGGCAAGCCCGAATTGCTCAAATCGATGGAGTCTATTCTTACGACCATCAGCGTTGAGCCCGATCAAGTTCGAGGCCTGGCTAAATTAATCGGGGAGAATGCCTCACCGCAGGACGTGGATTTGTCACTGATGGTCTTGGCCTCCCAACTTGCACGAGAAGGGGGCGATGTGGTGCTTGTTACAGATGATTTCAAAATGACAACCACCGGTGAAAAAGCCAACCTTGGTTACACAACTTGCCCCCCTTCAACCTTCATGCAACGGCTGGCTGAACTCGGGCCAAACAAAGCCCGTTCCACGTTCAACAGCCTTTCTCGGCGAATTCGTGCTGCGGAAATGAGGTACGCGATCAGTCGCGTGAATGAATATGATATTCAAGCGAAATTGACTTGGATGGTTGATTCACTGATTGAAGGACCAAAGGCAAAGGTGGCCGAACCTGCCAAACCACAGCCAAACGAGTCCGATGACGTCCTTTCTACCGCACTGAAACGAGGCTTGATGGGTGAGCAAATTAAGATTAAACATCGGAAAAAACTCGGCAACCTGCTCGATATTTGCAGGCCTATGGTGGGCTTAGATGAACACCTTGCAAGCCTTTCGACGAAGGCTTACTCCAACGATGTTGAAGGCGCCTACACGATGACGATGCTTGCATTGAGCGAGGCTTTGGAATCCGTAGGCCTGGGTTTGGCTTCTTTGGGGGAACGGGATGCTGAACTTGCCAATACGGCGATTGCCGGTTTTGTTCAGCGTACCGAGACAGCCTTGGGGCTGATGGCCAAAATGAGTGGGAATCAAATCGCAGCACGCTTGCATCTTTCAAGAGCGCTCCAAGCGGCAACGCTGATCGATGACCAATTTGCAGAAATGCACAGCATGCACCAACTCGGCCTTTTGGCTACAGGGTCTGATGATTGGGAACGTGCGGCACGGTTGTTTGAAACTGCAGACCGACAGGCTCAATCCATCGGAAGCGACCGCTTGGCATACCTTGTTCTGGCAGGAATTACCCGTCACATGAATCAAGAAGCTCAAGCAGCAGAACGGCATATTCAGTCGGCTCAAGCATACGTCATGGCGGACAAAATGAAAGCTTGTATCTCCCTCTCGAAAATTGGTACCTCCCTGCTCTCGATCGACCAACCAGGGCTTGCTCTAGAGATTCTCGATGAAGCGATGGAATGTGCGCTTGAGTCGGAACAATCTGCTCAAACGGAGCAGTTGGCTGAGCGCTTACTGATGGCCAATGCAGCGATGACGAAACTCGATTCACTTCACCATGAAGGCCTAAGGTCGCTCCTGGACAGGCTTAACGCCATCGACGAAGGAGCCCAAGATGCCTTCAATAAGGAGATTGAAGCGATTGATCAGCGAGCCAGCTTGCACATGGCACCTTTGGCTGAAACTTGGAACACATGGCAGGCAGGGGAGCGGTTAATTTCCGAGGGGGAGCATCTCACCGTTGTTCGTTCTGAGGTCGACGAGCATGGGCACACGCTCATCATTGTCCACCATTGGACACTGGGCTCGTTGGGTCTTTGGTTGCCAGAAGGGAGGCTGCCTGTGAGCCCTGGTCATATTCTTTCACTGGGAGATAGTCGAGTAAAGGTTGCACAACCCACAGTGGATTTGCAAGACCAGCACGGTATTCGTGGAATTGTGGCGATAGAAGATTCCTCAGCGCTGGATTTCATTGTTCCAACCGAAGGCATGACTGGTGATGATTGATTTCAACGGCTTGTGAGGTCCAGCACATACCTGAGTGCAACGACGATTATAATCGCCAAAAACATCTGCATAATTCGTTGTTCAGAAAGACGTTTGATTCCAAACAGTGCACCGCTTCTTGCGCCCAAGAAGCACACGGCTCCTAACCCCAATATGAACCTCCATTCACCGACAAATTCGTTCATGGTTTGCTCGGGTAGAAATGCGAGATGAGTGAGGATCGAGATTGGAATCACGACCATCATGAAATGAAGGCTGCTGCCTACAGCATCCCTGGGTGAAAGGTGAGCGAAGGTTCTCAAAATCGGGATATAAATGACGCCTGCACCGATCGCTAAGACGCTTGAGAGGGTGCCTCCAATGGCAGCGCCTATCCGCAAAGGCAAGATCTGAATTTCTTTCTCGCATGAGGCTGGGTTCTGTTTTGATGAACTTGACCTCATCTGATGGATTGTTTTCCGTATGGCCCACATGATCATCAGCAAGCTCGCTGTTTTGAACACGAGATCCAAGTGACTGCCAATTGCGCTGACAATCACGACGCCGATAAGAGCACCCGGTACAGCCCCTAAGAGCCCTATTTTCACAACAGCATCATCGACAAACCCTTCTCGACGATGCGCGATGCCGCTGCCGTAACTTACAACCGCAGTGAGCATCAACGATACGGCGATTGTCCGTCCGTCAATCGCCCACCCTGCGCCGTAGTGGAGGAGTGGCACGAAGAGCATACCGCCGCCCATGCCGATGGGGGCAAAGGTGAACGCGATCAAGAACACCGCTGCGCCAATACCAATCATAATCTCGATTGACACAGTCACCCTCCTTGGCTGGACGATGGGGCGCCGATTGAAGATGTTGCCCCACCGGAGTGTGACCACATCATTCATAGGTCGGGCGGCCCTCGTTTCGACATGGTTCTGATTCTGTTTGGCGGTTTTTTCCTCGTTTTGGTTGGAGCCGTAGTCATGTTGTGGATGGTGAGCACTTGGAATCGCTTCGTGAACCTCGAACTCAACGTGGATAATGAGTGGGCAAGATTTGAGAGCGATGTGAAACTGAAGTATGACATGCTCCCCGATTTGCACGAAACGGTCAAAGGTTACGCGAAGCATGAAAAAGACATCTTCGACCAATTGTCAATCGCTCGACAGGGTGCCTCTGGTGCTCTGTTGGCAAAGGATCTAGAAAAATTCAATAGATTTGAAGGCCAACTTGCACGACTGACTCCACAATTCAGTGCCATTACCGAAAACTATCCGAACCTCAAAGCGGATGCTCTGTTTATTGATTTCACTCAAAGGTTGGTGACTTTGGAAGAACGCCTCGCCTACAGCCGTGAAAATTACAATGCCACAGCAACCATTTTCAATAAATCAATCAGCATGTTGCCAGACACAATTGTGGCCTCGATTAAAGGCGTTAGGATGCGTGAATTGATTGATGTTCCAGATTTTTATCATCAAGACTATGTCGTCAAATTTTAACTCAGCAATTCTGTTTCGACCTTCCACTCAATGAGGCCTAACGATGTTTTTGGTGTTCGGTTCAAATCCTCTGGCGCTCCGACTGAGCCGTTGGTGCGCTCAACGGCAACGCTGCGTTTTGATTGGTTTGGCCGCATCTCTGCCAGAAACCGAACCCATCGATCAGTGCGACATTGTAGCCTTACCTGGGCCAACTGCGCTGTCTGAATTGCCTTTGGATGCCCGAAATCCAACGGCCATCTTACTCATTGACCCGGACGCTATTTCTGGCGACGCCCCGATTGAAGCCATTCGCAAGCACTGGAAAGATGTCCCTATTCTGACCACGTTACCACTCGAAGGGGATGGAGTGGACCTCATCAGTGTGGATGATGTTTCATTCACGGCGATGCAAGACCGCATTCGGTCTTGGGAACGAAAGGACGGCGCCTCCGTTTTGCACCATTACCTCACCTCTGTTCCAGTGGGTTCCTCAGTGGCAATTTTCTGCCATGATAACCCAGACCCTGATGCTCTTGGGGCTGGTCTGGCCATGTATGAACTCGTTCAACACATGGGCCTTGAGCCAGAACTTCTCTACGGGGGCCTTGTTGAACATCAGCAAAACCGGGCTATGGTCAACGTCCTTGAGATCCCTTGCCGGAGGCTTATCCTTGATTGGGAAGTCAGCGACGTGCTGAAGGAAGCAGCCGTCGTAATCACCGTTGATTTCCATCGACCTGGTGCCAACAACATGCTCCCCGAAGACTGTGTGCCTCACATTGTCATCGATCACCACGCCTCAGAAGGCGTAGCAGCAGACCTCTCAATGGTCCATCCTGAGTTTTCAGCAACTTCTTCACTCGTTGCAAGCTTGTTGATGAGGCTTGATTTTGAGATGACGCCCCGCATTGCAACAGGGCTTGCGTTTGGAATTCGAACCGACACGCTTGGGTTCACACGCAACTTCAATCCAGTGGATATCCGGGCGCTTTCTTGGCTGAATGCTTGGGTCGACCAAGGTATGATGCGTTCTATAGAGGAGCCACCTCGTTCTATGGAAACGCTGGAAGGCTTCGCTGAAGCGCTAAAGGAGCGTCACCACGTGGGCTCAACAATGCTTGCCCCCCTCACCCAACTTCCAAACAGGGATGCGCTTGCACAAATTGCAGATTTCCTTCTGCCGACAGAAGGCGTTGATTCAGTGGTTGTGTACGGTGTGCGTCGTGGAAAAGTGATTCTTTCTGCACGGACCACCGACGCCACGCTTCACCTTGGGAAGTTGCTCTCAGAACGGTGGGGTCAAGGCCAATCTGGCGGTCATAGAGCTTTGGCAGGTGGGCAAATTCTCTTTGAATCGCTTCTTGAATCGGTACCAGAAGACCCCATGGAAGCCTCCCGTATTGCCTTGCAAGCGATGACTCATGCCTTGAGTGACTTATTTTCTGACGAGGGTGATGTTGATGTCTGATGCACCAATCTTCGACCGCTCTGATCGAGTAAGGGTGCTCGGCACCGCTCACATCTCAAGTTCGAGTGTTGCTGCTGTTAAGGCTCAGATTGAAGCCTTCAAACCAGATATAGTCGCCGTGGAGTTGTGTGCTTCCCGGCATGCTGCACTTACTTCCAATCGTCGGCTCGACAAAGAGGGCCTCCTCAAGGTTGTCAAAGAGGGTAAAGCACCACTGGTGATGCTACAATCCCTGCTTGCCGCAGAGCAGCGGAAGATGGGCATGGATGAAGGTGAACAACCAGGTGCGGAGTTGTTGGCTGCAGTGCAGACCGCTGAAGAAGCAAACCTCGAAGTTGCTCTCATTGATCGGGACATCCAGACGACGCTGCGCCGTGCTTGGAAGCGCATGAAATTCTTTGAGAAAGGTAAGATTCTCTGGTCCTTGCTTGGTGAAGAAGATGACGAGAACACGCCAGAGGTTTCACAATTGCTCGAAGATCAAGATCTACTCACTTCGCTCATGGAAGAATTGAGGACGTTTTCACCCGGTGCAGGTTCGGTGTTAATCGATGAGAGAGACGCCTACTTGGCAGGGAAAATCGCAGCCCTTGAAGCCAAAGGCAATCAACGAATCTTAGCCGTTGTCGGGGCTGGCCACCTGAAAGGAATCGAAGCCCATCTCACCGCTGCATCTTATCCGAATGATTCCGCCTTGGAAGCGCTTGAAGTGTTGCCACGAAGAACTCGGTTTTCCAAGTCCATCCCATGGCTTATTCCTCTGTTTATGATGGGGCTTGTGGCCTATTTTGTATCCAAGGGAGACGCTGTGGACCTCGTTGAATTGTTCACAGTGTGGACCGCAGCAAACGCTGCCTTTGCTGCCTTAGGCTGCTTGCTTGCACGCGGGCATCCTTTGGCGATTCTGACGGCAGCCTGCGCCTCACCGATTACCTCACTGAATCCAACCCTTGCAGCGGGATGGTTTGCTGGATATGTACAACTGAAGTTAAGAGAACCAACCGCTGAAGACCTTCAGAATTTCTTGAAACTTGACGATCTGGGAATGTTTTGGTCCAATCGAGCAGGGCGTGTGCTGATGGTGACGGCGCTCTCGAACCTTGGAAGCATGGCAGGTGCTTGGGTGGCAGCAGCAGGGCTTCTTGGCGGGCTTGGTTCCTAGGCCAAAACATCCAACATTTTGAGCAGATCAGCGTGCTCGGTGACATCATGCACCCTCAGAAGGTCAACCCCTTCATAATGCGCTACTGCAGCTACACCCAAGGTGCCAGCGAGACGGTCGCTTGGATTTTCTTTTCCGGTAATGGCCCCAATCATTGATTTTCTTGAAACACCCCAGAGAACAGCGAAGCCTTCGATGCCGCGCATCAATTCGGGGTGCTGCAACAGTTCGATGTTATGATCGAGGTTCTTGCCAAAACCAATGCCAGGATCAAGGGCAATCAATTCGATTGGATGACCTGCGGATTTCAACGCTCTTGCGGTTTCCAACAATTGTTGACTGACTTCCTCTGCACACTCGGTGTATGACGGGGCATTTTGCATGGTTGCAGGGGTGCCTTGCATGTGCATGATGCACACCCCACATCCTGCTTCCAGCACCACATCCACCATGGCTGGATCGCGTAAGCCAGATACATCGTTGATGAGATCGGCACCCGCTTTAATCGCTGCTCGAGCAACGCTTGCGCGGCGAGTGTCGACTGAAATGAAGCCATTGGAATTGACCTTTCTCAGTCCTTCAATGACGGGTATCACCCGCTGTTGTTCCTCCGTCGCCGTGACCAGTGCAGCACCGGGCCTCGTAGATTCCCCCCCCACGTCCAGCCAAACCGCGCCGTTTTGCCACATTGCGAGTCCGGCTTGAATCGCCTCATCTGTTGTGGTCATGCGACTCTGTTCATGGAAGGAATCTGGTGTGATGTTCAGCACGCCCATGATGTGGCAACTGCCACCCTCTGGGCGTCTTAGAGCGCCAGCGATTTGCTCTTGGCGGTCGGAATTAGGTCCGAAGGTCCCCTCCATAGACAAAGTGACGGTGGCATAATTGATAAGATGTGACCTTGAAGGAGAATCTATGTCGCAGGAAGGCCTCGTTGAAACTCTTGGCTCAAGTGGCGATTCTCATTCTGGTTTGAGGACGCCAGAAGATGAACGGAGAGCGGATTTAGCGACCCGGATTTCCCGACGTTTTGAAATTAAAAACGTTCAGGAAGATGTCTTTGATTTGATCAACAAGAAGGCCTACATAGGCGGTATTTTGTTAGCAGGCCTCGTGTTGTTTTGGTGGGTTTTGATCACGGAAGGCAACGATAACATCGCCCTTGCGCCTTCTTTCTTGTTCGCCCTTAACTTTTCCAACGTAGCGATCACAGTCGGAATTTTTGGTTTGCTCTCTTCGGCTTTCAAATCGTTGAGCAGGGAAAAGGGGCAACTCTTACCTTCACTCGCCTCAGGTGCCATGATCATCGTCTGCGTGTTCTTTATTTTCGAGCCACTTGTGTACGGCTTTTTCACCGATACACTCACTTCTTCGACAGGAATTTGGCGAACAAGCCGGTTGGTCATCCTGTTTGCTGGCGTCACCTTCTGTTCCACTTTTTTGGTCGAAGCCTATCTTTTGTTTTGGCTCAAAACCTTCTGCGAAGCGGAAGGCATCAACATCATCGACAACGGCGAACCCGTTTCCATCAATGACGTTGTTGCGGTTGAATGAGGACGGTCGCTTTCTTCAAGCATGAATGGGTGGATTGAGCATGGCAGGTGAACGATTGGATGTGCTGCGACTCGGTTACCGGCTTGGTCGAGACCCACGCATCACCACTCACCTCGCCCTTGTCAGCAGGGCGTTAGGAGCAGATCGTTTCCTTCTTGCCGGTGATCAAGACCCCAAGATGTTTGAGAACCTTGGTTCGGTTGCAGATCGGTTCGGCACCGGTATGTCCTGTGAGCACATCAAAGGCCCCATGGGATGGTTGCGCCGCTTCGTCGAGGAAGACGCAGGTGACGGTGAACCAGGTGTCGCAGTTCACCTTACCATGTACGGGGAGCCTTTCCGTCAAGCGATTCCAAGGATCCGCAGGGACCGTCCTTTGGTGGTGATTGTTGGCGGCGCTAAGGTGCCTGGGGATGTGTACAAGTACAGCCAATACAACCTGGCAGTCGGCAATCAACCTCATTCGGAAGTTGCAGCATTGGCTCTCTTTTTGGACGCTTGGCACGGTGAATCTGGCAGTGAGCGCTCCTTCGAAGATGCGCGTCTAATTATCCAGCCGACGGCCAGCGGCAAGCGCGTTCGGGATTTGGACCGTGAAGAAGAGTAAGCACACCCTAACTTTACTCCAGTGGTCCGGTTTCATGGACCATTTTATGAGATGTTGAGCCTCTGTTCCCCTTCCTATACCAACCCAAGCATTATGGGTGTTCGTTTTCGACCAAAACTGATGTCGGAAGTCAATTCTAGTTCCGGCTCCTTCTGCCCGGGCTCAAACCGGCGTGGCGTTTCCAATCCGCCATCGTTTTTCGACGCTGCTGACGCACTTGCCAATGGCGAGGAAATCCCCCTCGGAGCACAAGGCTCAGGCGTGCTTCTCACGGCAGATGGTGGCAGGTACACTGGCACCCTTTTCGGAGCAAAAACACACGGTGAGGGCGAGCTTGTCTTCACCACCGGGATGATGGGGTATCAGGAATCACTCACAGATCCATCATTTGCAGGCCAAGTCCTCACCTTCACGTACCCACTGATTGGGAATTATGGGATTCACGAAGGTGCGTCTGAATCCGCTGCTGTGTGGCCCCGCGGTGTCGTTGTTCGCCACGCGATGAGTCAACCTGATCACCGGCACTCAATCGGAACGGTTGATGAATTGCTCCGCTCCCATGGTGTTCCGGGAATTGAAAACATTGACACCCGTTCAATCACCAAGCGAGTCCGAGAGCTTGGAACGGTGCTTTGTGTGTTTGGTCCGGTGGAAGACGAAGCCATGCTCAACACACGTCTCAAGGTTCTGATTTCGCCTGATTTGGAAGACCTTGTAAACGAGGTTTCGATCAGTGACCCAGTCGTGCTGAATCCAGGCGCTCTTGATGATTTAAACCGCCCTCTGCCTCGCCTTGGGGCGTTGGACTGTGGCATCAAGTACAACATTTTGCGAAACTTATGCGAACACTTCGAAGTGGTCTGGTGCCCACCGGAAACACAGTTTTCCACGCTCTCGGAACAGTACGAGATCGACGCATTGTTCTGCTCAAACGGCCCAGGTGACCCTGCGCACCCAGGAAAGGCCACGGCGGCAAGGGATACATTGGCAGCAGCAGTCCGCGCAGGTATGCCTGTGATGGGCATTTGCCTCGGCCATCAACTGATGGGCTTAGCCTCTGGTCTTCAGACTTACAAGATGCGCTACGGCCATCGGGGTGCGAATCAGCCCGTTGTCGATTTGGTGACAGGATCTGTGGCGATCACCAGCCAAAACCATGGTTTTGCGGTGGCAGACCCTGATGCTGGCATGCTTGCTGCTCACCCCAGTGGTGCATCATCGCCGCTGGGCGAAAACCTCCACGGGGCTGAAGTTCGTGTCCGCTACATCAATGCCAATGACAGAACCGTCGAAGGCTTGGACATTGTTGACCATCCTTCATTCACCGTGCAATTCCACCCTGAAGCATGCCCCGGCCCCCACGATGCTGCACCGTTGTTTGGTCGGTTCAGAAGCATTGTTGATGAACACCTTGGGGGTGGATTTTGATGCCTCGCCGTGACGACCTCAAAACCATCATGGTGCTTGGCAGCGGCCCGATTAAAATCGGTCAAGCGGCAGAGTTTGACTTTTCGGGAAGCCAAGCAGTGCAAGCCCTTCGCGAAGATGGCTACGAAGTCATTCTTGTCAACTCCAACCCCGCAACCATCCAAAACGATCCGGAGATGGCGGATATAATCTACATCGAACCACTGATTCCAGACACCATCCGAAGGATCATGGAAATCGAAAAACCATGCGCTCTGTTGGCTGGAATGGGCGGGCAAACCGCCCTCAACATCGCCAGTGAATTGGCGCATGACGGATCTCTGGAACGCTTGGGGGTCGAACTCATTGGTTCAGATTTGGACGCCATCGATAAAGCGGAAGACCGTGAGTTATTCAACCAGGTTTGTGAATCGATTGGGCTTCCTATCTCTGAAGCAATCGCATGCAATTCGATGGACCAAGTGCTGGCTGCTGCCGATGAAATAGGCAGTTGGCCTATTCTCATTCGCCCAGCGTTTACCCTTGGTGGGCTTGGCGGAGGTACCGCTTGGGACCTCGGGCAACTGGTGGAAATAGCGACCCTTGGTCTTCGAAACTCTCGAATCAGTCAAGTCTTGATTGAGGAATCAATCCTTGGATGGCAAGAACTCGAGTATGAAGTCATGCGAGACGGTGCCGATAACGCAACGATTGTTTGCACGATGGAAAACATTGACCCTATGGGTGTGCATACCGGTGAATCAACTGTTGTTGCGCCTCTTCAGTCGTTTTCCGATGCGGATCACCAAATTCTACGGGACCAAGCCTTGCGCTTGATACGGGCCCTCAACATCAAGGGCGGCTGCAACGTACAATTTGCCTTCAACCAGTTTACTGGTGAAACCAGGGTCATTGAAGTCAACCCCCGCGTCTCACGGTCTTCTGCCCTCGCAAGCAAAGCCACTGGTTACCCAATTGCCCGCCTTGCTGCTAAAATCGCAGTGGGCTACACCCTTGATGAACTGCCAAACCCGATCACGGGCGATGGCACAACCGCAGCGTTTGAACCAACGCTCGATTACTGCGTGGTGAAGATTCCCCGTTGGCCATTCGATAAGTTCCGTACCGCCGACCGAACCCTTGGCACCTCCATGAAGTCAACCGGGGAAGTCATGGCAATTGGTCGCAACTTCGAGGAAGCCTTCCTCAAGGCATGGGCGTCGTTGGAACAAGGTTGCGCCCACCCTCGTCCGCTTACACGAGCCGATGAATCCGAAGGTGATGGGATGGCAGAACGAGCACTTTCAGAACTTCCAGACAGCACGCTTGTCGAATGGTGCCGGGTCGCTACGGATCGCAGAATGGGGGCGTTGATTGAAGCATTCCGTCGAAGTTGGTCGGTTGAAAAGGTGCATGAAATCACCCGGATCACTCGATGGTTCCTCTATAGATTCGAGAACATCGCCCAAACTGAACGGGCCATCACCAACACCCATGCAACCCCCGCAGAGCTCACAAGAGAGCAACTCAAGGCTTGGAAAAGCCTCGGTTTCAGCGACGCACACATTGCTGATGCGTTGGCTGGGTTCCCTGCGGCGGGACCTAAATCCTTGCAGCCAGGGTTCAATGAAGAAGCGGTCATGAAGCGCAGGCACAGCCTTGGGCTGCATCCAAGGTACCGCATGGTCGACTCATGTGCCGCTGAGTTCGCCGCCAAAACGCCCTATTATTACTCAACATACGAGATTGATGATGACGTTGGTGTTGATCTTCTGCCAAACTTGGAAGAACGAACCAAAGAGCGATTGGTTACCGTCGGGAGCGGCCCGATTCGTATCGGTCAAGGCATTGAATTCGACTATGGTTGCGTCCATGCAGTGAAGGCGATTCGCGCTGCTGGGAAGGATGCTGTGCTGATTAACAACAATCCTGAAACGGTGTCAACTGACTTTGATACCTCAGATCGTCTTTACTTTGAACCACTCACGCTCGAGTACGTCTCCGAGGTGTTGCTGAGGGAGCAGGCTCACGGAATCTTGCTGCAATTCGGCGGTCAAACAGCCATCAACTTGGCCTTGCCTTTGAATGAACGTTTGCCGTTGCTTAAACCAAAAGGGCTCGACTTGTCAATCATGGGAACTTCTTGTGATGCGGTTGATGAAGCCAGTGACAGGGAACGTTTCGAAGCCTTTGCTCAACGGATTGGCTTGCAAATGCCACGCGGCGCTACAGGGACGAGTTCAGACGATGTGCGTGCAGCCGTAGAACACATCGGCTTCCCCGTCTTAATTCGTCCATCGTATGTGCTTGGCGGCCGAGGCATGGAAATATTGGCCAACCAACAACAGGTTGACGCCTACCTTTCAGAGGCTTATCTCGCCCCTGACAAACCCCTGCTGGTGGACGAGTACCTTGGCCATGCCACGGAAATCGATGTTGATGCTGCCGCAGACGGTAAAGAAGTGCTTGTTGGAGCCATCATGGAACATTTGGAAGAGGCGGGCATCCATTCTGGCGATTCTACATGCTTCATTCCTGCTCAAAACATACCGGAATCGATGCTCAAACGGATCGAAGAGCAAACCAAAGCGATCGGCATTGGTCTCAAAATTAAGGGCTGCTATAACATTCAATTTGCTATTCAAGGTGACAAACTCTACACCCTCGAAGTGAACCCTCGGTCCTCCAGAACCGTACCGTTTGTGGCCAAGGCCACAGGCTTACCAATGGCTCGCATCGCCGCTAACATCACCATTGGCATTCCATTGTCGCAACAGATCATTCCTCAACGTACATCCGGACAGGTGTGCGTCAAAGCCCCAGTGTTCCCCTTCATCAAGTTGCGAGGCCTTGACCCTGCACCTGGTCCCGAAATGAAATCAACAGGTGAGGTGTATGGCTCAGATGTATCAGCTGATGTTGCCTATCTGAAAGCCCGTATTGCCACTGAAGTTCCTGTGGCCAGCGAGGGTGGAGCCTACCTCACTGTGCGCAACGATGACAAGGATAATTTGGTTCCTATCGCTCAAAACCTCGTGGATCTTGGATTCACCGTGTACGCTACGCCAGGAACCTGCGATGTGCTTCGCAGCCACAATGTACCTGCAACCGTGGCTTACCGCATCGCTGACAAAAATCACCCCGACGCTCTTGACTTAATGCGAGAGGGCAAGGTTTCGTTCATCGTCAACGTGCCAACTGTTTCAGGAGGAGCAGTTCGAGATGGCAACATGATGCGAAGGCTCGCTGTCGAACTGAACATTCCCTTTGTGACCACACTGCGGGGTGCTTCAATGGAAGTGGCTGCAATGAAAGTTGCTCTGAAGGGTCCATTGGAGCCTCGTCGACTCACCGTACATTACTGAGCGTCAACACGCGTCGTAAGCATCGATGATGTACTTTGTAAGTGGACTGGTCCAAGCCAGTTCGCTGATTCCTGCTTCCCCTTCGAGGTCGTAAATGCGAACCACGTCGCGCACTCGGACGTTTCCATCGCTTGATCGGGCCAAGATGGTTGCCGGCTTGACCGATTTGCCGGTGCCGTGAGGGTCGTATACGGTGTCGAGTGCTTCTTTGAGGAACCAGTCTGCCTTGCCGCCCGCCTCGCCTTCGTAGGTTTTCTTCACCTTCTTCGGGCCAAACATGCCACTTGACTTCTTCTTCTTGGTCCCACCTGCTGCTGCTTTGCTTGCTGCCGCTTTAGTGTTGGATTTGGCCTTCGATGTTTCCTTCTTAGGCTGCTTGGCCCCGGAGTCCGAACTTGCAACGACACGGCCCTTGAATTCCTCTTCCATTTCGGAGCGAATTTCCTTTTCCAAATCCTTGCGAATGCTCTTTTCCAGTTGTTCTCGCAACTTGGCTTCGATGACGGTTGGATCGCCTTTTGTGGCTTTTGCGATTGCATCGTCGCGTTCATCCTTCATGGCTTGCATGACGTTGAGGTAATGCGCTGCGACCTGAATCAATGATGTTTCCATTGATGCTTCCAATTGCATTGACACAACGGCTCCTGATGAATCGCGCCACTTGCGCCATTGGAGCATGGTGTTTGCGTGAATGTCAGAACCACATTTAGGGCAAAAACTTCGCTTTGGGGGTTTCAAGACAGGGATTGCACGCATAGCCTCAGGATCAATACCTTCGTGTTCACCGCTTGCAACATCGTGAATGTGTGTGGATGCTTCCATCCCGTTGTCCATTGCTTCTCGGAATAAGCCTTCACTGAGGTCGAGTTTTCCGGCTTGAATCAAATCCCAGCCGTTGGTTCCTCGTACGACCGCACGAACTGCAGCATTTGCCGCTGGTGATTGGCCCCACTCGTGGTTGCCGAAGGCAATTGTCGAAGTTTCCTCGAGTTCAGTTCCAAAAGCACCAGCGAGGTCGACGTCCTCGCCTTCAGCTGGTGCTGCGATGCCCAAGAGAATTGGGTTGGAACCATCCTCAACCTTGGCGATCATGTCGAACTTCTCAGCCATTGAAAGGTCGTCTCGATGCCGAATAACTTCCTTTAGTTGATTCAAATCGTGACCGGTTGCGGTGATTGGTCCTTGACCGGTAAGGTCGTGGCCACAGGAGAGGCAAAACTTTGCCGCTGCTTCGACACCTGCTTCACAGGTTGGACAGTACACGCCGGCCATATTCCGATATGGACGCTTACCTCTTTTGAAGTGTGATGGTCAAAAGGCTCCAATATGGCCTGAAAAAAGACCCAACGCAGAAAACGGAATCGTGCTCGGAGCGGTTAGGATTGCTGCAATGTGTTGACGCAATCATTCAGCAATGCGCAAATGGTGGCTTGTTCCATTTCGGCTAGAATCGGTGCCAATCGCGGACCCTTTTCTTTGCCCATAAGTGCAGCATACGCTGCTCTATATCCTGACTTTGGCGAACAGTCGAGGTCTTTTGCTGCTTGAGGGATTGCAGCGCCGATGTGTTCTGCATCCCAGGTGCAGGTGGCAAGTTTGCTGGCAAGTGCCTCGAGAACACGTTGTTCTTCATCATCGAGTGTGGCCAATGCTTGGGGGTGAGGTGCTTCGAGCACGCTAATCTTCATTTCCAGAGGGAAATGCTTGGAGCCGATCCAAGAGCGCATGCGAACCAATCGGTCGATCAGCGCTTGAGTTGGCTCAGCGATGGCCCCAGCCTTGCGAAGGCTGTCCCAAACCCCTTGATCTGTGGATTTAGTTTGGGCGAGCAAGGCGAGGTGGCGGAATGTGACCGCAGTTGCTTCAGCGGTTTGCCCTTCCTTGACAACAGCCATCCGCATGGCGCCTGCAGCATCTTCAATCTGGACGCGCTGGCGGCGGCTCAATTCTTCATCAGCCAGTTCGGTTGAAAAATCACGAGCGGCCAGCCTTTCATATTCATCTGCTAAATTGACTAAACTCATGCCGGTGTCAAATTCAATGGCCTTGTTGGGTTTGGATTTAGCGACCAAGAGTCGAAGGATTTCAGGGGGGACCAGTTCGAGCGCTTCAATTGGGCCGATTGTGTTTCCAGCGGAAGAAGACATAGCGCCTTGTCCTTTGAGGCTGATCCACTCATAGGTGAGTGGATGTGGTGGTTCATGGCCAAGGATTTGAACAATTTCACGACCGGTTGCGTATGAACCGCCGGCAGCACCATGGTCCTTGCCAAAGGGCTCGCAGGTGACGCCAATCCAGCCCCACTTTGCAGGCCAATCGATTCGCCATGGCAATTTCCCTTCACCCTTTGTGAGGTCGGATGAACCTTCGATTCCATGGGAATCTTTCCAATGCACGAGTGGATATTCGTAGCCTGTCACGGTCACACCATCGAGGGAGCCTCTCGAGTCGAGCGGGCTCCAAGGAAACCAATCATCTGCAAGTTCGCGCCCTGAGATTCGCTCAATGGCTTCTCGAATGTCCTCTCTTTTGTCACAAGCAATTTTTGATAGAGCGTCGAAACGCCCGTTTTGGTAAGACTCAAGGTTGTCAATGATGCGAGGACGAACACCAATTTGCTCAAGCGCTTGTAAGAATGGCTTCAAGAAATGGTCGCCATAGGTCCATCCTTCTTTTTCAAACCGGACCCAATCGGGGTTTCCATCTTGATCAGGTCCTGGAATGGAACCCAACTGATGGCCGACAAATTGTTCATACTCGGGCCCCAGAAAATCATACACCTTGCGCAGTGGATCTGCAGTGTCGACAATGAAGACAAACTCGACATCGAGGCCAGCGTTTCGCGCCGCCCGTGCGATCATGTCGCCCGTTAAGATTTCACGCAGGTGGCCGATGTGAAATTCACCGCTCGGTGTGATGCCGGTGGAAACAATATGCTTTGCACCCTTGTGGCTCAAAGCGTTCGCCGCAACATCAGCCCAGTGCATGTTTACACCTCAAACTGGGACGGCTCGGATGATGCCACGCAGTGGTACACCCTCGATTTCATTGCGGGTTGTTTTGTTGACGAGTACAACCGCCAATCCGACATCACCGCCAACGGCGCGAATGGCTTCAATGGTCTTGCCCATGGTGACTCCAGATGAGAGCACGTCATCAACAATGACGACTTTTTTGCCTGAGACTTTACCGTATTTGTTCGAGAGAACTCCTTGCCCTTCAGCGCCTTCGACGTTCCGGAAAATGGTAAATTCAGCGCCGAGGTTTCGTGCCACTTCATGGGCGAAAGCGATGCCGTTGATTGAGATGCCTACGATGGTGTCGATGTCTTCGAGGCCGAGTTCTTCGTCTGCCACATCTGCCATGATGGTTCCAACGGCGGCAATTCGCTCGGGCCGTACACCAATGCTCCGCCAACCAATTCTGACGTCCGTTGGGCGATCTTCGGTGCTGCCTTCCGCAAGCAACCAAGAAATGGTATCTTGTGAAAGCGACAGTTCATCAGCAATCTGCTGTGAATTCAGTCCTTCTTTTCGCATGCCAAAGGCTTGTGCTCTGAGTTCTTCGATGCTCAAAACCATAGTTCTCATGCAGCGGTGGAGCCCCAACCTCATCAATCCTTTGCCCGTAAGGTTCCGATGGCTTCAAGAAAGAGAGGCACAGGCCTTTACTCATGAGCGACTTCGATTACGAGTCCTTGCTCGACCGAGCACGAGAGAACATCCCCGAAGAAATCTCTTCTCGTTCACGATGGCGCTTGCCCGTGCCTCAGATTCTTATCGAGGGTCAAAACACCATTTTCCGCAACTTCAATGAAGTGGTATCAATGATGGACAGGGACGACAATCACGTTTACCAGTACATCCTCAATGAACTCGGAACTTCCGGCTCCCGCGACGGTCCAAGAGCTCGTTTTAAGGGTCGAATACCTCCAAAGAGGATTAAGAAGACAATTTCGAATTATGTCAATGCCTACATCAAGTGCAGCCAATGCGCCGCACCGGACACACATTTCGTCAAGCAAGATCGAACCACCTTGCTCAAATGCCAGGCATGCGGTGCAACTCGGCCAGTCAAACTTTGAACGCCTTGTCAATTGTTCTATAGCGGTTTAAAATCGAGGTGTCCCGCTTTGTGGGGTTCTTCACCGTGGGCATTTTCCAGTCGGGTAGAGGCATAACATAAATGGAGACGGCTGACAGGCCAATTCATGCGAGTCAAGGCGTTTCTGCTCTGTTTCCTTGTGACGACCCTTTCGATGTCCGGCTGTATCGGGGCTGAAGAAGAACCAATGGAAGAAGAAGTCATGCCCGAAGGGGACAAGAGAATCTTCGTCACCGACGGCACAGGACAGTCGATTGATGTTGAACCATTGGCTATGGATTTCGTGTTCAGCGATGTTGGTGAAACCGGCAAAGAGCCGAGCATCGGCATCACATCCAGCGGTTGTATGTTCTTCATCGCCATGGAAAAACCAATGCGCTCGTGCGATCATGGAGAATCTTGGGTTGACTCGAAGGACATCACTCAAGCCCCATTCACAAGCGACCCCTATGGTTGGGTCGATTTGGAAACCGACCGAATTTTCAACATCCACATGATGGGCCTCGAATCAACTTGGATTGGCTGGTCGGATAACGATGGCCAATCTTGGATGGGCAACCCTCACGATTCAGGGACAACCCCACTTAACGATCACATCAAACTCGCAACTGGCCCATGGGTGGACAGCGCCTATGGTGTGATTGGGCAACTCAATCCAACATACTCAACGGCCGTTTATTTCTGCTTCAACAAACTCGTCGGCATCTCTTGCTTCACCAGTTTTGATGGCGGTGCTACCTTTGAAGTCGGAGGGGACATCGTCGGGCTTGCTTCAACCAACGGCGGCCTGCACGGAGCCATTACTACCGCTCCAGACGGCACGGTCTACGTGACCCCTCGCGTGCCAACACCGACGCTCATTCTTTCCAAAGACAACGGACTCAACTGGGAAGAGCGCACCATGGGAGCCGATGCAGGAACACCCAATCCGCGAAAGAATTCGGAAGTCGCTACCGACAGTGAATCCAATGCTTACCACGTGTGGACCGGCGCTGATTTCGGCATTTACATGTCACGAAGCACAGACTCAGGTGACACCTGGGAGCAAACCAGCACCCGCATCAGTCCTGTTGAAGTGATCTCCACTGCTTTCCCGCAAGTCGATGCGGGCGACCCGGGGCGCATTGCCTTCACCTATCTGGGAAGCGAGAATGCAGAAGAGTTGAACAAAACCAACATCGATGGTGGAAGTTGGGACGGTAACCCGCATTACGCTCAAGGGAACATCAGCTACGACATCTATGTGACCTACAGCCTCAATGCATTGGATGAAAATCCAACCTTTACCACCTACCGACTCTCCGACGACCCGGTACAAATCGGCAGCATGTGCCTAAACAGCGGCGATTGCAGAACCGATGACGGCGGTTCAAACCGAAACCTCTTGGATTTCAACGACCTTACCATCGATTTGGAAGGGCGAGTTTACATCGCTTTTGCTGATGGCTGCATCGATGCCTGCGCTACAGGAAACAATTCGCAACCTGAAGACTCCCGTGCTGGACGTGGCTCAGTTTACTTCATGGCCAATGGGCCAAGCCTCTACGTTGAACAAGGCATGCTTGCAGGTTTTGACGGTGAGGACGGCATGGAGCAGCAGGGCCCAATCGATTGCCTAGCAGACCCGTGCATGGCAGCAGATCGCAAAGAAGAACCGCTTGAATGATCGAAGTTGCGATCAGTTTTCCTCAGCCGTGATGTTCATCTCGTGCTGTTCAGCGCCCGCTCCGGTCGCAAGATGTTGAACCATTGCAGCAATTGCATCTTCGCCTTCAAGCGTGTACCAGATGCCTTCAGGATAAATGACTGCGGTGGTGCCAAATTCACAAAAGTCAAGGCATCCCGATTTTTGAACTCTGATGTTGCTCAACCCTGCTTCTTTTGCCGCACGTTTGATCGCCTGCATGAGGGCTAAACTGCCTCTACGGCCGCAGGAAGGTCGGGTTGCCTCGGGTGGCCGTTCGTGGCCGCAGACAAACATGTGTCGCTCATAGCCGGGCTTACTGCGCCCCTTTGGGTCGATTGCCACGGGGTCACGCCTCCTGAATCAGGCTGTTGACATGGTTGGCAAATGAGGTGTCTTTTTCGGTGATTTTGTCTTCGTCGTGGGTGAAAAGTTCCACAATGACATAGCCCCAGCCAAAATGAATCTCGGGGTGGTGATTGACGGATTCCGCATGGAGTGACAAAGCGTCAACCCACTGTTTGGCTTCGTTGAAATCTTTGAATTCAAATTCACGCATCAAGCGTTCTTCGACAACATCCCATCCCGCTGGGATGTGCATGAGCTCAGCCCCAGAGGTGTGAATCATCGCTGCCTTTGCTTTCCTTCTCGACTTTTTCGTGAAGGTTAGATCTTCGCTTCATGTCAGCGCGTTCGAAGGCCAAGAGGTCCTTGTCATCGATGTAGGCTGGGCGAGTGTGAGCGGCGAGGACAATGCGAGCAATGATGTCCCTTGCCACAAAATGAATTCGGCCATCTTCGCCCAACAATTCAAGGCTGGTTTTGCCAGAGGACAACAACCTTCCACGAATCCAAGGGTCGTGACCTTCAATCAATGAACGGGCGTCCATGAGGATCTCAACAAGGTCGTCGCGACGAAGGCCATGCCTGCGTTTGAGTAAATCTCCGTGGACAACATCCGCAACAGCCTCGAGTTTTGGCGAGCCCATCTCTTTCCACATTGGTTCGGCCCAATCAGGGAGTTCAATCTTCTGCTTCTTCTTCGCCATGGATAAAGGTACAGGGCGAGGCTACTTGAACCTCGCTCTTGGTTCGGGATGCTCCAACACCCGTAAATGCGGGTTTTGGGGGTATGCCTTCTTGAAGGGTGGGCCACCGGCAGAGAACGAGGGAAGAAGATGAAAGTCTCATGGCGCACGCTTCCAACCGTCTTACTTGAGGACGAGGTGCTGGATAAAGCATTCTCGAGAGCAAGGAAAGCAGCCGACCGGGTTGATGATTCAGACCGAATTTTCCGTGTTCGCAAGCAAATGAGCCGAATGGTCCAAACAGCAGCCGATGTGATTGCCACAACCCTCACCGAGACGGTCAATGTCTGGCCTTCGTTGGATCAATCCCCCAAATTCGACGTTGCGATGATTGATGCGTGCGTTGGGTGTGATGATTACCGCCATCATTTGTCGATGCTTCAATGGGCTTCCAAGCAGGTACTCAACATCGCTGGGCAAAACACCAAGAAAATTATTCGCACCGGTCGAACAGAATTGATGCACGATGCAAGAAAGGAAGCCTACGGGCGAATCTCTTCCATCATGCGCCGGGTGAAACCGTCACTGGCGTGGTTGAGTCAAGCCCGTGAAACGCTCAAACGCCTTCCAACGATTGACCAAGTTCTTCCATGCATTGTTGTCTGTGGCGCCCCTAACGTTGGGAAGTCTGCTTTCATCTCGGCTTTGAGTTCAGGAAACATGGAAGTCAACCACTACCCGTTCACCACCAAACAAATCCACGTTGGTCACTTCACTCATCGGCGCTTGCAGTACCAAATGGTCGACACACCAGGTTTGCTTGACCGGCCAAGAACGGCGCGAAATACGATCGAACTTCAAGCGATTGCAGCGCTCGAGCACACCGGATCTTTGGTGCTGTTCTTGATGGATGAAAGCGAAGCTTGCGGCACCTCAATCGACGAACAGGTCCACCTGCTGGAAGACGTGCAAACCATGCTTCCTGGTACAGATTTGCTGGTTGTGACTTCCAAAGCAGACCTGTTAACCCCGTTGCCTGAAATGTGGGATGAAGTTTCCGCTGCGGAAACGGAATGGCGCGAAGATGGTTCTGAAGGCACGCCGGATTTGCCGCTCTTGCTCGACCTGAAAGGCCGAGTTACGATGTCCGCTACAGAGTTCGTTGGAATGGAATCCATGCGGATGGAAATCATCCGACGCGTGAAAGACGCTCGAGAAATCGATCCAATGGCGTTGCCAGAGGGTTGGTACCGTCGAGACCAAGAGTGAACTCACATGTGTTCGATGGGCGCAATGCCCAATCCTTCCATGCCTGTTCGCATCATGTTGCGAGCCACTTCAGAAATTTGAAGGTTGAAGGTGTTGACTTCGCCCTCAACCACAATCATGCAATCTCGATAAAATGCATTGAAGCAATTCGCAAGGTGAAGCATCTGATTGGCAAAGAGATGGGGGCGCCGATCGTTGACTGCTTTGGCGAGCACATCATTGTGGACGGCTAACGCCCGCAGCAATCCAATCATGCCGGTTGGCATCTCTGAAGGGAATTCCAGTTCCGTTTTCGACAATTCAGCATCCACATCCACGCCTTCTTTTTGACATCGGCGCAGGATCGAGCAAGCCCGGACGTGTGAATACATGATGAACGGTGCAGAACCGCCTTCGAACGCTAATGCTTCTTCCCATCGGAATGTGAAACCTTTTTCTGGACTGACCTTGATGATGTTGAACCGGACTGCGGAAGTGCCTGCGGCGTCCGCAATTTCCTTGACTTGTTGTTGTTCGTAATCGGGTCGCAATGCTCCAACAACAGCTGCTGCTTGAGCCTGCGCCTCTTCTAAGAGGTCATCCATGAACACAACATTGCCTTTCCGGGTCGACATCTTGCCTTCGGGGAGTTTGATAAATGAATAAAAAAGGACTTCTGGAACCTTTTGACCCAATTCAGTGAGGGTCATTCCAACCTGCTTGGCTTGCAACTTGTGGTCTTCGCCAAGGACGTTAATCAAATCGTCACACTGCTGCCACTTCCACATGTGGTAGGCTATGTCTCGAGTTGCGTACAATGAGGATCCATCTCCACGGCGGAAAAAGAACTCTGTCTTCCCTTTGAGTCCTCGTGCGCCAAGGTCCAAGAATTCAGCCCCATTGTCTGCAGTGCCATGGATTTCAAAACTCCTGAACTTTTCCATCAAGCGCCCAACATCACCATTGGTGACAAACATCGATTCTTTGGTGAAGGTGTTGAAATCTATCCCAAGCCGTGCGAGGGTGGTCAACATGCCATCAAGCACAGGTTGGTAAGCTGCTGCGAAGTCATCGAGGACCTTTTGATCGCCGTGTTCGCTGGCGTGAACCATTCGGCCAATTTCCTCTTCAATCGTATCTTTGTCAGCGCGTTCCTGTCGAATCACTTGAGCGGCTTGATACCAGCGAACTCGTTCATGATCGGCCTTGCCTTTCCATTTTGGATTGAGTGGTTCTCTTCCTTCTAAAGTGGCTTCCACCTCTTCAGAACTGAGGTGTTCGAGCGCCCAAGCGAGGACCCCAACTTGCTTCCCCATGTCATCAACGTAGTACTCAGCGCGTACTTCGTTGCCGTATAGGCGGTGAAGTCGAACCAAGGAATCACCGAGGATGGCGTTTCGGGCGCGACCAACGTGGAATGGACCGTTTGGATTTGCAGAGGTGTGTTCAATCAAAATTTTCCGGCCAGTTGGCTGGCATTGGCCAAAGGGGTGGCCGTGCGTTTGAGGCGAGGCAAGGATGGTTTGAGCCAGCCATGCAGGGGCGGCCTTGATGTTGAGGTAACCAGCAACGGCGTTCACTTCGCCGATTGCTTCGTGGGTTGGCATGGCTTCAGCCAACGCCTCTGCGATCGCAGGGGGCGCTTGCCCGAGTTGTTTTGCAAATGGGAAACATGGCAGTGAAAGGTCACCCTGTTCTGATTCTCGAGAAGGTGAGAGCATGCTTCGCCAGTGGTCGTTGGCGATTCCAACTTCCTTCAAAGCCGCTTCAATTAACGGTTCAATCACTGCTTTTAGCATCTGCATGGTATCGCCTCACATCATTGGGTAACGGCAAAGCGCTGCAAGGCCTCCAAAACCATGAAGCAGTTGAGAGCCTTCCTCTGTATCAATTGAAATATAGATGATCTCGGTGTTGCTTCGCTCAGCCATTTTCCCGAGTTCATCGATGAGTGAAATGTTACTCAGTTCCTTGGCGTTGTCGCCAGATGCTTGGCATGCAGGGCAGTTCGGCAACGCTTCCATGCGCCCTACTGTGGCGCTCCACTCATTCTGACAGGAACCACATCTGAGTTCCAAGGTGTTCTTTCGCAATCCCTCAGAAACAAGCAGGCGGTCAACCGCTCCCCGTTCAAGGGCGCTTCGAACCATCATCTCACCGTAGGTTGCTCTTGGTGCGGCCTTGATCAATTCAGAAAGGAATGAAGTCATCACTCTTCGCTCAGCATCAAGTTCGATCTCACCCATGAGGGAGCCAGCGTTTTCAACCAGTTCACGCACACCGCTCTCATTGGAATATCCAACATCAAAGTGTGTCTTCGCAATTCGCTTTGCCACTTCGTGATGGAAGTAGTCGTTTTTGACCACGAAATCCTTTGTTGCACCCGGTCCTCCAATAATGATGGCCTGAATGTTCTCGAGGTTTGGAAGCCAATAGGAACTGGCGTGTTCAGTTGCTCGCTTGAAGAAGTTATGAGCGGCTTCCTCGATCAGTCGCTCGAAACGTTGAGCAGACTGACCACCTTGTCTGTGCTTACCCATGATGTTCGATACGATGTGTTCCTGAACGTGGATGCGCTTACCCGATGCAATACCATAAGCAGCTTCTGAACGATCGATGACAAATAAGCCGTAGGATTTCTTATCGACGAGCATGTCTTCAAGTTGGGACAACTCAAAGACGGAGTCGCAGCGGTATCTAAACGACATCAAGGCTTCAGGTGGCTCTTCAACAACGACGTTGACCATGCGGTTTTTGTTGTTGCCAATGATGATTGAACCAACGAAAATAGCCAAGCCATGCTCCCCTGGTCTTTTGTAGCGTGAGAGGGTTGAAATGGCGGATTCAATAGCGCCTTGAACATTTTTCCGAGTGCCCTTGGATTTGATGTTCGCCGCTTGTCCATGCTCGTTTTGGAGCAACGAACGTGCGTCGGAAATGTGTCGGTCAGGAGGGATGATCAGCGTCACCAGTTCGGTACCGAACCCCTTCATTTCCCTTAAGTCCTCAAGGGCGAGTTTCAACCGAAGACGGCGCGTGGCGAGGGTTGCATCATCAGACATCGCTTGGCCTCCGTTTCAAGGGCATGGTTGAGGGGTCTTCAACTCTCTCATCTCGATGGGAAGTGGAGGAACAAAGGTCGGGCCTTCGAATGCCGTTCATGGGGATATGCTCAAAGCATGAGCGCGCAAGGAACGAACGATGACCACTCGTCATGTTGTTGCTTTGGGAGGGAGCCTCCTCCGTCCTGAAGAAGCAGAGCAGAGAACTGAATGGTTCGGGCGTTTGCGACAGTTGGCGGTCCACATGGAAGGGAATGGGCGCCGTTTGGCGCTGGTTGTTGGCGGCGGGCTGCCAGCGCGGGAAGGCATCACGCTGGCGAAATCCCTCGTCAGTGATACGGCGCGACTCGATGAAGTTGGTATTGCTGCAACTCGATTGAACGCCACGGTGATTCAACAAGTTTTGTTGGACGTTGGATGCGATGTAGCCCCCGTGATTCCAACAACCACAAGCGAGGCTGCGGCCTTGATGGACGTCCATCATTTGGTTGTGATGGGCGGCACAACACCAGGCCATACCACAGATGCCGTTGCAGTTGCTCTTGCCCGTGACACAGGGGCGAGTCATTGCGTTATTGCCACCAATGTGAGCCATGTTTTTGACAAGGACCCTCGCCATCACGAAGATGCTTCATCGTTTTCAACAATGTCACTCGATGAACTGGCCGAAATTACTGGCATCGGGGAGCCTCTTGCGCCTGGCGCATCAGCCGTGATCGATCCGATTGCGGTCGGGTGGGCCAAGGCATGCGAATTGCGACTTGCAGTGCTCGATGGACGGGACCTGTCATTGTTAGAACAGGCCCTTGACGGTCAGCCCTTCGAAGGGACACTGATTTTACCTTAGGTGATGAACGATGGTTGATGCAAAAAAAGTCAAAGAAAACATTCAACGGATGACGAGTAAAGTTGCCTCGAGCGCAACGGGGAAAGTCCAGCCCCACAAGCACTGCAGGGTGTGCTATCGGCCAATAAAACTCTCAGCTGAACCCCGAGTCTGCAACGACCAAGCTTGCATTGAACGCAACACAAGGGATGAGCGAAATCAAAAGCAAATGAAAATTTGGATGTTCGTATTCCTCGGATTGTTCGCTTTCAGCTTCATCGGGCCGCTGGTCCTCAGGAGTATTTAGCGTCAAACTCATCCAAGAGGGTCTCAGAGGCCTCAACACCACTGTGCTCTGTGATTCCAGCAGCCTTGACCTGATCGCCGAGTTTGAATAATTCAGTGAACGCCTCATCGATTGATTTGGTTTGCTTGAGGAACCTCATAGGGGGCCAACCACAATCGATCACACCAGGTTCATGTGTGCTCTCTTCAACCCAAGCAGCACAAGCGTCACCGTGGCATAGAGCAGAAAAGTTCTCCAAATCGACCCAAAAGGTCTGCCTCGTGCAAACAGGACAGTCCTTGCATTCAAGGGATGCCAACACGGTCAAGCCATGCTCACCGATGACGTCAACGTCCCAAACCACAACAGAAGCGGCAGTCAAAAGCATCCTGTCGCTCTTTCTAAGAAAACTGCGCAGCACATTCCATGCGGTCTCCTCGCTGCTAAAGCAGCCAAGGGACAGGCCTTTGCCGCCTTCTTCGACGGCGGATGGGACATAGACCCGTTCGATGCGCTCCGCCATGTGCTTGGCTTGCGGGGAAGGTGCTTGAAGACTCGCTCAACTTCGCGACCACAGGACTTCGATTACAGGCAGACCGCCAGGATGCGGCAATGGTGCATTCGGTTTTTCGATTCGAACGTGAATTTCGCCCACAAGTTCGTTGCTTTTGATTCGGTGAATCACCCTCGCTGCCATTTCTTCAATCAGCGCAATCGGTTGCTCCGATTCAAGCATAACTTGATCGATTGCGATTTGAATATCGGCATAATTTAGGGTGCGATTAAGGTTATTCTCGACCTTGTCATCAACCAGAGTCGCCCAGACGGTGAACACAAAAGGCTGATCTTGCTCATGCTCGAATTCATAGTAGCCGTGCTTTGCCAGCACAGTGTATTGTTCCAATCCAATGCGAACGGTCATCAAATCCCTCAGGCTTCATCTCGCTCATGGACCCAAATCAGGTGATAGCCGAATTGAGTTTTTACTGGCTCTGAAACTGTGGCGAGGGGGTTGCTCCACACCACTTCTTCGAAGGGTCGAACCATTTGTCCTTTGCGAAACCAACCAAGGTCACCGCCTTTCTGGCTCGAGGGGCATGTGCTCTTTTTGCGAGCCATCTTTTGGAAATCCTTCAATTTTCCAATTTTACCTTTCATCTGAACAGCCTCTGATTTTGAGGCTACGAGGATGTGCGATGCCCAAGCGCTCGGTGCGACCATGCCACAAGGGCTGAACGCCACGCTTTGAAGCCGTCGCTTGGTTTATTGAATCACACGCCGGGGTTGTAGGCCAGCATTCGGACATAAGTGCCGTAAATGGTCACGGAGATGCCCAACGAATCAGCATTGAACCGGTCCATGGTGTCGAGGTACGTGTGGTATTCCCAACTGCCGCTTCCATAACAAACCACAGCGCGACCACGCTTTCCGTCGAGGTCATAGACGAATGGTCCGTGATCGGAGTTGTACGGCATCCCATCGGGTTCACCTTGCGCCCCCTTTAGGAGGGAAAGTTGAATGTCATAGCGCTCGGCCATATCGGGGTTGGCGTCCTTGTAGAGGTCGGTGATTCGCTCCATGTGGCCATAGTCGTCTTCATTATTGGTGAACAGGGATACGGAATTGCCTCGGTTTGCATCCGCATCTACGTGATTCATATCGAGGTTCACATAGAGGCGCAGGTTTTCTTTCAAGAAGTTTTGATTTGCTGCAACATAGGCTCTGCTGCCGTAAAGCCCCTCTTCCTCTCCACCCCAAGTGCAAAACTGAATGGTTCGCTCGGGTGTGCCCGTTTCGTTGACAATCATGCTCATTTGACGGGCCATTTCCATGACGCTGGAAGTTCCTGATGTATCATCGACTGCTCCTTGGCCGTGATAGACGGTGTCATGGTGGCCTCCGATAATGACCACTTCAGAGGATTTCCCTTCAATTGTTCCACATGGGACATAGATGGTTTGCTCTTGGTCGTTTGTCACGTCGATGATCATTTCTAACACGCCTTGAGAGCCGGTTGCGTTGAAAATAGCGGTTTCTAAGATTTCTCCTGCATCCTTCGACATGGCGATGAACGGCAAGTCACTTGGGATGGTGCCGCCGTTGGCTGCCGTGACATCATCAATACCGCTGCCTTTGAAAATTGGTACGCAGTCATTGCCCTCGATCATGCCACAATTGTAATCCTTGTTGACTCGAATGAGGCCGGCAAGGTTGTTTTCAGCGGCTTTTGAAAACATTTGGGTGTTGCCGATTTTGGAACCACCGCTTCGAAGGTAGCCGATGGTACCACCTGCTGTGCTCCAAAGTGCATCATCGCTGCCGTTGCCTAAATCTGTGAGTTGAACATCTTGTTGGAAGGTGTATTCAGATTGGCCCGAGAAGCCTTGAATGACGTAATCGACCCGGTGTTGGAATTCAGTAATCACAGATCCAATGGCTGTTATTCCTTCACAGGGGCTGTTGCCTCCTAGGCCCTGAACGCAAATTCTTAGGCTTGGTTCGGCGTTGACCTTGTGCATTGGGACATCAAAACTGTTGAGTTGAGTTTGCATGCCCATTGCAGCAAATTCAGAGATGATGTATTGAGCAGTGTTTGCTTCTTCTTGAGTGCCGCTCATTCGCCCTTCCCAATCAGGATGGCCAAGGGCGACGAGGTTTTCGGCGTACATTTGAGCTTGGTTTGCGTCAAAATCAATCAACTCATAGTCGTAATCCGGTTCAAAGCCGAGCCAAGCAGGTTGTACAATCAAGACTGCGGAGACCATCAATGCAGCCAGACCAATAGCTATCGCCATACCCATGTTGATGGAGCCGTACAACGGTGTTTTCATACGAGCCATGAGGGTTATTGGTTCATCGAACACGACAACATCCTCCTCAACCACCATCATCGGCGGGGCTAATGTTGTTTCTTGCATTGGAGGTGCGGTGCTGATTGAGAGCCGTTCGATGAGGTCAGACTTCTTACCGCTCACTGGAAGGCCTTGTTCATTCAGGATTGCCTTCAGTTCGGCTACGGTGAGCTTCGTGAGTTCGGCTTCGTCCATGTGCGAGGGTTAGCATCGCTCATTGAAGAACTCGGCGGTTGCTTGCTTAGGGTATTTCTTCCCCAGTCCATCGGCTGCCAACGCTGTGATCAAGGCCGATGTGGTCGAGGATTCGGGCAACAACAAAGTCAACCATGTCATCGATTGATGTAGGATGGTTGTAGAATCCTGGTGATGCCGGGATGACGACTGCTCCCCATTGTGACAGTTTGGTCATGTTCTCCAAGTGGACGGTAGCGTAGGGTGCTTCTCTGGGCACAATGATTAGTTTTCTTCGCTCCTTCAAGGCGACAATGGCTGAGCGAGTGATGAGGTTGTCCCCGATTCCGGCCGCTAATTTACCCAGTGTTGTTCCCGAGCAAGGGCACAGAACTACAGCGTCGATGTTTGCCGATCCGGATGCGGATTTGGCGCCGATGTTTGCGTCGTCTTCCAACAGGGCACCGGTCGCTTGAGCAATTTCTTCTTTGGTGGTGTCGCATTCATGCTTGAGGGTGATTTCCCCTGCGTTCGTCACAACTAGTCGCACTGGAATGTCCTTAGAACTGAGGATTTCTACCAGTCGCTTGCCATACACGGCTCCAGACGCTCCAGAAATGCCTACGACGACTTCGCCCATGGATTTGGGTGCGGGTTCTGCCTTTTAGCCACTTGTTTGGCAACCACGCTCTTAGAAGTTGATTTTTTGGCTATAGAGTCAATTGCTAAGTGTTCTTTGAATCGATTTCAGCATTGTTTCTTCCAATGCCTTTTCAATTGAATCAATTGAGGTCAAGTGTCCCAAGCGCTGGAGGCATGTGGTTGTGTGAGCGTTGAGCCCACACCCTGCCAATCCCTCAACGCGTCCTTGGGGGGTGTCGACGTTGATGGTAAACCCGTGACGAGAAGTCCAACGCAGGAAGGAAAGCCCGATGCTGGAGATCTTTTTCCCATCCACCCAGACACCTTGCATGCGCTCATCTCTTGCACCATTGATGCCACAAGCGGCGAGTGCGTTGAGGATCCAAGCCTCGATTTTCTCTATGATTGCAGCCACTGATGTTTCATTTTCTTGATCCCATTTGAAGATCGGATAGGCCACGATTTGACCAGGTCCATGCCAGGTAAGTCCGCCACCTCTGTCGACAGCGTGGGTTGCATAACCTTCCGGAGGGGCGATGCCATCGTTTCGAGCGCGTGGGCCAACAGTGACGATTTCAGGATGGCTTAACAGCAACAAAGTGTCTGGAATTTCCTCATTGATTCGTTGATGCTGAAGGGCCTTCATTTGAACGATTGCTTCATCATAAGGTACGATGCCAAGGCGACGGATGTGAACACGCCTCGTTTCGTCCATGCCTCACGGTGGGGGTTCAAGCCAATGAAGTTTTGATTGGTT
>CAJIZC010000028.1 GCA_905181785.1 uncultured Candidatus Poseidoniales archaeon
CGCTGCAAGGTCGATGCCTGCGTCAATAAACGCCTGATCGGTTGGCGCAAAGAGCGTGAACGGTCCGTCGCCTTGGAGCGTTTCCAACAGTTCGGCCTGGATCACGGCTGCAACCAACGAATCGTGAACACCTGTGCATTGAGCGGTGCGTGGAATGTTGTTGGGTGTGGACGTTGGACTCAGCACCTTGTCGATGACGTGAATCACACCGTTGCTGGTGTTCACGTCCGCAAGCGTAACGTTGGCTCCGTTGACCATGACGCCGTCACCGACGGTGAAGGACAACGGTTGCCCGTTAACCGCCGCAGCGCTCATGCAGTCGGTGACCGCAGAGGCGGGAACTGCGCTGCCCACAACGTGGTAGAGCAGAATGTCGGTGAGAGCGGTTTTGCCGTCAGGCGTGTCGAGCGCTGCAAGGTCGATGCCTGCATCAATGAACGCTTGATCGGTTGGGGCAAAGAGCGTGAACGGTCCGTCGCCCTGGAGCGTTTCCAACAGTTCCGCTTGGATGACGGCTGCAACCAGCGAGTCGTGAACGCCTGTGCATTGAGCGGTGCGTGGAATGTTGTTTGGCGTTGCGGTTGGGGTGAGCACCTTATCGATGACGTGAATCAAGCCGTTGCTTGTTGCAACGTCGGTGGCGGTCACGGTGGCTCCGTTGACCATGACGCTGTCGCCTACGGTGAAGGAAAGCGGGTTTCCGTTCACGGTTGTGGCGGACATGCAGTCGGTAACGGCGGAAGCTGGAACCTCGCCTGCAACAACGTGGTAGAGCAAGATGTCGCTGAGGGCTGCTTTGCCTTCTGGCGTGTCCAAATCTGCCAGAACAATGCCCGCATCAAGGAACGCTTGGTCCGTTGGGGCGAAGACCGTGAACGGGCCGTCGCCTTGGAGGGTTGGCAACAATTCCGCTTGAATCACGCTGGCCACGAGGGAGTTGTGAACGCCAGTGCATTGAGCGGTGCGTGGAATATCGTCTGGTGTTGCGGTCGGGGTGAGCACCTTGTCGATGACGTGGATGACACCGTTGCTGGTGTTGACATCTGCGAGCGTGACGGTGGCGTCGTTCACCATCACGCTATCGCCAACAGTGAAGGCGATGGGGTTGCCGTTAACGGTGGTTGCCTTCAGGCACTCGGTTACAGCGGAGGAAGGAACGGCTCCAGCAACGACGTGGTAGAGCAAGATGTCAGAGAGGGCTGCTTTTCCTTCAGGGGTATCGAGGGCTCCCAAGTCAATGCCTGCGTCCAAGAAGGCCTGATCGGTTGGAGCAAAGAGCGTGAAAGGCCCAGCGCCTTGGAGCGTTTCGAGCAGTTCTGCTTGAACCACTGCAGAGACAAGCGAATCGTGAATTCCAGTGCATTGTGCCGTGCGGGGAATGTTGTTTGGGGTCTCAGAGGGCGTGAGCACCTGATCGATGACGTGGATTACACCGTTGCTTGTGGCAACATCGGGAATCGTGACCGTGGCGCCATTGACCATTACGGTTGTCCCAACCGTGAAGGCGAGGGGTTGGCCGTTCACGGCGGTTGCAGTCATGCATTCCGTCACAGCGGAGGAAGGAACCTCGCCCGCCACAACGTGATAGAGCAAGATGTCGGAAAGAGCAGCCTTGCCCTCAGGTGTATCAAGGGAGGCCAAGTCAATGCCCGCATCCGTGAACGCTTGATCTGTTGGAGCAAAGAGGGTGAAAGGCCCAGTGCCTTGGAGCGTCTCGAGGAGTTCTGCTTGGACCACAGCAGACACGAGCGAGTTGTGAACTCCGGTGCATTGAGCCGTACGTGGGATGTCCTTCGGCGTATCGGATGGTGTAAGGACCTTGTCGATCACGTGAATCAAACCGTTGGTGGTCACAACGTTGGTTGCAACAACGGTTGCGTCGTTCACCATGACGGAATCTCCGACGGTGAAGGAAAGAGGTTGACCGTTGGCAGCGTCCGCCATCATGCAGTCGGTCACGTCCCCCGCTGCGACTTCAGCGGAAACGACGTGGTAAAGCAAAATGTCACTCAGTGTGACTTTGCCCTCAGGTGTGTCGAGTGCCCCGAGGTCAATGCCTGCATCTGCGAACGCTTGGTCGGTTGGAGCAAAGACGGTGAACGGGCCTGCACCTTGGAGGGTGGCGAGCAAATCGGCTTGAACAACCGCAGCCACAAGAGAATTGTGAATGCCGGTCGTTTGAGCGGTTGCTGGAATGTCGAGCGTTGGTGGGGTAAGAACGGTGTCAATGACGTGGATGATTCCGTTGGATGCCAGCACATCAGCGGTGGTAACAGTAGCGCCTCCGACTGTGACGACGCCGTTGCTGACTCCGAAATTGACGTTCTGACCGTTGACCATCTGAGCGACCATTCCGTCGCTGACTGCGCTTGCCGGAACCTCGCCTGCAACCACGTGGTAGAGGAGAATATCAGTGAGGGTAGCGTTCTCTTCCGGAGTGTCAAAGTCAGCCAAATTGATACCGGCATCGGTGAAAGCTTGGTCGGTTGGGGCAAAGACAGTGAAGGGCCCTGTTCCTTGGAGGGTGGCCACGAGGTTGGCATGAGTGAGAGCGGCAACCAACGAGTCGTGAACACCGGTTGCTGCAGCGTTTGCTGGTATGTCTTGAGTTTCGTCTGCGCTTGCTGTCAGGGGGAGGGCAGAGGCAAGCAATAGGGCAAGCGTTAGGTATACGGCAGCGGTTCTCATAAGCAACATTTCACCACGAACAGGTTATAAAAGGGTGTTTTTCAACTCCAAAGAAACACACTCGAAGCAGAAAGGAATCGAATCGCCTTCTGCTACAGGCCCGGTAGGCGGCGGCCAATCGATGAAATGGAGGGTTCCCCCCAATACGGGTTTTTCCGAGTTGTAAGGCAATATCCTCAAAAGCCCTTGACAAACGATGCACCTCATGGTTCTAAGCGCATTGCCGGGTGTCGGCGAACGATTGGCAAAGAAAATCACCGCTCACTTTGGTGATGAAGAAGAGGCCCTTGCCTCGTTGCGTTGCGGTGATATTGCACGCGTCGCAGAGATCGATGGTGTCTCTCCAAAGCGGGCCCTTTCGCTTGCTCGGCTTGTTGCTGGGGATTCGGGCTCGTTTCTTGCGACGAAGGAAGCGGAACGGTTGCACAAAAATATTCTCACCCACATCCAATCATACGCATCGGCTTCAGCCACCCGCCAACGGATGCAACTTTTGATGCCGGTTCAGGACCCAACCGCTCGGAGGGAAAAATCACAAGCTGCAATCAACTTCGCCAAGGCTTGCCCAGACCGCATGAACCAACTCACATCCATTCTCAAAACCCTTGGACAGACCCGCCACAGCACCGAGCGCTACGAACGGGTTGTTGTGAGCAAGGCACCGATGGAGCACCTCAAAAAATGGTGCAGGGTTCTGCAGCCAGGCGACGGTGAGACTTGGAAAGACTATACTGTGTTCAAGCTGGTTACATGGATCGGTGCCGGCGCACCCGCAAATCCTCCAAAGGGTTGGGTCGTTCTAGGTACGAACCCTTCGCCAGAAATGGTTGTGCCCGAACGGACGATTGACTGGTTCGCCAACAATCAACGGCCTCTCTCAGCGCTTGTGGCTCTGGTGGAAGACGCCCAGAACGGCGATGAGGGTCAATCATTCCTTTCGGACATTCACGGTGCGGTGGCCGGCCTTGAACGTTTACCTGAATGGTTGAACAGCATTGAGGATCAAGGCGATTTAGAAACCATTGCCGATGTCAAAGACCGGTTGTGGAAGATTGCAAAAGGGCTTGAAGCCACCGTCAATGACGAGGTGGCGGAAGCAATGAACAACGCCAAAATGAACCTCAGCGGGAGTGAACTCTTGGAGGCGCTGTCCGATGGAGCGGCGTTCCAGAGAAAACTCAAGCAGGCAACAAGCGAGGTCATCACCGACGCCATGGAAGCGGCAAAACAGCGGCTGGCCGTGGAACTCGAAGGCACAGGTGTTCGGGTCCCATACTCTATTTTCGCAAAGGATTGGCCTGCTAAGGTGGATCGCAAAGTCATCGATGAATTGGACAACGCCTTGGGCGTCAACCTCGCATCAGGAGAAACTGAACGCATGTTGACGCTGGCCAAGAACCTCGGCCCGTTGCAGGCGAGGTGCGAGCAAGCCGTTCGAACGCTGATCGAACTCGACCAGTGGGTGGCTGTAGCACGCTGGGCCGTCGAGCACGGTTGCACCATGCCGGTGCTTGCCGAACACGGAATACACATCGAGCAGGGTCGACACCTGCTCTTGGGCGTGGAACCGGATGCTGTCACTTACGGGCTTGGTCAATGCGCTCTCAAAAATGACCAACAATCTCTAGCGTTGTTGACTGGTGCGAACTCCGGTGGCAAAACAACCTTGCTTGAATTGCTTGCACACACCTGCATCTTAGCCCATATGGGCTTGCCAGTACCCGCTCAACACGCAGTGGTGGGTCAGGTCGAAGCCCTGCACATATTGGCAAAAGCAGGAGGCACTCAAAGCGCTGGTGCGCTTGAACAAACCCTCGTTGAATTGGCAACAGTTGTCAGCGACCCAACACCAAAATTGATCTTGGCTGATGAACTTGAAGCGATTACAGAACCCGGCGCTGGTGCGCGTATTATCGCAGGCATGTTGTTGGCTGCAGAATCCCAAAAAGACACCACAATGATGCTGGTCACCCACCTTGCACCTTCCATCATTGAGGCCACCGGGCGCGACGATTTGCGGGTTGATGGAATCGAAGCCACTGGCCTCGATGCAGACTTAGAACTCATGGTTGACCGCACCCCGAAGCGGAACCATTTGGCCAGATCGACACCTGAACTCATCGTGAAGCGCTTGGTTGAACGAAGCGACGGTCATGCCCAGAACTTGTTTCGAGACATCTTAACGATGTTTCAGTGATTAACAAGTACGAGTCACATCTTCGCTGTACTCGTGCATTGGGGCTTGGAAGAGGTCATCACAGGTCCGGTACACGAGCGGTAAGGTGAGTTCTGAATTGGCCCAATTGACGCTGTAACCACCAGCTGCTGCTGGCGATGGAACGTAATCCCGACCGGTTTGTGTCATCGTGATGGTGATGGTTTCACCGGCTGCAATGAACACATCCATTGGCATAAATTCCATCTTACCAAGAACGCTCGAAAACGCCACCAAGACTTCGCTTCCATCCCGTCCACCATCGGCAAACCGGAAATCCATGACCGCATGGCCAAGGTGCATGCCTGAGGAATCGGTCATGTCCAAGAAGGCGTGAGCCCCGTTGGCGGTGTGCGGGGTCACTGCGATGTGGAATGAAGGCATACCTGCGATGTAGACGTCTTCTTCAAACGGCCCGTAACTCATGGTGATCGTTTCAGTGGTGGTCACCATGCCGGCTCCGCTTGGGCTGAGGTCGCCTCCACCGATGATGAGGTACTCTGTATCCGGAGCGGGGTAAGTGGCTTCAAATCGCCATCCGCCTTGGTTGTCTTGCATTTCGACACCCAACGTAGGTGCTCGGCCTTCTCCTTTGAGGTACCAGTCGAACCAGTAGAGCATCTCATCCGCCCAATCCCAACGCAGTGTGTAAGGGTAAGCTTCGCCACCTTCGCCTGATGGCAGGGTGCTGTGGCCGGAAGTTCGATCCGGGTAGTCGTGGGCCCATTGGCCGGCGAGGGTCTTCACTTCGATGCCTGCATCTTCGACGATTTGATGGGTTGGGAACGCCATGTGTGGGTCTACGTTCCAATCCTGCATGCCTTGGATGATGTAGACCGAACCGTTGTAATTCTCGACAACACGGTCGAGGAAAGAGCGGGAAGTCCAGTAATCGTTACCAGCATAATCAACCATACCACCGGTGAGGTATGCGGCGGGACCGTTGGCGTACCCTTGGATGTAACCTTCACAGAGGTTTTCGCTGTCTTCGGTGTCCCCGTCAACGCCGAATGAGCCATAGACGCCGTTGTGCATGATCATCCCTCGTGCCTCCATGCTCCCGTTGCGCCACATGAGTTCATGCACGCCGATAAGTCCAGACATTGGGACAATGGTGGCCAAGTGAGGGTTGCCAAAAGTGGCTGCTTGCCAAGGGGTTGAGCCGTCGTATGATTTTCCAATCAACCCAACATTGCCGTTGGACCAACCCTGACTACCGAGCCAAGTAACCGCAGCGTCAATGCCGCGTTGTTCATCGGTGCCCATCAGGTCCATGCAGTGATTGGATTCACCGGTGCCAAAGACCGAAACTTGAGCGACCCCGTAGCCGTGCGGAACGTAATTTTCAATCAGCATGCGACCAAGTCGGTCGGCTGGTGTGAGTGCGTCAACATCCCCGTCGTTGTAGTAAGGTCCAACTTCTGCGATGACTGGAACTTGACATGCATCTGACACGTTGCCTGCCTCCCAGTCACAACCTTCGATCACAGGAAGCCAAAGGCCGAGGTGAACTTCAGCGCCACCAGTGAGTCCCGCGCCACCGTCTGCGACGGTAATAGAGGGTACAGGGACGAACACGGAACGGACGGTATCGATACCATAGGAGCCGTTGGTGGTTACCCGAGCGAAGACATCGCTTTCATCGTACATCATTTCAGTCCGGTCCCATGGGTCAGGATAGACATCGTAAGGTACCTCAACACCATCTTCGTCGATGGTTTGTTCGCCAAAACAACCTGACAAGCTGGTGGTGAGCAACACGAACAAAATAAGCCAAGGCCGCAGGTTCATGGCTGGTGGGACACCGCGTGTTTTTTGAACGCATTGGTTCAATGCTGTGGCTGTTTGTTTCAATCGTCCGACTCTGCAGCTTCTTCTTGAGCCTTAATTTCAGCCCGTACTTCGTCCATGTCCAGGGTCCCCAATTTGGTCACTAGGTCCCGCAATGCATCTTCAGGCAAGGCACCAGGTTGCATGAAAACGCCAATCCCATCCTTGAATGCAATGGTCGTGGGAATGGAGCGGATGTTGAAGGCTTGAGCCAGTTGAGGCTCGGCTTCAGTGTCGATCTTCCCGAACACCACATCAGGGAATTCTTCGGAAACTCGATCATAAACTGGTCCGTATGCTTTGCATGGTCCACACCATTCAGCCCAAAAATCGAGCAAAACGATGGTGTTGTTCTCAACGGTATCTGCGAACTCTGGTTCTGTGAGGTTAACAGCAGCCATATCACCCTGCGTGAAACGGAGGTTCATCAATATCACCGCATAATATTGCGCCGACGAGTTCATGTGCCCACACCTCAACGCCCATCCATGCGAATCATTCGTGGTGCCGCCGTGGCCATGTTCTTGCTGATGCTCCTGCCAAGCCTAACCTTAGCCTCGGTACAGGAAACAAACGCCACTCAAGGCAGAGAAACGACGATTCAAGTTTCGGAATTATTCATCAGTCCAAACAATTTAGTCTCAAACGAAACTTCCCAAAACGTCTATGGCGCTGTGGACTGGAACGCTGACGGTGAATTTGGAAAGTACTCAGACCAGTTCATCGAAGTGTGGAACAACGGCGCCACTGCTGTCGATGTTTCCGATTGGCAAATCTCAGTTACAAGCGGCAGCCCACCTTGCCAGTTGGCTTGGAACACATCGATTCCTGCGGACGGAAGAATCTCGATCTTCAGCGCCGACTCCGGCATCTTGCTGTCTTACTTTGACGGCGACACGGTCACCATCAGCGACACAAGCGGTGCGGCAGTGGATTCAATGTCCTACCCTGCTCAAGATTCGTGGTATGGCCAATCATACGTCGAAGACGACAACGGCGCCCTTTCGAAGGTGTCTCCTACACCCGGATGGGGGCCTGGAGGCGCAGATTCGACCACCGCAATGAACATCGTTCGATGCTACAACATCCCAGAACCTGCAACCAGCAACGCTTTCCTGCTCAAAGGTAGAGTGGTCACAATGGATGGTGAGAGCAACGTCTTGAACCAAGGCAACGTCATGGTCCGCGATGGAAAAATTACCGGCGTTTGGTCCACTGGATCCTCCATCCCAAGCGGTGTGGATTTGACCGATGTCCCAGTGATTGAAACCGAGGGCACCATCTACCCCGGTTTGATTGACCTCCACAACCACATGCATTACAACCACATTCCGTTGTGGGACTTTGAAGTCCACCTCAATGACAATCAAAAATCCGCTGAAGGCGGCTACACAAACCGTGGCCAATGGGGCGACAATTACGATTACGGGCCAAGCATCACTTGGAACAAAGGCAATGTCCAGAACAACAACCGATGGGGCATGGCAACTGAGCAGATGAAGTACGCAGAAGTCCAAGCCATCGCTGGCGGTGTGACTGCGGTTCAAGGGTCACCCTCTGGCAACGATGCATGGGACAGCACCCTTTCTCGCAACGTCGAACTCTACAACTTCGGTCAAGATAACATCCTCACATGCGCCGTTTGCGAATGGTACAAATCCTCCTACAACGCAGACGGAAAGATTGCTGACTTCGCTGACGGCGACCTCGAGGCTTGGTTCATTCACCTTTCCGAGGGCGTGGACCAAACCAGCAGAGATGAATTCGATTTGCTGAATCAAAAAGGATTGTTAGCTCAACCAACGGTTGTCATCCACGGCACCGCCTTAACGCCATCTCAGTTTGGAGAAATGGCGGCCGTGGGCTCAAACCTCGTGTGGTCACCGCTCTCCAACCTGTTGTTGTACGGAAACACAACCGATGTTCGAGCTGCTGACAACGCTGGCGTTCAAATCTCCCTCGCACCTGACTGGGGCCCAAGTGGCTCAAAGTCCAACCTTCACGAACTGAAGGTAGCAGACATGTGGAACCGTGAAGTGATGAACACCCACTTCACGAACTACGAACTGGCTGAAATGGTAACTTCAAACCCCGCTGCTGCAGCAAAGTGGCAGAACTATGTTGGTCAAATCAAGACTGGAATGGTGGCAGACATGGTGGTCATCGATACCTTCCATGACGACCCATACCGAAATCTGATTGAAGCGGTAGACGCTGATGTTCGACTGACACTCGTTCAGGGCAAAGCGCTCTTTGGAGATCAAGACATCATGACGACCCTCAAAGGCGATGATTGGGAACCAATCACAGGTGGCGGTGTGTCCAAGGCCATTGACATCACCTCAACTGCTGTTGTCGATGGTTCACAGACCTGGGCGAGCATTGAAGCAGATCTGGCCATGGCCATGCGCAACGACCTTTCGGACATCCGAGAACACTGGTCTGAAGTCTCGGAAATGACAAGCGATGCCGAAGTTCAGGCTTACCTCGACACCACGTTTGACGGCGATTACAGGGACGAAGTTTCTCACCTGAAAAGCATGGAAGTGGATCCAATCTTCACCACCGGTGATGAGCGTTTCTTTGATGTCATCAACCGCTCGTCGTGGGCCAACACCCACATTGATTTGACCAAACTCTACGATTACTATGCAGTGGCAATGGACGCTGATGGCGACCGAACTGGCGCTGAAGTCACCCTTCCTCAAGACACTGGAAACACGGGTGGAACCACTGGTGGCAACGACAACGGCGGGACGGACACCGGTGGAAACACAGACGGTAACACCGGCGGCAATGACGGCACAGGCACCGGCGGTACCACGGACACCACCACTGAACCAGGCAACAGCGATGGAACCACCATCGACCTGTGTGAAGATGGCACCGCACCTCCTTGCATAACAAATCCAAACGCAGGAGAATCTGATGATGCGAATTCCGATACCGATGGCGCAAGCAGCGAAGGCACCAAGCAGAAGGCAACCTTTGCTCTCTTTGCGATCATTGGCGTAATGGGCGTTGGTTTGTTCCTAATCAGCAAAACAGGCGGGGATGAATTAAACCTCGCTGAAGAAGCGAAAATCGAGAAGATTTGGGACGCCGATGAACTCGAGCCTGAAATTCCTGAAGCGGATATGTCTGAACCGGAATTTGTACCCGCACCACCTCCAATTGAGGCACCAAGCGCTGACGAAAAGGAAGAGTGAGCCGCTCAAGCAAGGTCCCATGTGGGGCCATCAGGGCCATCGGTGACGACAACACCGAGTGTTGCCAATTCGTCACGGATCTGATCTGCACGTGGCCAATCCTTCGAAGCCCGAGCTTCTGTTCGTTCGAGCAACAGCGATTCAACCTGCTCCGCAATGGCTTCTTTTCGAGGGTCAGCTTCAGGTTCAGCCAGCGCTATCTCTGGAGGAGGAAGGACGCCGAGCACGGTGCCCGCAGTTTCTTCCAGCCAATTCACCGCGTAGTGGGCAAACGCGTTTCGATCCGCATCGTCGAGATCGCTGTTGAGGGTTTTCATCATTTCTCGAATTGCACCAAGCACCTTGGCAACGGCTTCTCGACTGTTGAAGTCGTCGTCCATGGCTTTAGCAAACCCTTCACCCATTTTTTCAAGCAAGCCGAGTGATTTTGAAAGCGGTTGGGTTGACATCAAGTCTGCATGAGGCAACTCGACAGGTGCATCGCTGGTTTTTCCTTTCAGCATAGCGATGTATGTCTCTAGGACCTTGTTGTAGTTTCGTTCTGCGTTCTTGAGAAGGGTCTCATTCATGTCGATAGGTGAACGGTAATGAGCGTTGACCAAGGCAAAGCGAAGGACCATTGCGTCCACTTTTTCCAAAATATCTCGAATCGTCCAAAAGTTACCGAGCGACTTGCTCATTTTCTCACCATCAATATTGACAAAACCATTGTGCAACCAATGATGAACAACAGGACTGCACCCTGTGTGGCATTCGCCTTGGAAAATCTCTGCTTCGTGATGCGGGAATCGCAAGTCATGCCCGCCACCGTGAATGTCAAATTGAGATCCAAAGTGGTCCATGCTCATCGCTGTGCATTCAATATGCCAGCCCGGCCGTCCAGGCCCCCATGGTGAATCCCAAGTTGGTTCGCCCGGCTTTGCCGCTTTCCACAATGCGAAATCCTTGTGATCTCGCTTACCAGAACCTGTTCCTTCTACTCGACCACCTGCACCTGAGCGAACTGCTTCGATGTTTTGGCCAGTGAGAGCACCGTATTTTTCGGGAGCGGATTCGATGTCGAAATACACGCCGTCATCCGCAGCGTATGCGTTGCCCTTTTCGATTAAATCTTCTGTGATGCGGATCATGTCATCAACGTATTCTGTGCAGCGCGGGTAATCATCGGCACGGAGGATGTTCAAAGCATCCATGTCTTCGTAATATGCTTCAATGTTGGCGTCCACAAGGGCCTTCCAGTCACCATCCAATTCGTTGGCGCGTACGATGATTTTGTCGTCAATGTCAGTGAAGTTTTGAACATAATGAACATCATAGCCAGATGTTTCAAGCCATCTGTGAATTAAATCAAAGGCCAAATAACAACGTGCATGCCCCAAATGACAGCGGTCGTAAACGGTAACGCCACACACATACATCGATACCTTCCCCGGTTCCATGGTCGAGAAATCGACTTTCTCTCGGCGACGGGTATCGTGGAGTCGTAAAGGCATGGGATACAGCCTTGGGTGTGGCCGTCCTCACTTGAAGGTTAAGACGCTCGGGTGGGTGGGCGGTTCATGAGCGAAGCAAAACCCAGCAACGGTCAAACGCTTTTCGTGACCGGTGTCAACGGCCACATTGGCAATCACATCGTTCGTGATTTGCTCGAACAGGGGTACGCTGTCAAAGGCTCAGTTCGAGATCTTAGCGATCCAAAAAAGGTTGATCATGTCCGCAAGCACGCACTTGACCTTGGTGTACCGGAGCGGCTCGAACTTGTCGAAGGCGATGTTCTTGACGCGGATGTTTGGGCGGGCCATCTGAAAGGATGCAATGGTTTGTTCCACACAGCAACAGTTTACGCCACAAGTGGGGACGCTGCAACCATCATTGACACGGCCAACCTTGGCACTCAACACCTGTTTTATGCGGCAAAGGCTTGTGGCATCCAACGCGTTGTTTACACCTCCAGCATTGCTGCTGTTGGCTCGACTCCAAAAGGAAGGGCAAAGACAGAAAACGACTGGCAGGCTGATCGAAGTTCGCCTTATGTCATCGCCAAAACGGAATCTGAACGCTTGGCTTGGGTGTTGGCAGAAGAGCTGTCGTTGGATGTTCGAACCGTGAATCCAGGGGGCGTTCTTGGTGGAGGGTTTGCACGACCAACGCCGAGCGTTGAGTGGTTCGAAGATGCCATGAAAGGTGTCTTTCCCGCAGCGCCAAAGATTCCGATGGCCTTCGTTCACGTTGAAGATGTGGCTCTTGCGCATCGCAAAGCATACGAAATCGACAAGGCTGAAGGCCGGTTTATTCTCGCACCACACAATAATTCCAGCGTGGCTGCCGTGTGTAAGCGGATTCGTGAACTCTATCCCGATACAAAGTCACCTAAGCGAGCAATCCCCGTTCCCCTCATGTCCATCGTTGTGTTTCAAGACTGGGTGATGAGCCTCTTTGGAGCACCTCGTCGAATGACAAGAAAAGCTGTCAAGGGCTACTTCAAGGGGGATTCCAATTTATCATCGCAAAAAGCGACCGATGTGCTTGGCATCGAATGGCGATCGTTTGATGATTGCATTCACGACACTGTGAGGGAATTTCTATGATTCAATGGTCTGGAAAAAACGGACTCAGCATCAAGGGTGTCGAACTGGATGACCGCTTGTTGTTGCGCGCAGCGTGGATGACCATGCTGTTCACATGCACCGTCTCGATGATGATTCATGCCCTTTCAGGCAACTCAAGGGCGATTCCCTTTTTCATTTCAGAATCTGATTACCCGGGGTTAGAACGCATCGTGTTCAGGTGCGGGTTGAACGCTGCTGGTTTGATGCTATGTTGCCTCGCCTTGCGGCTCCCATATGCGCTGGATCTTTCACAAAACGCGCGCTTGAGCAAGATGGCCAGAGCAAGCGGGCTCATTACTGGCATCTCGACCATCCTGTTGTCTTGGTTTAGCATGCACACCCATCTGTTGATTCATTGCATATTGGCATCCATAACATTCGTTGGAGCGTATGTCTGGTCGTACACCATGCATGCTTCTCGGTCGAACAATCCCGGGCTCGGGCACGCAAAGCGACGAATTTGGTTGACCTTAGGAGGATTGTCCTATGTGGTGATGAACATTGCACTTGCTAAATCGGTGCGTCAATTGGTCTTCGAACAAGGATTGACAAAAGGCACTGAAGTGATGAACCTCGCTCAAACCTCAATCAACATCGCGGCACCTGCTGAATACCTGTTTTTCTTCAGCGTCATCATGATGTTAGCGTCGTTTGACCACGACCTCGCCGAAGCACGCCAAGAACACGCTTGACGACGATTCCGGCCGTCATGATGCGCCTCTGCCATGCCTTATTCCGCACCACCAAGGCTGAGTATTTTCACATCCAAGGAAGAAAGCGGGACGCTTTGAGGGTCAACACCTGAATCAACAGCACCTTTCCAAACGCGAATATGCATGTCTCGATGAGACAAAACGTGATGCACTTCTCCAAGGTAAGCAAGCGAATCAACATCAAGCGATTCGGCCATCACTGGGCCCCACATGCCAGCGAGGATCCCCGTTGCATCCCGTTGAACAAGTTCTGGCCAACCCCGAGCATCAAGTCGGAGGATGCACATCAGGTCGAGGCGTTTCTTTCGTCGAAGGGTCGGGGCAGGGTATCGAGCGGGTTCTTGCCTCCCTTCGCACGAGGATGCGATTGGGCATGAGGTGCATTTCGGTGATTTGGGCGTGCAGATGGTTGCACCCAACTCCATAACCGCTTGATTCCAGTTCCCGGCATCTGGCGACCAAAGCGCTGCATCAGCCCAAGATTGAACCGAGGCGGGCGAAGGCGAAGTCTCTGCAGTTTGGCGGGCCATGACTCGTCGCACGTTGCCATCGACGCAGGCAACGGCCTCACCGTGAGCGATGCTTGCGACTGCTGCTGCTGTGTATGGGCCAACGCCTGGCAGGGCCTCAAGCGCCCTGGCGGTTGTCGGCAACGAGCCACCATGGCCACCGTCTGAACTTGGTGAACAGACCACTTGAGCAAGGCGAAAAAGTCGACGAGCTCTGCTGTAGTAACCAGCGCCCTGCCAAAGAAACAAGACTTCCTCTTCGGTTGAATCCGCCATGCTTTGTACGGTTGGGTAACGTTCGAAGATGCGTTGCCAGAACACCACGCCACGGCTCACCTGTGTTTGTTGAAGTAAAATTTCAGACAACAAAATGGGCCATGGATCCTTTAGTTGACGCCAAGGCAAGTCCCGTTGATGTTCTGCGAACCACGCCAACAATGCGTCTTGGTTGAGGCTTGGTGGCATGGAGCGAACCCCTGAATCAGGCTTCTGTTTGAACTGGAGCTGCTTTCTTTGCTTCGATTGCAGCATCGTTGGCCTTGATTTGTTCCCAAACAATTTCAGCAATGTCTTTGACTTCCATCTTCGAGTCAATGGCAGAGAGACCATCGCTCACCATGGTCGAGCAGAAGGGGCAACCAACAGCAACTGTTTCAGCGCCGGTTTCTGCAATTTCCTTCGCACGAATGACGTTCACGCGCTGGTCTGCGTCTTCCTCCATCCACATTTGAGCGCCACCGGCGCCACAGCAGAAGGATTGCTTCCCGTGCCGTTCGATTTCAACATCCACACCGCCAATGGCGTTGCGTGGAGCATCGAGTTCGCCGCCGATGCGGCCGAGGTAGCATGGGTCGTGGAAGGTGACCGAGGGGTCGTGCTTCGGGTCAGGAAGTTTACCCTCTTGCTGAAGGTGATTGATGAGTTGCGAGTGGTGCATCACTTCAATGTCCTCGCCACCGTAGTCCTTGTATTCCTTTCCAAGGGTGTGGAAGCAGTGCGGGCACGATGCGACGATCTTTTTGACGCCGATTTCCTCAAAGGTTGCCAGGTTCGTTTCAGCCAGCATCTGGAACAGGTACTCGTTGCCAGCCCGGCGCGCTGAGTCGCCGCTGCAGCCTTCTTGCATGCCGAGGATACCGACATCAAGGCCGGCTTCTTTCATCACGCTGATGGTGTCTCGAGCGACCTTCTTGTTGCGTTCATCGAAGGATGCGGCACAGCCTGCGAAGTAGATGTATTCTGCAGGTTCTGCAACCTTGACGTCCAACCCTTCTGCCCAGTCACCGCGTTCGTGGGCTGGCAAACCATAGGGGTTCGAATCTGATTCGAGATTTTCAATGGTCGCCATCAAGGGTGCGATGGTTTCTTCGACGCTTTCGTCAAATTCCATACGCTCCATCATCAAGTGGCGGCGAGCGTCGGTGAGTTTTGGAACGTGATCGATGTAGATTGGGCACGCTTCTACGCAAGCGTGGCAGGTGGTGCACGCCCAGATGGCTTCTTCGCCAAATCGAGCAATGATGTCTTGCGCTGGCGTTTCTCCAGCCATCAACGCTGTTGAGTTGTCATTGGCGTAGTGGCGTACATCGTGAATGATTTGCATGGGGTTGAGCGATTTACCGCTTTGAAATGCGGGGCAAACGTCTTGGCAGCGAGCGCATGAAGTGCAAGCCCAACCATCGATGAGGTTGCGCCATGTGAGGTCGGTGTAGTTGACCGTTCCAAACGATTCGATGTCGAGGTCGTCCAAAAGCACAGCCTTGCCGTCTTCGCCTCGGGCCAAGGGCTCCATTGTTGCCATTGGGCGCATGTCGTGGAAGAACACGTTTGGGAAGGCCATGACAAGGTGCATGTGCTTTGAAAGAGGGATGAGGAATAAGAAGGTGGAAATCGCAAGCATGTGCATCCAATAGGAAGCGACGACTAAGAGCGTGCTTGGCGACATTGTGTCGGCAACCCAAGCGCCAATTGGCTCCCAGGTGGAGGATACGCCTGCTTCGCCTGCCTCGACCACAAACGAGGTCAGGGTAATCGTCATGATCAGCACGAGAATGAAGTTGCCTTCAAGTTGTGATTTTCCCTTGAGTTTCTCAGGCGTGAAGACAACACGCCGGAGCAGGGCAGCGCAGCAACCAATCAGTGCAATGGTGTAGCCAGTCTCAACGATGAGGTTCCAAGGACCACGGACAACGTCCGGCAGGAGGTTATGCGAAAACCAATTCGCAGTAGCAAGATCGAACATGTCGGTTGAGAGCATCAAGAAGCCCCAGAACATGAGAACGTGGATGCCACCTGCAATGCGATCTTCGAGCACTCGCTTTTGACCGAGCCAGCCTGTGATGACTTCTTTGATTCGTGCGCCCCAATTGTCGAATCGGTTGTCAGGCGCACCGATCAAAACAAGGCGGGATGCCTTGACGACTTGATAGAGGAAAAATCCTCCAGAGATTGCCCCAAGAACAAGCAAAAGGAGCCAACCCGGCAATGGACCGTATGACATTGAGAGAGGATGTTCCATGATGCATCACCAAGGGAGCACGGCTCCCCTACATACCGCCAGCGAAAACCAATCCTTGAATGCACCGTCAAGATACCATCAGCGAAGGCGGTGTTTCAACAAGGGATATGAAGCGAGCGTGCGTGGTCTTACACAAGGGGGGCTGTGAGGATGAAGGTCGAAGCGAGCGCCCCCGGAAAATGCATCCTCTTCGGCGAGCATGCTGTTGTTTTTGGACAACCGGCGGTCGCAGTGGCCATTGAACAACGCATTCAAGTGAGCATCGAAGCGATTGAAGGCGAGGATTGGAAACTCGAAGGCATGCGATTTGATCCTAAAAAGCACCCACACATCGACACCTTGCGTCACCGGTTGTGGCCATCTGAAGCAGGCGCTCCTGCGCTGTCGATCCAAGTCAACGGGGATATTCCAAGGGCATCTGGCCTTGGTTCCTCGGCAGCCTTGAGCGTTGCTGCATCCGCTGCACTCCGAGCAGCGCGTGGCCGTTGGCTCACAGAACAGGGCAGCGGCACTGAAATGTGGGCAGAAGGCTATGCGAGCACGATAAACGACACCGATGCCTACGGCTCCAATGAAGGACCAAAAGTCGGCCTACGGCCATCGAAGGTTCAACACAAGTCGATCCTATGCAGCGGCGTTGAAGCGGTCAATGAGGATGAATGCGCACTGTTGAGTCACGCTGTAGAAGCCTCGGCCCAAGGCGGAAGAGCGTCGCCAATGGACGCTTCAACCTGCGCCCATGGCGGGATTTTATTGCTCAGTGATGTCATCGAAGAAGATGCAAATCATCTTTATCAGCGTCAATTAGAAATGAGCGACGCCACGCGAACTTGGCAACTTCACGAACTGACCGTACCCAAAGGCGGAGACGAGGTTTACTTGGTGATCGGAAACACTGGCGTCCATGCACCAACCTCGGCTCAAGTCGCCAAAGTCGCCAGAGCGATCGAACGGAACCCTGAACGGATGAAAGAAATCGAAACAATCGGCGTGATCTCACGCCGCGGCATTCTTGCTCTCAAGCAGGGTGACTTTGAGGCGGTTGGAAGGGCGATGACTGAAAACCAAGTCATGTTGCAAGGCCTTGGCGTTTCATGCCCGGAATTGGACGCACTTGTTCGTGCAGCGGCGCCTTCTGCGCTCGGCGCTAAACTCACAGGAGCAGGTGGTGGAGGATGCATGGTTGCGTTAACGAGGGATCCAAAAGCAACAAGTGAAGCCATTGAATTGGCCGGTGGGCGAACGCTGATCTCGACCTTTGGAAACGATGGTTTAAGGGTCGAAATGGCACAAGGCGTTCCGTTTTGGAGTCCTGCATGACAAGCGCCCCGCAGTTCCCCGTTTCTGCTGAGTTTTGGTGGTATGGAGTCTGCCTTTCTTTTATATAGTGGTTATATATCGCTGTCACCATGACTACCGATGAAGAACGTCTAACCGTCGTAAACGTGGTTGCCAGCACACGAGTTGCTGAGGAACTGGACCTACCTGATATCGCAATTCAATTGAATTGCGAATACGAACCAGAGCAATTCCCTGGTGTTGTGTACAGAGTGACCGAGCCAAAACTCGCCATCCTCATGTTCCGCTCCGGACGTGCAGTGTGCACCGGCGGAAAGAACGAAGATAACATTCACACTGGTATTGAGCGCATGATCAACGATTTGCGCGCTGCTGGCATCGAAACATGGAACCTCGACCAAGTGGAAATTGAAGTTCAAAACATGGTCGCTACCTACGCCTTGCACTACCCCGAGGATTACACTGGAACCGACAAGTTCACCGGCGAACCGCAAGCTGGCGTTCCTCGCAAATTGAACCTCAACAACCTCACCTTCCACCTGCCATTCGACAAGGTGGAGTACGAACCAGAACAATTCCCAGGCCTCATTTACCGCCTTGACTACCCCAAGGTAGTTTGCCTCATTTTCGGCAGCGGCAAAATGGTCATTACCGGTGCCCGGCACAAGGATGAGATCCTCGAAGCCGTTGAAATCATCAAGGACGAACTGGCTGATTTGCTGGAATACTGAATCGAACGCACCCTGCTTGTGCAGGAGAAGCGTTGATGTTCTACTGAGCGTGTCGCGTAGCATGCACCCGAGCATCCGCCGAGCCCTTCCGGCGCTCACACTGGTGCTGTTGCTCTTTCTCAGCGTGCAAACCCCCCTTCTTCAGGGCAACTTGTTTGAAGCGCAACCCGAGGCTAGGGCCTCAGGCCAAGATCCCGGTGTCAGCGATGTGCCAACTTGGCGAGTGGGTGACAAATGGATTTACTCCGGAACTTTTGACCCGACCTTACTCGTGACCAACACCGGCGTCCAAGCCACTGTTGGCGAAATCTATGGCGACACCACGACCGAGGTCCTTGGCATCACAGAACGCACCGTCGACAACATGTCCGTTTTGGCCTACACGCTCCGTTCATCGGCAAATTTCGACAAATCTGGCGTGTCTTTGGAAGGCTATGATGGCAACGTCTACATCACCTACAGCCAAACCGAATACCTCCGAGTGAGTGACCTTGCAAGCATGCGAAGCGACCTTGATATGTACATTCGGTTCGTTCCTTACGGCATCTCCAGCCTGACTCAAATCCTCGGTGACATCACCATCACAACCACCTACAGTCCCGTTTCCGAGACCTATGACTTCCCGTTGCGCCTGAATGAACAATGGACCACAACAACAACCTCTTCAGCCCAGTGGTCGGGTGCAAGCGATTACATCACGCCGTTCCCACCACCCTTGAGCGACACCAACAGTTCCACGTGGGAAGCAACAAGCGTTGGAAAACCAAGGAACAGCTTCGGCCAAACGATTGGTTATGGTGGGTGTAACGCCTCATACGAGTTGCAATCGGTCAACAGCGAGGGCGCATCCACTGGGTACAGATGGTACTGCCCTGAGGTATCGAATTACGCTTGGTTGCACACAGAAGATGACATTGGACTCACCATCGATTTCAGACTCAAGCGCTACATTCCGGTTGGCGCCACAGGGGTCGAAGAATACAGCAATCCGGGGACCCGCGATCCATGCTTGGCTGTCGATCTTGAAAATCCAATCACCGCCCTCAACACGCCGATGGGTGTTTGGGTCAACGCCTCAGCTTCATGTTTCTCAAGCCCCGGCAACCTTCCTGTGGAATTGCGTCATGAAGCAACGGGTTCAACCCAATACGCATCAACGGCGGCCAATGGCTCGGCGTACTTCACCCTCAATGTGGGCGATGCGAGGGATCCCTCGGCTTCGCTGTTGGATTGGGCAAGCCACGGCATTGTAGCCCGCGTCGACCCCGCAACAGAATCGCCCACCGCACACGTCGGAGCAAGCACACTCACGCTTGATGAGTTCCTTGTCGGTCTGGACCTCATTGCAAGTGAAGACTTCGCAAAGGTAGTACGCAACAGAAGCGGCGTGACCACTGAATTGAATTCCCGTTCCGGATGGAACGTGCTCCCTGGTGACGAATTGCTGGTTGAAGTCGGGGTTCAAAACCGTGGCATCACCACATCAGCAACGAGCACAATTGGCGTGACGGGGCCTGACGGGCAAACGACTTCCTTCACCCTGCCCCCGCTCCCAACCTATGCGGCTCACAAAGTCAATTTCACATGGATTGTTCCATCCGACCAAGCCATCGGTGTGGTCCCCGTCACTTGGGAAGCGGACCCAACCAATGTCAACTCCGCAGACGCCAACGCTGACAACGATGTGGCTCAATTGGCCATGTTTGTCGGACGATTGCCGACACCAATGTTAGAGAACGCCAGCGCCCTCACCTTGGAAGAAGTTACGCTCGATGCCTCTAGCAGCTTTGATGAAGACGGCGGTGAAGTCACCTGTGAATTCAACATCCCCTTCGATGACGGCACCAGAACATGGGATTGGATTGCAATCCCTTCAGATGACTGCACGGTCAATTGGACGTGGATCGATGATGGAAACTATCCTGTTGAGGTGACTGTTATCGATGAGGAAAGAGACAAGTCACAAACCACGCTGATGGCCTCAATTGGGAACCGGGAACCAAAGATCGAAATTCGCAGCGCCCGAAGTGAAGCCAAGGTTGAACACCCAATCACATTGTACGCATACGCCAACGATTCAGATTCAGAAGATGTGTGGCCCGGTGTAGTCGATGTGTTTTGGCCGGACACCATTTGCAAGGAAGGGTATTACACACGAGTGTGCACAACCACCGCACCCACCGAAGGATGGCACACCTTTACCGCTGTTGGAACCGATGATGATTCAGCCAGTACAATGGCCAGCATCGACATCAAGTTCACCAACATAGCACCTCACAGCACAACCATCGGTTTGCTCAAGGATGAATCATTCATCTTGAGCGATGAACAGCAGATATGGCAACTGGAAGAAGATGAAGTCGTCACCGTTCGAGGCCAAGCCTTGGATTCAATTGACGATTTGGAAAGCCTCACTCACACATGGTGGCCCGACGGCCAGGAGCCCTCGCTCATGTACACGTATTCTGGTCGAGTGTCGAATTTCCCGATGATGTGGTCAACCTCTGGCCTTCACACCATTCGATTGGAAGTGAGCGACGAAGATGGCGAATCAAGCACCATCAATGAACGCTGGGTCAATGTTCGCAACGTTCCCCCTGTGATTGAACCGCTGGTTTCCATTCTTCCCATCGCAGAAGGCCAATCGATCACAATCACAGGAAACGCTACCGACACACCCAGTGACATAGCTTCACTCGTTCGATGCTGGGATGTAGATCCTGGCATCGACAGCGACGACATGGGTGGAGCGGATGACGACTGCGATGTCAAAGGCGACGTTCTGACATACGCTTGGAACCGCAGCGGAACACACACAATCATCTACCACGTCACGGATGACGACGGAGCACAAACAAGCGAAGTGTTAACCCTCGAAGTGCTCAACATGCCACCCATTGTCAGGTTGCAAAACTTGGCATGCATGGCCTTGCAAACGTGCGTCCTCAGCGCACAACAAACCATTGATTCCGCCAATGACATCGACTCACTCACCGTGGTTTGGGACCTCGATATTACGATTGACAGCAATGGGGACGGCATCAAAGACAACGATGCCGACCTTGTTGGAACCACCGTACAGCATGTGTTCCGAACCTCTGGTAACGTGCGAGTGAAGGCAATTGTTTGGGATGAGAACCCCGAACGGCCTGGCCAAGCGACAATGGTCATCGATGTGGCCCCCCCTCAACGAAATTCACTCGAACAAATCAGCGCTGGTTTGATCGGTGAAGAAGCAAACTCCCTCGCACAATTGGGCCTCTTGATTGGTTTGTTGATGCTTTTGGCTTTGCTGACAAGGCGAAGAAGAGGCGGCAATGAAACGCCATGGGCTGGCGATCAAGACGCCATGATGGATGATGTGTTCGACACCCCGTCGATGATTGAAGAAGCACAGACAAGAAGGCCTTCAGCACCTCCATCAATGAATGCCTTTGCCCCGAAGATTGCCCCCCTCGAGGCAACCGTTCCAGCCGACAAAACGGTACCTGAAAACAACATGCAAGTTCCGAATGAAGGTGTACAACCGGGCCCAGCACTGCCCGAAGGCGGCTTACCCCCGGGCTGGACAACGGAGCAGTGGGGTCATTACGGCCAACAATACCTTGAGGCACAGGGTTCGCAAACCACCGCCTTTTCCGGCGCGGGCACCGACCTCAAGTAGGAGTACTTCCTCGCGAAACCATGACTCAACTCCGGCCGATTGTTCTTGGCTTGATATTTCTCATGTTTGCATCTCCGTTTGGAGCCATGGTAACGTCTTCGGATTTCCTTGAAGAAGAACGAAAATCAATGAACGCAGAGGGTTGGGACCGAGACATCGATGTGCCCACCTGGCGCATTGGCGACGAATGGGTCTATGATACAAAATTCGACGTGGCTCAACTGATCGCTCAGGCGAACGTTTCCGCCTCACTCAACACCCTCACTGGAGATACAACGTACACCGTTACCGATATTCTGTTTGTCACGATTGATGGCATCCAAACCTTGGCCTATGCCCTTGAAATTGATGGTGATTTCTCATCAGGCAACAGCGGTGCAACCCTAGAAGGCGTCAGCGGAAGACTTGACATTGGCTATCAAGGCGAAGACCTCATTCGTGTTCGCGACCTTGCAGTCATCAATTCTGAATTCACACTTGATGTTACATTCAGACCATTCAATCTAGGATTCCTTCAACAAGACATCGCTGAAATCACCTTCGACACTTTTTATGACCCACCCAAGGAGAAGTATGACTTCCCTCTCCATCTTGGTGACCAATGGTACATGCCATTCCAATCTGGAACCGGAGTCACAGGGTCATCGGATTACTTTGACCCGAGCGAATTTGACACATCTGGTGGAGAAAACAACAGCTGGCAAATCACTGCAAAGGGTGCGCCAACTGATGGCGCAAACAACATCGATTACACCGGATGCGGCGACTCATACAAAATCAATGAAGTGAATGAAACTGGAGTGTCTTCGGGCTACAATTGGTACTGCCCTGCGGTTCGTTACAATTCATGGATCCGTGTGACAAATGCGGCAGGGTTCACCATTGATTGGCTTTTGAAAGAATACAACCCTACTGATTCTTACGGTGTTTCTGCCTCCTCAACGCCAGGTACACGGAATGTAGACATTGTTGTCGACATGCAATTCTTGGCAACTTTACCAAACTCTGAACAAACGGTAACAGCGACGTATCAGACCTCCCCTGCCAATACGCCTCAGGCGAACAAGAACCTCCAGCTTCGGTATGAACTGGATTCATATCTGGCAAGTCCAACTACAGACGGAAATGGAGTAACAACCAATCAACTGAATGTTTCAACGGTTGTTGACAACACGCCCTCAAGCGATGATTTCACCAGCAACGGTGTGATCGTATGGGACCCAGCAACCGACATCATTGGTGCGACAACCGTCGTCATCGACTTGACGGTGGTCGGTGTTGACCTTGTAGCCCAAGCTGATTCGATTATTGTCACCCGCATCCGCGACGGTGAATCTTCCATCTTGAGCAAGGTTACGGGCTATGGAGCCCTCCCCGGCGATCTGATCAGTTTCTCAATTCCTGCTCAAAACCGAGGTGTTCTCACTTCACCGGCAACCGAAATTGAAGTGACCACACCTGACGGGACAAGCATTCGTGAAAACATTCCCGCTATACCTTCCTACAGCGAAGAACGCATCACGGTGAACTGGACAGTTCCAGCAATGACCACCATTGGCAACCAAACCCTTTCGTTCACGGTTGACCCGGATGAACTTGTTACTGAAGATGCAAATCGAAGCAACAATGACGCTCAAATCAACATCTTCATCGGACGTGCGCCAACTGCTTCCCTCGACGTGGATGCAGGCAAATACACCTTTGAGAACATCACCTTGAACGCAACAGAAAGTTTCGATGAGGACGGCGGTGAAGTCAATTGTAAATTCGAAATCGAATCTCGCCCCGGCTTGATCGATGTGATTGAAACTGAAGATTGCTGGACTCAGTGGAATTGGACCGATGATGGCCAATGGAGCGTGAGGCTCATCGTAACCGATGAAGAACTCGATGTTGACATCATAGAATACAACGTCACAGTACTCAACCGAGATCCATACCTCAATCTCTCCGTCGTGCCAAACATCGACGTCGAGCAGAAGGTGACGATAGACGCAACCGACAGCGGCGACACAGACACCGTCTCTCCCCCAGGCCAACAGGTGAGCATCTCTTGGCCGGGAATGGCGTGTGAAGAAGGATTGACCCAACCAACCTGCACCATCACCCCAATGGCGGAAGGCATCATGATGATCACCGCTGTTGCCACCGATGATGACGGGGCAACCACGACCGTTGAGACTCAACTCGATGTGCTCAACGTAGCACCAACCCTTGCTGCACCAGAACTTTGGTACGGTGGAGCGAACCTCAGCATGGACACCACTGGTTTTTGGAACTTGGATGAAGACCAAGTTGCTTTGTTGAGGATCAACGCTGATGACACGCTCTCGGATCGAGACGATATCAACATCGAATGGTCGCCTTCAGACCGAGATTTGAACTGGACTGAAACCACACGAGGCCCCGCTTCAACCGCCACGGTTTCATGGTCCAATTCAGGCATCCACAACATCTCAGTTGTGGCTTACGACGACGATGGTGCTCAGTCAGCAACCAAAACCGCCATGGTCAACATCCGAAACGTGGCCCCGACAATCACTGGGCTTGGCTCAGATGTACCAATCCTCGAAGATGCGAATGTGACCTTCACGGCCGTTGTGGATGATACAGCCTCCGACCTTGACACCCTTGTTGTGTGCTGGGACATGAACGCTGCAATTGACAGCAACAGCGACGGAAACCCCGTCAACGACTGTGAATTGGAAGGCCTCGAAATCACCTCTGCTTGGACAACTCGCGGGATCCGTCAAATCACGGCGACAGTCACCGATAACGATGGTGCGCAAGCCCTTGCTTCTGTCAACGTCAGCGTGCAAAACTTACCACCTTCTGCAACCATCACCAATTCAACAAGCGTAATATCGCTGATGGAAGGCGAAAACATCACGCTCTCGGGATTGACTTCTCGAGAAACCGCTGGCGACAAATTGAGCCTGATCTATCAATGGGACAGCAGCCATTATGATGCAGATCTCGATGGAAAGAAGACAGGCGATGTCGATTTCACGGGCCCAATGTACACCATCGAGGATTTGCCTGCCGGCCAATGGACCGTCCAGTTGACGGTCACCGATGACGATGGGGAATTCTCAATCGCAACAATACAACTCACCGTGACTGAACAGCCCGCTGACGGATTTATCGAATCAGTGAGCAGTGCAATCGGCACGGTGCCAACAGCCATCATCGGTGGGCTTGGTCTCATCGTGATCTTGCTCGCAGGATTCCTGCTCTTGACAAGAAGGCGCAGTGGCGGTGATGTTGACGATTTCTCCAATTTCTCATCCATGCCGGCAGGCACACCACCAGCGCCAACAATGGCAGAGGCACCTCCAACGCCAGCCCCCGATTACGCGCCACCAGCGGCTCAGCAAGACATCTATGCTCAAGCAGGCTACCAACAAGCAGCAAGCCCAAGCATGACACAGGAGCAAATGTTCGCACCGGTTCAAACCTTTGCCGCTCAACCGGCTCCCGCTGTAATGGAAGATCCATTCGCAGCAGTGGCACCAAACCAATTCGGAACACCACAACCGCAACCTGCTGCCGTGCAACCTGCTGTCGTGCAACCTGCTGTCGTGCAACCTGTGGTCCAAAACGCTGGCCCACCACTGCCTGCCTCTGGACTGCCTGAAGGGTGGTCGATGGAACAATGGGGCCATTACGGGCAACAATACCTCGCTGCACAACAAGGGCAACCTGCTGCAATTCAACCGGCAACTACTGATAGCACACCCACATCTCCCGTATCGGACATCTCTGGATTGCTTGACGATCTTGATTTGTGAACGGTGAAAGCATGGCGAGTCTCTGGCAATTTTTTGGACTCCCTGACCCCGAAGCAGGTCAAACTTCCAAGAGGAAAAAAGACGAGCCAACGGCACCCGTTGAAACCCCAGGGGTTCAACAGCAAATCGCACCATTGCCGAATCCTTTGCCAGCACCAGTGACTGCCTTGCCAGAACCTGTTGGTGCCGAACCACCTCGGAAACTGGTCCCTCTTGGATGGACAGGCCCCCTCACCGCAGATGGCGAACCCTTCCACGACTTGGGCGCTCTGACCAGCCCACCGCCTATGATTCCAAACAGAGCTCTGCGTTACGTGGCTCCAGATCGGATGAATCGTTTGCCAACCCGTGGCCTAGCCTCTCGAATCGCTCAAGGTGACACCATCATCGTAGATTTAAGACCGCTCGTCCACATGGACACGCATCAAAACGTATGCAGGAGGGAACTAAAGCAATTGAGCGATGACATAGGAGTCGGCGTGTTTGCTCTCGATGCTGAAGACAAATTACTCCTGTTGCCGGGAAATGATGTAACGGTTGACATGCATAACCATGAACTTGGTTTGATGCAACTGTTGAAGCATTGAATATCGGCAACGAGTTTATACCAAGATTGGAGAAGTGGTAAACAATGAGTCGTTTCGAGAGCATTCGGTCCAGTACGACTGGATCTTACCTCGGACTTTACGTGACTTCATGCATTTCTACCGCCATGTTTGGAATTGCCATGGGGTGGCATTTGCTGACTGAATCGCTGTTTTTTGATTTGATTCAGTCGGAATACGAACTCATGCTCTATGTCATTATCACGTGGACATGCCTTGGTTGGCTGATGTGTTTGGTTGCTGGAATTGGGTTTGATATCCTGCCCCTGATCCATGGCTCAAGCCCGTTCCATGAAGACGCTTTACGACAATTCATACTGATGAATTTCGCCGGCCAAACCGTCTTGTTCATCTCCACATTCATGAATACGCCCGAGCAAATTCAGGAATTTTCCACGATTGGTATTTCGTTCCTCTGCATTGCAATGATTCTCTTGGGACGGCCGGGCCGGCGCTTGTATCGTGATTCTAAAATGGAAACCGATGGTGATGAGGTTGGTCTTGTTTCGCTTGTTCCGGGATTGTCATTCCCATTCTTAGGTGGTCTCATTCTTGTTTGCTGGATGTGGAGAAATACGCCAGGAATGCTCGACCTTGGACGCAGCGTGATGGTGATGCTCTACCTTTTGTTTACGTTAATTATGATCATCAGCCACTTCAACCGCCGATTGAATTGGCACATTCTCGCCCCTGAGAAAATTTCCCTTCGGATTCGAGGATTTTTCATTCTTTGCCTCTTGCATGTTTTGTTCGCTTACCTCGCCGGTCGAGAAGGAGCAGAAACTGACACCCTCATCAATCAAATGAACAATTACACACTTGGAATGGTCCTGTTTTACGCCTTTATCATGTGCAACCCGCTCTTGATCATGAAAAAGGCTTGGACAGGTGAACGAATGGCGCATAATACGCTCATCTTGGCAGCTTTGTGCATGCTTCCATTTTCGGCGTTTCACGCCTTCAATTCTGCATCCTACCTCGATCGGCCAGGCTCACCGGGCTACGCCACCTTCCTCAGCACATCCGCCCTCCTGGCCATATGGGGTTATTCTCAGTACCTTCACCTTGATCACTTGCACATCAACATTCACAAACGCAAATCAAACGTTCCTTTTATGGCATGCTTCCTCATTGGATTTGCTGCGATTCAGGTGCTCTTCATCAAGAATTGGTTTGAGTTAGGATCAACTGATTTGGAACAGAATATATGGATCATCAGCTTGGGGACTGGTTCTGTCCTGATGGTGGTCAATTTGCTGCGACAGACCATGTTGAGTTTTGATACCTGGCACCGAGTTCCAATGTTCTACGGAAGGTACATTCAGAACTCATCCGACGATTGAATTCAGCACGTCCAACGCTTCTTTTGGGATGCCAAGAACCGTTGAGGAATCCCCATCGATGACACGAGCGAATTCGCCCATAGGACCGGCCAAATCATAGCCTCCTGCTTTGCCTTTCCATGATTCATTGAGCACCAAATCCACAAGAGTTTCATCGGGTAATTCATCAATTTCCACCACCGCATATTCAACAAAATATCGCCAAGTCCCATGGACGAGCAGGCCCGCAGCAGACCACACTTGGTGGCGGCGTCCAGAAAGCCGGTGGAGCATGGTTGCAGCATGAACTGCATCTGTGGGTTTTCCAATAAGGGCATTGACTTCATCTGGATCCGAGAGCACAGTATCGCACACCATTACAATATCAAAGCCATGATCGGATGGAACCGCTTCTGCTTTGTTCTGGCAAATCGATTGAACTTGTTGTGCGATTGTGCCTGACGAGCGTGGGGTTTCATCCACCCCTTCAAGCCCTTGGCAATGCACGCTTGGAAACCGTTCGATTACCATTGCCGCTCGGCGGGGTGATTGAGATGCTAACCACAGTGATGTCATGGGATTCAAACCATGGTAACAAGCCCTTCTCATTTACTTTTTTCATTGAGTTTTAGAACCAAACTGCCAAAGAGCGCGAGGGAGAGTTTGAAGTCTTGACCTGCCTTCCAACACATGGTGCCGGCATGAGCGACGTTGAAAGAATCCCCACACACATTGAAGGATTGGACGAAAATATGCAAGGCGGTGTCCCACAAGGGCACATTTGCATTGTTGCAGGTTCCTCCGGTGCCATGAAGTCAAGCCTGACTTTTTCGATGCTCTACAACGCCGTGCTTTACGGCGAAACCAGTGGCATCTATGTCACGCTCGAACAAGGCAAGGACTCATTGCGCTCGCACATGGCAAACATGGGCATGAACGTGGACGATGCTCGCGTTCGAAACCGCATTGCAATCATCGATTTGTCAGATTTGCGAGTCGAACTTGACAAGCAAGGCATGAGCGACCGGGTCGATTGGATGGGCCAATTGATCAAGCAACTCACATCGTATCGAGAAGCAATCGGATTCGAACTTCTCGTTTTCGATTCGCTTGGAGCGTTCTTCACCCTGACCAAAATGGACAACCCTCGTGATGAAATTTTCCGACTCTTTGAAGCGGTGCGCAGGCTCGGCTTGACGTCGTTCTTCATCTGTGAAATGACAGGCGACGACCACAAGCAGTTTGGTGAATATGGGGTAGAAGACTACCTCTCCGACGGGGTTTTACATCTTGTGATGGAGCGAACGGGCGATGAAGTAAACCGAAAACTCGGCATTGTCAAAATGCGACACACTCGCCACAGCCTCGGTTACAAGCCCTTCAATTGGAAGGAAAGCGAGCAAAGATTCACCATTCTTTGAATGAATCACTCAACGGTGACCGACTTCGCTAGGTTTCTCGGACGATCAACATCACAGCCCAACGCAAGTGCGGTGTGGTAGGCAATCAGTTGGAGTGGTACAACCGTCAACAAAGGCGACAGCAGGTTGTGAACCGGTGGAACTGCAATGCATACATCGCCCTCTTCAGCAATGTCGTCGCCTGCTTCATGAATCAAGATAATCTTCGCCCCTCGTGCCCGACATTCGTGAATCGCAGATACGGTCTTTGTTTTGACGTGGTCGTTTGGTGCAATGAAAATGACTGGACTGCCTTCTTCCAACAGGGCGATAGGGCCGTGTTTCATCTCACCTGCCGGATAAGCAAGGCATGGAATATAGGCGATTTCCATTAATTTGAGCGCCCCTTCTTTGGCGACGGGTGCGGAGATTCCACGCCCGAGGAACAGAACGCTTTTGGCATCCTTGACCAGTTTGACTGCTTCATCAATTGGCCCTTGATTCTCTAAGTATTCTTCCACAAGGTGGGGCACTTGTTGAAGGCCGTGAATCAATTCGATACCTCGTTCTTTACTGATGTTGCGAGACCGACCAACTTGGAGGGCAAACATTGTGAGCGCTGCGACCATGTTCGAGAAGGCTTTGGTGGAAGCAACGGCTTGTTCAGGACCTGAGTGAATGTAAACGCCTTGACGGCACAAACGAGCGATAGAGGAGCCAACCACGTTCACAACACCATGGACATTACCTCCTTTGAGTTGAATTTCCTTGATGGCGGAGAGCGTGTCTGCGGTTTCTCCAGATTGAGTCACTGCAAAATGAAGCGCTGCTGGATTAATGACCGGATCGTTGTGCCTAAACTCGCTCGATATGTGAGCAACAGCAGGAATACGAGCCAACTTCTCAATCAGCAATTGTCCTATTTCCGCTGCGTTGTAGGAGGTGCCGCAGCCAAGCAAACGAACATGGGGAATCTTAGCCAGCGTGGCTGGTGTGAGTTTTAGCCCACCGAGTCGCCCGCTGCCACGTGATCGGTCTAAACGACCGCTGATGCAATGCCGAAGAGCGTCGGGTTGTTCATAGATTTCTTTAAGCATGAAATGTGGGAAATCACCAAGTTCAGACTCGCCCCATTCGGATTCGAGCGTCGTGCTTTTGGTTGAGCTTTTGCCTCCTTTGAGGGTCGATAATTTGACCGAGGTTGCTGTTAATGTTGCAATATCTCCGTCTTCGAGGTAAATCACCTGCTGGGTGTGAGCGGTCAGTGCGTGGGGGTCGCTGGAGATGAACATCTCATCAACGCCTTGACCGATGATCAAGGGTGAGCCATTGCGGGCGCAGACGATGGTGTCATGCTCTTCAAACAAGGCGCATATTCCCCAAGTGCCACGCACCTGATGAAGCGCACGGCGCACCGCAGATTCGGGATTGTTGTCCACCGAAAGTTCCCGTTCAATGATGTGAGCCAGCGCTTCGGAATCGGTATCGCTCAGCAGGTTAACGCCTTGTACGGAAAGCGAACTTCGCAGCATTCTTGCGTTCTCGATGATGCCGTTGTGGACGATGACAACCTTGCCTTGTGCGGATGAGTGCGGGTGTGCATTTTCGTCTGTGACTCCACCGTGCGTGGCCCAGCGGGTGTGTGCAATCCCAATATGGCCGTCGATTCGATCTGGCAAAACGGAACGTAATTCCTGTACCTTGCCGACTTTTTTGTGCACCGCAATGGTACCATTTTTGACAGCAATTCCAGTTGAGTCATAGCCACGGTACTCAAGTCGGCGCAATCCTTCGACGAGCAATGGAGCCGCTTGATGGGGGCCAATGTATCCAAAAATTCCACACATAATTTCACCTTAGCACTGAACCGTGTTCGAACAAATCGGGCAGGAAACCTTCCTCAGAGTCATGTCTTTCACGGTGAACTTGGCATCGCATTCGCTGCATGTTACATCGCGCTGGGGTGGAGCGATGTTGGGCAATGGGGGCAAGCCACCTAGCAAAGGCAGTCCATCTGGTCCGAGCAATGGAGGCAGTTCGCCCGGGGCTGGAAGCGGTGGAAGTGTTGCTGGAGTGGGTGCATCCGGCTGGAGAAGCGGCAATGGCGGCAATGAAATCGATTCAGCGATTTCTGCAAACTCCCGTTGCTGCTTGCGTTGCATTCTTCGAGTGAGTCGCGCGTTTCCTTCACCAGATTCCGCTTTGGCCTCGAGGCTTTCTGAAAGGCTCTGCCCCTCCTCTTCCAGCGCGATGGTCGGCGCGCTTGAGGACACGACAAGTTCCTCTGCTTCCGTATCGATGGCCAACAATGGTCCATCATCGTCCTCAGGCCGGATCATCAATTCGATGCTTTCATCGGTTTCCACGAGCACTTTTGTTGCCACGTACACTTCGTGTTCTTCGGAGCGGGCGCGCCGGATTGATACGACGACCAGAAGAAGGAAAAGTGCGAGCATGAGCCCTGCAACTCCGACAATGGTGAGTTTCATTTCTTGAGAACCTGGCAACGGTGCAAGCAACGCATCGATGAAACTGCTGTCGTCGTCAATGGGCCGATCGTCGCCGGAGAGGGAAGCAAGGGTTCGAAGTTTGAGCGATCCTGAAGCGGTCGACAACATCACGATGCCATCGTATTCCATTCCAGCATACCCTTCAAGGAAGCCTTGAGCCATAAGATTCGACATGCCTTCGATCGAGTCATGATCTGCATTTGTAAGCAGTCCGTAACGGGTGGTTGGACCGAAGGTGTTGATTTCATCGTACATGATTTGAACCCCGTAGGCTGTCGCATGCATCTTAATGTCGAGCACACCAGGCGCTTCAATTGTCGAGGCTTCGTCCACTGTCCAAGCGTTGTCAGTCACGGCATAGGCGACATTTGCATCTCGCCCTCGCCCTTCAATCCAAGCAGCGATGAGAACATCATCCCCGTTCGACTGCTTGACGATAAGGTGAGCCTTTGAGGCTTCATCCCCGATTGAAGATTGGAAACTCCAAGAGGAGAGCGTAGGTTCTCCATGCGTGTACATCAGACCAACACGGTTGATGCCTGAAACATCGTCCCTCATCTCTTGATAGATGATGTGTAAGTTTTCCTCGCCATAGCCAATGGCCAATGGATCGCCTTTTGATGGGCGAATGTCGATATCGGAGAGGACATTTGTTGGGTTACCCCAGCTCGTAGGGCTGTCAGGGTTATTGGAAACAAGGGTGAAGATGGAGGTCACATCTTGCCATGATCCAGATGTCGCAATGTCTCTGTGATAACCGGCAAGAACAACGGTGTCCTCGTATTCCGCCATAGCGAGGCCCCAATAGGAGCCTTCGGACAATTTTTGCGAGGGCATCTGGTAGTGCACGGGGGTGTTCATTTCCACCTTCGAGAGTGACGTCATGCCAATGTTGGTGAGCGTGTAGCCATCTGCGCTGATGCTTTTGCGAGTCCAAGCCGCATGAATCAAGCCATCCGAACGTTCGAGCACGGCCAATTCGCCACCCCACATGTCTTCAAGCAACAAGTCGGTTTGGACCGCCATCGAAGGCGTGATGCTCCGAACGTGAAGTTCGCCGTCGATCGTGGTAAACAGCAAAGCCCCATTTTCAAGCCCAATGAATTCCACTGGGACCTCGCCTGTGGCGAGTTCGATGCTAACTTGAGAACCAAGCGAAAGATCATCCACCACGACGGTGAACCTGTAATTGCTAAATTCAGCCTCTACACCGTTGCCTTGCAACGACGCTTTGAATCGAACTGCGCCCACTGTTTCGCTGGCATTAATTGCAAAACTGACGACTTCATACCCCGAACTTGTGTCCGAACCTGGAACGACCAAGATGCTCTGGGTGCCAAGTTGAACAAAACCGTCAACGCCGTTGGACCACCGGGAGAGCGACATAGCCAAATCAGTAGCATCGGTTTGCCCCAAGTTATCGATCCGAAGCCGAAGCATGTAGGGTTCATCTGGGACAGGGATGTTCGGGAGCGAAGTGACAGCACCCGGCAAGAATCGAAGCATGGCTTCAACAGGACGTTCTTCAACTTCGAAAGAAAAGGTATAGGCATTATTCTCTGGTGTTGGGTCTGCGTGTTGCGATGTTGGGTCGACCAAAATCGATACTTCTTGTGTACCTGGCTCAGTCGCCCACCAGTAGAGGGTGACTTGTTGGCTTTCTCCTTCATTGAGAATGGAAATGCTGGTTTCAGAAGGGTAGGTTTCCGAACTTGACCCTTCAGCATTGAGGCGGACATAGACATCTGTTGCATCCAAATCCCCTACGTTTGCGATTGTAAAGTCAATTTCGAGAACCGTCCCAGCCACAGCGGAGTAGACCGGTAAGCCCTGGTCCATGATTTCAACCGAACCTTGGAACACAAAGTCAGGCGCTGCTGGTTGATTGTCAACAATGTAAGTTCGCCGGACGGTGTCCGTTACGACCCCACTTTCGTTGACCATTCGGAAACTGAGGCGGTGAGAGCCGTCCTCAACGCTGTTGGAATTCCAAGTAAAGGACCAATCTTGGGACCCTACTTCGAGGAATTCGAGTTCTTCTCCAAGCAACCATTCACCGCTGCCAACCTTGAATTCCAAGCGGTCATGCTCAAGGCCTTCAACGGTTCCAGTAAACTCCACTGATCCTTCAAGGGCGGTTCCGACAGAGGGCCCTGCAAGGGTCACGGCCATGCGCGCTAAGTTCACAAAGCGAACTTCGATGGACGATTCCTGTCCGTCGTCGCTGATGGCTCGAGCGAGCACGAGGACGTATTCTTCATCCTGGCGAATCCAATCGGATTTGATGGAAATGTCCAGGAACCAGTTGTTCACATCGCCTCCAGTGTCAACCCAGCCTTGCAATTCACGGACAGTGCCGGATTCAAGGTGTTGTTCAATTCGAACCTGTACCTTGTCGTAGGCTCCATCGTCCCCGTCGACAGCAGTCCCTGAGATTCGTGAACGATCCCCTTCAATCCACCACGTGCCGTTTGAAGGTTTTTCCATGGTGACGTGGTCGCCGGTTCCGTTTCCAGTTGGAGGTGGATCGATGACGCCGCCACCGCCTTCAAGGGGTGTGCATGAACGTTCGAGCACGGTGTCAATGGCGCATGATGCATCGATAAGTCCGAAGCCCCATTCTGCGTTCCAACGGTTGGAGATGGAGGGTTCTGTGGCTGAACCTCGCTGTTCAGAGGAGTTCCTCAGAATGTCCTTGACTTCCTGAGGCGTGAGCGAAGGTTCTGCTTGGAGCATGGTTGCAACCACCCCAGAGGCAATGGGTGTCGCCATGCTTGTTCCGTCTTTTTCATCGTATTCATTGCTGGCCAGCGGCCGTCCTGGTTGACCTGGGAACGATGAGCCTGTTTGGGCTGTGGCGGACATGATACCAGACCCAAAGGAAGTGATGTCGGGCTTGAGTTCATCCCATTCATCGTCATCCTCATCGTCCAAACGAGGCCCGGTGTTGGAGTAATCTGCGACGTTGTCATTTGTTCTGTTGACGGTGCCGCGGTCTGTTGCTGCGCCCACTGAAATGGCTTTGTCTGCACTTGCTGGTGATGGAACCCGATTGGTTCCGTCGTTGCCCATAGCCACCACACAAACGATGGAGGCATTGACGGCGTCGTTCACGAGACGAGCTTCAGCTCCAGAGCCGTTGTCGCCTTGATCGCCCGGGTTGAGGGGGGAGGATGCGGAACCAAACGACATGGATGCCACTTGGATGCCCCGGCTTGACGCGTTGTTGCCCCAGTCGGTGTTGACGTTGTTGATGATCCATTGAATCCCGTTCAGAGAGGCTTGTGAGTTCGTACCGCCGGTGTCGGTCAAGACCTTGACATCGACCAAATAGGCGCCGGGTGCTGTGCCCATGTGAACTCGGCTTGAATCTCCGGTTCCAACAACTGAACCAGCCACGTGAGTCCCGTGACCGTTACCGTCATCGGGGTCTTGAGTCCCATCCGTCGCTCCTGCTGAAGACGTTGCGTCATAGCCTGCAACCCATTTTTGGTCGTCGTACGAGGTGGCATCCTCATCAGGCTCATCGTCCACATCGTCGAAATCGTTGAGTGCTTCGTGTTCGTTGTCCACACCGGTGTCGAGAACAGCCACAACGACTGCTTCGCCGATGTAGTCGCGTTCATAGGCTGTTTGAGAATAAACTTCGGAAGGCCTTGAACGGGCTGCTTTCGCTGCCACATCGTTGAATGGAATCATCACGTTTTGCATTTCAATGACCACAACGCCGTAGGAAGCATAGAGGTCCATGAGCGCGCTAATGGGCACCTTGTCAACCGCTACAGAATCAATGTCGTCGAGCACTTGAAACCAAGCACCCTGTTCTTCTCCAACCCATCCATGTGCGGCTAGAACGCTGCGCAGCGTCTCGATTTCACTGACGCCTGGGTGCCAAGCATAATCGACGACGATGGCAACCGTTTTCCGGCCATCATCGCCAATGATGGCGGTTGGTGATTCAGATTCCGCACCTGCAATCACCCGTTGCAAACGGTCATCCATGCCGTTCCAATCCAGATCTGGGCCGTAACTTTGCCACCATGCATCATCCTCAGAAGAGGGGCGCTCACCTCGATCGATGTCTCGAAGAGGGCGCAAGCAAAGTTCCTCACCGCACATCAACGGTGGCAGACCTTCAACCAAGATTGGCTGAGCGTACTCAACCGGTTCAGACCATGGTTCTGTTTGGCTTTGGGTCGCCATTGCGCCGAGGTCAGCGATGAGGAAAACGGCGACAAGGATCAAAGAAACGAGAGGCGTTTTGCGCGAAGGTTTGTCCATCATTGCCATCCACTCACGCCTTTGGTGATGGCGCATGCCTTTGAGGGTATCCGTGATTTGTCCCCTCCCCAGCCCCTAAGGGGCTAGGGGAGTTTTCAATCCGGCCATGTGAGGTGCGATGGTTCATTGGCACATTGCAGGTGCGGACCGCCCCGTCGATCGACGACACCTAGCCGAGCATCGCACTCAGGACAGGCTCCAAGTTCCGCAAGATGTTCCATCCAAGCCAATCGCGTTTCAGGCTCATCGCCTGAAGCCCGTAACTTCGCAAGGCCGTTCCGTAGATTCCGGGGCACAGCAAGGCCCCTTGCGCTCCACGGGTCTTCAAGTGTCGATAGGTCAACCATGCTGGCTTTGACGCGATTTAGATGCGCCCTGACATCGCTTGAGGATGAGGGGCCCCCGTCTTCCACGCCCAATTCATAAGGACCACCTTTGGCCACATAAGGCAGAAGAAAATAAGCCGCTAAAAAGCCGCCAAGATGCGCCATGTGAGCGACATCGCTGACTTGTTGCAACCCAAGCGTCTGATAGGCTCTTGCCACCTCGAGGGCGAAGTAGATCAAAGCGATGACATACACCGGCCATTTTCGAATCAAAATCAATGGGAAGGCGATTTCATCGCGTGGCCATCCTGCGAGGTAAGCCCCGAACAAGCCAAATGCAGCACCTGAAGCACCAAGCGAAGGTGTTGCAGAATCGAGGTTCATCAACCACCACGAGATTGAGCCTCCGACCAAACCTACGCAATAGATTGCGGCGAACCTTCGCATGCCTAATCGTTGTTCGAGTGGAACCCCCACGAGGGCGATGACGAGGATGTTACCCAGCACGTGTGTAGCGTCGAATGGATTGTGTAAAAAGCCGGCAGAAATGAGCGTGTGTGGCCAATCGAAAAGACCGGTTCGAGCCGGTACAAGCCAGAAATCAGACCACATGTACCACGAGTCGCTGTCGAGCCAACCTTGGCGCATTGAAAACAAGTAAATCACCTGAACAAGGTAGGCCAGCAGAAGCCCTACCGTTAACGATAAAGCAAGCGATGATTTGTGCTTAAAGGCGGAAAAAATGGGCCAGAACAGCGCCGTAAGCCAGAGGCCAAGCAAGGCCCATTCACCGGCCCCGAACATGTCCATACCAGTGGCCATGCTCCTTTCCACGATGACCCGACATTTGAGTTCATGGGCTGGAGGCTTGTAGGGGAGCATTGATGTTAATGCTCCCTGTGGCAAAACCATGGCAGAGGCCCTTCTAAGCATCGAAGGCGTTGAACTCCGCCGTGGCATGGGCGTTGTTTTATCGGCCTTTGATTTGCACCTCGAGTCTGGTGAAATCATCATGCTTCACGGCGCGAATGGAGCAGGAAAATCCACAGTGATTGAAACGGCTGCTCGATTGCTCCCCCTCGAACGAGGATCGGTGTCGCATCATGGCCACCTCACCTTCGATGCTGAAGGTCGGCGCGTCAATCCTAGGCGACCCTTCGGACTTACGCTTCAAGACAATGGAATGATTGGAAGCGAAACAATTCACGCCCACCTTTCTGCCGTAGCAAACCTATCTGGTGCACACCTCGAACTCGAGCCTCTGCTCGAAACGTACGGTCTGCAACACAGAATGCATGATAGAATCGCTCACCTTTCAGGAGGACAAGCAAGAAAAGTCGCCGTACTCGCTGGTTTGATACCTGCCATGGTCGCAGCTCTACCAACGGTTGTTCTCCTCGATGAGCCAGATTCTGGTTTGGACGAGGAGGCATTGGCTGCGCTCATGCTGCATGTGCAATCGCTTGCTGCCGCAGGCCATGGATTCTTGATAGCCACACACAACCCGACCTTGCTCACCATTGGCACACATCTCCATGACTTGGAAACAAAATCACCTCAAGATCACCTCACTACGAAGGCTTGGATGCAAGCAGGAGAACCTCGCGCACCGTCTTGGTTGATGGCCAGAACCGGCCATCGTTACACAGCCTCAACGCGCTCTGGAATTGCACGCAACGGTCTTGCTGCTTTGATGGTCTTGGGCTGCGCACTGGCCTTGGGCGATCCGTCTGTTCTTCCTAAGGGATTATGGGTGACTGGTGGAGTGTTAGCCCCCGCTTTTGCCGCTGGCCTTGCCGGCGACCCGACGACCCACCTCATGCGAGAACAACGCGCCGGCGACTGGTGGCGAGCCCATGGCCAACACACCCCGTCTGCGATGGGCCTTGGCTTGGGCGTCGGCGCTTTGGCGACCATGCTATCGAGCTACATATTCACAGGTGAACTTGAGTTAAACCTGGTTGTCGTTGGAGCGCTCATTGGGGAGATAACAATGGTGGGAGTGCGTCTTCTGAACAATTCAACACAGCGACTTGCTCGCCCGAATGCAGTGTTCATTCGCCTCTTGCTGCCTGCGTTTATATTGCCGTGGGCTCTTGTCGTAAGTTGGGTTGCTGGTTGGTGAGAACGCCCAACTTCAAGAAGGTGAACCGACGGGTTCTGTTCATGGCAGGCCGAAGTGCAGAAGCCCTCCTCGGCGCGGGCTTTCTCGGGGTGATGACCACCCTTTACCTCGGCTTTCAATGGGCCCCGAGCGTGGCCATCGATGCCTTTGAATCACCCGCCGCCCAACGGATTTTCTACTGGCATGTGCCGGCGGCATGGGCTGCATTCATTGCCTTCGCCGTACTTTTCGCAGGTTCCGCAATGTGGTTTTTCAAGCGCAGCCCGCTGGGGTGGCGCTTGCATGTTGCAGGCGCAGAAGCCGGGCTCGCATGTGGCCTGATCACGGTTTGGTCAGGATGCGTATGGGGTGCTGCTGAATGGGGTACGCCATGGGATTGGACCGATGTTCGCTTGAACACATTTGGATTGTTGACCCTGCTCGCCTTATTTTTGGTGCTCGGCCGGCAATCACAACCGGATGGTGTTGAAACGCGAGACACGTTTTCCACCTTTGGATTGTACGGCTTTGTCCTTGTGCCTTTCACCTACATAGCCACCCGAGTTTGGGAAATTAGGCATCCAGGTCCAGTCATCGGAGCTGGGGACGATGGTGGTTCGCTTTCTGGCGACATGGCCATCGTGTTGCTCATTGGCGCGGTATCGTTTACCCTCTTCATCATCGGTCATATCTTGATGTCCATGCGCATCACGGGACTCGAGCAACGCTTAGAGCAAGCGCAGAAGCACCTTGACGTGGGGGAATAGAATGGAAGGAATGACCTACCTTACTGTAGCCTACTTGGGCATGATCGCCGGCATCGCCATTTGGACTTGGACGGTTGTCAACCGCTCGAAAGCAATCGAGGCTCGCCTAGAAGCCGTTGAAGCAAGCATTGGCGTCGTCGCCTCGGATGCGGACGCTGTGGCCAAAGAACAGGCTGAGTGACCCCCAAGGGAAGCCACAGGTTCAAGGCGAGAACCACGAGGGTCAACAAGAGGCAATCCCATGTCAACGAAACTCGGAGGTGAATTTTGCCTTGTCTGTGGAGCGGAACCGCCGTTGTATGGGGACCGCATGTGTGAGCCCTGTATTCGCAAGCGGGTCAAGCTCGTAGAAGTTCCCGAAAACATCCCATGGATCCGCTGCGCACGATGTGGAATTGTTGAAATCCAAGGCAAATGGGTTCAGATTGAAGAAAAAGAAATCTGGGATGAATTGATTCAACGCCACGTTCAATTTCACAAGGACGCCGAAAATGTTGGTTTAGGTCTGGAAACACGCACGGTTTCAGATCGACACACAATGCTCTACCTCCAAGTTTCAGGCACCGTCGAAGGATTAGCCTTCACTGAAGAACACACAATGCGTGCACGAATGGCAAACGGCGTCTGCCTTACCTGCACACGAAGGGCCGGAAATTATTTTGAAGCGACCGTTCAATTGAGGTCGACTGGTCGGAAATTAAGTGAAGATGAATACACAGCACTCCGAGCCACATTGGACAAGGTATTGGAAGATATGGCGGACGACCCGATGTTCTTCATCACCTCTGAAGGCCCCGTCACCGGTGGCTATGATATCGTGCTTGGCAGCAAAGGATTAGCCCGCACATGGGGCCGACATTTGGTCAAAGAATACGGCGGACAAGTCGCTGAATCAAACACCATTGCTGGTCGGAAGGACGGTGTCGATGTCACTCGCCTTACCCTTCTTTATCGAAAGCCCGGCTATGACATAGGGGATGTCTTGCGATGGCGCGACAACTTTTGGCGCCCCGCTTCATGGACAAAAGAAGGCGCTATCATGAGCAGAATTGACCGCCAAGAACGAACGGGAGCAAGTTGGCGAGATTTAGAATCCGCCAACGTCGCAACGCAAATGAAGGATCAAGCGGTTGTTGATTTGATTACACAAGATGCTTCAGTCGGGGAATTCTTAGACCCAAGCACATGGCAAATGACTTCGGTTCGCCTGCCATGGGATCACGAAAAGAAACGCCAAGCGCGTGTCACTCGAATTGAAGGTGAATGGCTTGCATTGCATCACCTTGGTTGCGACGACGAGGATGGTGCGCAATCATGAGTGAACAACCAACCGCTTCAAACGCTGGAGGTGAAGACAATCCAAGTCTCGTTGAGTTGGCCAAGGCCCTCGACAATGAAGGAATGGTTGGCTTTACCCAAGCCTTCGTTCAAGACCTCCGCCAAGGCCTTGAACATGCGACCCCCGAACACTTTCCTTGGATTGAAGCGCTGAGTCGAGAGAAGTGGACCGGCGTGGTGTGCCTGGGCATGGGTGGCTCTGCGGCAGGTGGCGAATTCCTTTCAGCCCTTGCATCGTTTCAAGGTGAGATTCCAGTTCATGTTCAACGAGATTACGTCCTGCCCGCATGGTGGACGCCAAAATGGCTGGTGCTTTCCACCTCGCACAGCGGAAACACGGAAGAAACGCTTGAAGCGACAGAAACGGCCCTCAAAGCAGGCGCCACAACAGTTGCGATCTCAACGGGAGGCATGCTTGCAGGCCTACCCGAACTCTATCCACGCTGTTACCTGATTCCATCGATTGGAGGCCAACCACCGCGCAGCGCTTTCGGCCACATCTTCAGTCGTCAACTCGGATTGTTGCGTCATCTTGGTGCGCTTCCCATACCTTCGAAGGAAGCGGATGAAGGAATGCTTGAACGGCTTCAAGGGGCAATGGACGGTTTTGACATTCTTAAAGATCCTGAAGGCGACATAGCTCAATTGGCCATGTGCATGGTGGATCGGCCAATTGCCCTCTTGGGTCCAACCGAATTGACACCCGTGCTGAACCGCTACAGAAATCAACTCAACGAAAATGCAGCACGGTTTGCTCGCGTTGGCGTTGTCCCAGAAATGAACCACAACGAAAGCGTCGCTTGGGGTGGCGTGGGCGAGGATCGAGACCCAACTGGAATTGATCATGTGCTCTTGTTGCTCACTTGGAACGGTATGCATCAACGGGTTCAGCGTCGAATGGATTGGATGATTGCTCATGCCGCGACCGATTACGCTTGGAAGATTGAAGGCGAAGGGAAAACCTTGCTGGAGTCGATGCTCCACCTCTGCATCCTTACCGACTGGATTTCGCTTGCTCTGTCCTTTTTGCACGGAAAAGACCCTGCATCGATTGGCCCAATTTCAGCATTGAAAGCGCATTTGGACTCAGTCGAATAATCAGTACAGCGGCCCCAACACAAGTCGGGGATCTGGATAATCTCGAAGCGCTTGTTCTCGGTCTTCACGCCGAACAACACCAGGCAAGTCTGGCGCCTCGGGTTCGATGAGCGACAATTGAAAATGCACGTGTGGTTCCCAGCCCCCATTTTCTTGCTTGTGACCCATCTGTGCAATGCATTGCCCATTTCCGACCGGCATTCCAGCGACCAAGCCAACGAGGCTTGAAGTCGAGAGATGGCCATACAACGCCCAAACTTTGCGAATGGGGTGCCTTTGTTCTGGGGTTGGCGGCCAAGAGAGTTGGTGTTCAACCACAATGGTTGGCCCGTAGGAACCCGCTTCAGCATTGATGCCGAAGGAATGGATTTTACCCTCGGCAAAGGAGTGGACAGGCGTTGACGCTGGAGCGCCGATATCGATGCCGACATGGAGGTCTCGTTCTCCGCCAAACAGCGGCGTGAGGTACATTCCGGGCCGCACCTCATCGTAGCGACCAATTTGGAACGTGTATGGGCATGTCCAATCTTCAGCTGGGCCGCGAGAAAAATTGAACACCCAATATGGTTCATCGATTTGCACCACTGATGCAAAAGCGTTCGGTGCACTGCCCATGGCTTTGGTATTGGGGGCTTTCTTTTGATTGTTGGCCGAACAATCAAAGTCTGCACCTTGATGCTCGCTCATGCTCTCGACTGCGTTGCTCTTGCTCGCGGTCACCGTCACGCCCGGTTACGCTCTGTGTCGAATCCTTGATGCGAGTGCTGACGGATGGCGTAAAGCAATGCTCAGTCCTGCATTGGGGCTTTTGCTGGCTTTTGGATTGGCGGGCAGTCTGCTTTACACAAAGGTGTGGTCATGGAGCCTGATGTCTGCGTGCTTGCTGTTGATCAATACGATTGGTTTCGCCCACATACGGCAGAGGGTTGAAGATAAAAACAACAGGACGCCTTGGCAGGCCTTAGAAGCAGCAATGCACGGGGAAGTATCCTCACCGCAAGAGGCTGCACTCAGTGAAGAAGTCACGGCACAGCGATGGTTTCAATCGAATCGAAAACCATGGGTGATGACGCTCGGCGGCCTTGTTGCGCTCAGTTGCCTGACCTTGCCCTTTTTGCAAACCTTACCCTTTGGCGTGGATTGGATTGGGTTCTCGATGCTCAGCGGCCAAATTCACATCGCAGGTTCAATGGCACTTCCAGGCACAAGCGAAGGCTTCTGGACCTACCCACCCGCATTCCCTGCCCTTGCCGCTTGGTTGCAAGGCTGCCTTGGAATCACATCGGGCCAAGCCGTGTTTCAACTGGGGCACTACAGCCTGTTTGTCATTGTCCTCGGCGTTGGTGGAGCCATGGATCGCCACGGAGCCGGCGCCCAAGGCATGTTGAGCATGGCACTTGGAGCGGGTTTGTTTGCAAAAACGTTTGATTCAGGCTACCCCACCGTCGCAAGCCAACTCGGGCTGGTGGTTGGTTTGTTGGTGCTGTTGCGGCCAAGCGCGACTCGCGGCAAGCATCACACGAGAGGCTTCATGCTGGCTTTCCTGTGTGTTCTTCTGATTCATCCGACGGGAGCGATCTACCTTGGCATGCTGATGGCTGCCCACCTTGTGATTGGGTTGCGTCTGGATGAAAAGCACGCGGCTGGCATCCAAAAACTCCTGATGACGAGTGCCATTTTGCTCACCGCTGCTGCTGCGATTGCCCTTTTGATGCTCGCTCCAAGGATGCTTGATGCTGCGGTGTTTGCAGAATATGGATGGCAGGGGGGGCGGCCACTGTTGTCCTACAACGGCGTGTTGTTGCTTGGAGGCTTATTCGCTTCATGGCAACTGCGAGGCACCGTTGAAGGCATGTTGTTGAGCGCTTGGGTTGCAAGCCTGTGGATGTTGAGCGGCATTCACCTGATTGAAGGTCTTGAGCAGATTCCAATTTTGTCCTTGCTTTCCTATGTGTTGTATTCAATGGGTCTGCACGCGTTCCATATCCCCCTTGCCGCCCTGTTTGCGCTGCTGTGGAGCGACAGCACGAACCTGACCGCCGTCGACTCAAAGCGCGGCCTTATGGGTATAGGTTGGGACCCACACCTTCACCGACATATTGTCACGGGTTTGATGTCGGGGCTTGTTCTTGCGTTGATGCTCGGCAATCTCTTGCTGATTCAGGTGAGTCAACATGACGAACTTCGCCCACAAACTCAAGGCGATGTGGCGCTGCTCGAAGAGATCGCAGCTTTGCCTTCGGGAAGCATCGTATTTTCTGAAAACGCTCACTGGGGTTATGTTCTGGATGCCCCAGCCCACATCAAAATGACCAGCATACCGACCCTTGGATTGGTGCAATTGGAGGATTCAATTCAGGCGCAAGCGACGTCGGCCGTGTTTGGTGACAATTCTGAAGCCATTCACGCCCTCAACATCACACATGCCGTTTCATCCCCGATTGGGACCGCTGGGTGGTACCTTGGCGCATCAGCACACTGGTCGCTGATGAGCGAGCACGCTGGAAGCGCCTTGTGGGCCTTTGATTCCAGCGGCACCAGTGAACAGTTCCAATTCACATCAGCCAACGAGGCAAGTTGCAGAGAAGGGTGTAGCATGCGCGAAGATCCTTGGCGAAACCATCGTTTCCGAGACCCCTTCAACATCGGCGAAATGAGGCCGTTCGTAGAACAAGGGCAAACCTCGGGCGTCAATTTTGCTGCACCAGCGCACCTCGGTTCGAACATGACGGTGTGCGTTGTGTTTGAGGCGGTTGGTAACTTGAATGAAATTAAATTCACATTGAACGGCCAAACGGCCACGAGTGGGGTGCATGCACAACGCAACGCTGGATGGCATTCAACATGCATGGAGCCGTCAAATTTGAGCAACGGCGAATTGGAATTAAGCATCGAATGGGGCGAGGAGGCTTCACTTGCCGACCGCTGGGTCAACCCGATTGGGTTCTCTGGCCGCGGCGATGCGTTGTTCGACCGAACTGGAGTCCGGCTCCATTGGCTCGAATTTAGGGCCTGAGGGCCGTATCATGCGAAGCGATGAAAGGTATATTCACATTCCAAACACCATGAAGCGAGTGCTGGTGCTGCTTCCAACCCTCGACGAGGCGGAAGGAATTGCCGAAGTGGTCCCAAGGATTCCAAAGGGAGTTCTTCAACAGGCCGGATGGGAAGTTCGCATCCTTGTCGTCGACGGTGGCAGCGATGACGGGACCATTGAAATTGCTGAGTCGCTCGGTTGTTCCACGCTTCGCCAATACGGCAAAGGGAAGGGCGCAGCAATGCGTCAAGGGTTTTCGATTTTTCTTCAAGGGGAATGCGACGCTCTTGTGATGTTGGACGCTGATGGAACGTATCACCCCGAAGAAATTCCAAGATTCCTCCGGGGGCTGGAGAAATCCGATGTGGTGGTCGGTGATCGGCTAAAAGGGAAAATGGATCCAGACGCAATGACTCGAGTCAATTACTTTGGCAATCATTTGTTGACATGGTGTGCTGTGGCCCTCTATGGGGTCGCAATGAATGATTTGTGCTCGGGGTATTGGGCGTTTAAGCGTCCATCAATCGCCATGTTGAACCTCAATTCGATGCGCTTTGAAATCGAGGCAGAGATGTACACTTCATGCGCAATGGAGGATTTGAAAATGACCCACATCCCAATTCGGTATTCCAGCAGATTGGGTGAAGCGAAGCTTGGATCTGTCAAAGATGGTTGGAATATTCTTCGCAAACTCCTGGTTCGTCGTATTTTCAAAACACCTCCGCAAACCACGCCGGGTGAAGGGAATTTGAACTTGGATTAACCAACAAGGCTCAAAGCGGACCAGCCAGAGCATGGGCCATGCAGCGCCATAATGCCGTGGTTCTTGGGGCCTCTGGCCTTGTTGCCCAACGCATGCAACAAAGGCTGGCGCATCATCCATGGTTCACGCTGAGTGCCGTGGTGGGAAGCCCACGCACTGCGGGTACTGAATTGGCTTCGATTCCGTGGAACTTAGAAGAAAAACGACCCAATTTGCCTCCTCTTGTGGTCCTCGATGCTGGAGACGACAACCTCGTTAATCAACTGAAAGAACTCGGCATCACTGTGGCCTTTTCATGCATCCCATCTGAGGCAGCAGACCCGTTAGAACTGAAACTTTCTTCAGCAGGTGTCGCTGTCTTTTCCAACGCCAGTGCATTCCGGCGATGCGATGGCGTGCCTCTTGTCATTCCAGATGTGAACCCTGAACATATGGATCAGTTCGATGCCCATAATCACAAACTTGCTTGCGCTACAAACTGCACATTGATCCCGCTTGCCGTACCCGTAGCCGCTCTTGCGGATGCGTTTGGTGTCAGCGCCGTTCGTATGAACAGCGAACAGGCGCTTTCAGGTGCTGGCTATTCAATGGTGCTTGACAAGAGAGCCTTAGCCGGTAGACATCCTTCCGAAATTCCCGGAGAAGCCGAAAAAACCGCAATCGAACTGATCCATGTGCTAGGCCAAACTCAACAGGGGAGGCGAGCGGTTGGAAGTGAATCTTCCTCGCATCGAGAACACGCCGCATTCAACGAGGCTGGCGTGCATGTTGTAAGCGCAGAAGTGGACGTTCAAGTGACGTGTAAACGCGTGACTCGCGTCGATGGCCACCAAATTTTTGCAACCGTATCATTACAGGAAGCAGCCTCCCTTGAAGAGGTGTTCACCTGCTTCACAAGCCACGGGTTAAGCGATGCACTCCAAACTTGCCCGAGCGCTCCCTCGACCTCGATTCAACTCGTTGATGCGGTGGATCCCGAAGTTCATCTTTGGGCGGATGGACTCGGTTTTCCAATCGACCCAAACCCCAGCGTGGATTTGAAGGCGGGCATGGGCGTTGTTGTTGGCTCAATCAAGATGCTCGATTCGATGACGGTTGAGTTTTCCGCATTGTCCCACAACACCATCCGCGGGGCTGCAGGAGGAACGATGTTCTTGGCTGAACAAGCCTACATCGAACAAAGGCTCCCGAAACAGCAGTAGGCATAAAGGCGTACAGCGCCCCGAAGGATTTGGTGCGAGCATGGGTATTACGGCAATGATTCCCGACATGACCGTAGGTCAACTGAAGAACGAGGCGGATGCACGCTGGGGCGAAATTTGGGACCCAGCGGCTGCTCGCATGACCTTGTTGCTGATGTGCCCGCGGAAAGAACGGAAGCTGATGGAACTTCACGGCGACATGATCGAACATGGCCAACCGGTTCTCACCGTGTTTCACCGCCCAAGGGCAGCAGCACAACTGCTCGAAGAACAAGGCTTTGATCCTCGAAGCGCATCGTTCCAATTCGTCGACATTGCAAGCCCAGACCTCGGACCATGGATGCAACATTTGGTCACCAATGAAGGATGGCTACGTGGCTCCATTGAAGTGATGGCCTTGCCATACTCCGTCGACAACCCTGCTCAACGCGGGTTTGAAACACAACGCATCCTCTGCTTCCGCCACCCGTCAATCGATGCATTGGAACGATATTACCTTCCGTTCCCACCTCACGATGTGCCAGGTAAATGCTTCGTGAGTTTGCCTCGTCGCCAAGCAGCAGAATTGGCACGCCAACAAGCAGAAGTGCTCGGTGTGGGGCGTCTTGAACGCAAAACTACGGTTCATGAAGCAACCCCTGAAGAGATGCCAGCCGTAGAGCCCGTCATTGAAAGCGGTGCAATGGATAAGATGGAAGCTGCCTTTTCCACTGATTTGGTGGCAGGCATTGTGGCTGAAGCAGACCAAGAGGAAACCTCAGACGAACAAGAAACCGTGGCGCTTCCAACCGCGGAGGCAGAGCCCTCAACCCCCGCCGATCAAGAGGGTGGACCAGAGCATGTGTTCGTCCCACTCCCGCCCGGCTCGAAGCCCGCAGAACCATCAAGCGTCGAACCTGCTCCTGCGCCAGCACCTCCAGCCATGGAAGAAAACCGCACCAACGTCCCGGTGCCCGTAGTTGAGTCTGAACCAGAAGAAGCGATGGCTCCAATTGAAATCGAATTCAGAGAACTCGTCAACGGGTTGCTCGCTGCAGGTGTCGACCCCACTGAAATGATGGACGACCCTCGCTGGGAAGAGATCAATGAACGAGCGGCTGCTGTCGGATTCGAAACATGGCCGGTCTTCCTACAATTAGCAACAATGGGATGACAAGATTCAAAACCGCTCGACCTGACACACAATTGGAGGCACCACCATGGGATTCTGTATCAACTGCGGACAACAGCACCAAGATGGCATTCGCTTCTGCCGATTTTGTGGCAATCAGCAACCTGGTGACCAACTCTTGATGCGCCTTCGGCAAGAAGCCGAGCAAATACACTACATGCGTTTGCAAATGCAAGCCGCTCAACAAGCAGCTCAGCAACAATACGCTGCAAACAATCAGTATCAACAGCAACCACCGCGCTGGTGAGCCGCATGAGGCCTAAGCATCTGGCCATTGAGTTGTCGAAACTTCAGCCTCACCCGTGCGGCTCTGTCGAACTTGAGCAATACGCCACAGAGGGCGACCTCGCTGCCTACTGGATGCTCGGAGTCGATCAACTTGATGATGTTGAAGGCAAGCACGTGGTCGATTTAGCCGCAGGAAATGGTATTCTTGGTCTGGCCACATTGATGATTGGTGCTGGTCATGTAACGCTTGTGGAGGGCGACAAAGCAGCGGCTGAAGCCGCTCTGGCCAACATCGAACGGGTGACGCAACGACGTGACGGGACCGCAAGCGTTGTTCACGCCATGGTGGGTCATGAGGAAATCGAAATCGAGCGGCCCGTTGATTTGGTCGTGATGAATCCCCCTTGGGGCGTTCAAACGGCCCGTGCAGATCGGCCGTTGCTTGAACTTGCGTTTTCACTTGGCGCACCTGCAGTTCATATCCTTCACAGTGCAAAAGCACGCCACGTGCAAGCCATCGCACGGGACAACGGTTACGAGGGTGAAATCATGCTGGAAACTGAATTCCGTCTTCCTCCAACCTACGCTCACCACACCAAGGGCAAAGCCGCAACAGAAGTTCGATGCTGGCGTTTCCACCTGCCGGGGGATGCGAAATTAATCGAGGACGAAATCGAAGAGGCGTGAAACCTCGTATGAGGGGTTGAAAAGGGGACAGCCCACCCGTTCAAACAAGCGAAACAGCGTGCGACCTACCTCGGGCCATGTTTGCAAAAGGAATGAATCACATGACGCCGAGCCTCGTCACCCCAGGAATGAATGTATCAAGCACCGCAGATTGCGAGGCTGGAGAAGGAACAATCGAAGTGGATGGTCGCATTGTGGCCACCGCAGTTGGCGCCTTTTCCATCATCGAAGGGGTTGGAACCGTTATGGCTGCAAAGGCCATCGTCACTCCAGAAGTGGGCGACACCGTGCTGTGTGAAATCGTCAAGCTCAACGAGAAGAACGGAGAAGCGCAAGTGATCTGCGTCGAAGGCAAGCCAGGAAGCGTGCTTCCTGAGCACCTCTACGGACAATTCCACGTCACCAACATCGTCGATCGCTACATGCACCAAACCTCGGATGCTGTTCGTCGACGGGACGTGTGCCGTGCTGAAGTCAAAGAAACGAGCCCCGTGCTCCGCATCTCGTTCCGTGACCGAGATGACTGTGGCGTGCTCCACGCAATCTGCCCCTCCTGCGGTGACACACTCAACGCCGACCAAGACGGCGACTGGAACGTTCGTTGCCCAACATGCGATTACCAATCTTACCGAGCCCTTGCCGACAACTACGGCGCTGGCTGGGGTGAAGTTGAGCAAGGTGCAAGCGCCCTCAACAATTCTGGAAAGCGATGGGGCGGTGCTGCTGAAGCCATGTTTGGCAAAGGCCCTGCTGGCCGTGCGACCTTCATTGCCGCCGACGTCCGAGAAGATGGACGAGAGCGCACCTATTTCCGATTCGAAGGCGAAAGCGGTGGCCAAGGTCGCCGACCACGAAACGCTCCGGGATGCCGACTGTTTGTTGGTGGCTTGCCACGTGAAGTTGGAACTGAAGAACTCCGCGCCCTGTTTGCTGAACACGGTGACATGACCGATTGCATTGTCCTCACCGACGACAACGGCGTAAACCGGGGCTTCGGATTCGTCACCTACAGCGAAAAGGCACACGCTGATGCTGCAATTGCAAAGTTGGACAAGCACAAGGTCAACGGCCGACGCATCGGCGTTCGCGATGCAGACAGCGATGACAAGAAGGGCAAGCGCGAGAAGCGAAAGGATCCTGAAGGTCTCAAACTCTACGTCGGTAACCTCCCATTCAAGGCAACTGAGGAACAACTCAAGGCGCTGTTTGAAGGCGTGGCAACCATTACTGAACTTGTGATGGCAACCGACAACGCTGGAAAGCCCAAAGGATTCGCATTCGCATTCGTGAAGGAAATAGATCAGGGTGAAGCAATCGTCGAGAAACTCAACGGCACTGAACTGCTTGGTCGGAAGATCAAGGTCGATGTTTCACAAGGTGGAAAGAAAGGCGGAAAGCCCGGAAAGCCTGCTGAATCTGGTGGCAAAACCAACCGTGAACTTCAAGCCATGCGGGAAGAGGAAGAAGACGGCAAGAAGCGCCGTCAACGCCGACGCCCCAAGAAGGATTGAAGACCGCCGCACGCGGGTTGGTCATTATGGTCGAGGCGCATTCTGAAAAGTGGCTCGTCATCGATGGCTACGAAGATGAACCCGCTGCCTTCGGCGTCCCGCCTTACGTTGGTTTCCACATCCGATATTTATGTGGCGTATTAGAACGAGCCAACATCGAATATGATTACATCACCATTGATGACTGGCGGATGTTCATCCGTCAGCAAGGCGAAGAGGCCGTTCGTAAACGATTGGCCGTGGTATCTGGCCTTGCTTGCATCGCAGGGGCAGTGGTGCCAGGCCGCTACTTGCGAGGCACACCCATCTCACTCAAAGAAACTCGAGAATTAATTCGAACCCTTCCGAACAACACGCCCGCTTTGTTTGGAGGTTGGGCGATTCGCGGTTGGCGCCAGCAAGGTTGGTCGCCGCTTCAAGCCAACCTTTTTCTCGCACTGCAGGACACAGACGCAACGCTCGACAAGTACCTCAAAACTGGTGCTTGGTCGCATGAGCGGCGCACGGCTGAACAATGGACTGAATGGGCGCAAGCAGGAGCCTCGAGCAAAGCTGTCAGCGACCATCCTGATCTTGGAACAGAGCAAAAGCGAGGCCCGCTCACCTATGAGGTGGAAGTCTACCAAGGCTGCGTCCGTTACAAACGAGGGTGCAAGTTCTGTATTGAGCCAAAGAAGGGTGTTCCAATTTGGCGAACCCCAGAAGACATCATCGAAGAAGTTCGCCTTGCGCATGACGCCGGCGTTCAACACGTGCGCTTGGGCGGCATGACCGACACCTACACCTACATGGCAGACGGGGTCAAGGAACTCGAATATCCTGTACCAAACCCAGAGCCGATTGCTCAATTGCTCCATGGGCTGCGCGATGATGATCGCCTTGGAATCCTCCATACAGACAACGGTAACCCTTCGATTATCGCTGAGAACTTGGAAGAATCAGAAGCCATCACGAAAACGCTGGTCGAAACGCTTTCCGATGGTGCAGTCCTTTCCTTTGGTCTTGAATCAGCAGATCCATCCGTTCATGATGCCAATTGGTTGAACTGCGACCCTGCACAACTGAAGGCGGCGATCCGTTTGGTTAACAAATACGGCAAAGAACGCGGCTCACGGGGGTTGCCCAAACTTTTGCCGGGCCTCAACTTCATCGCTGGACTCAATGGAGAAACGGAAGCGAGTTACCAAATGAACCTCGATTTATTGCATGAAATTCGCAGAGAAGGCCTCCTTTTGCGCCGAATCAACATTCGTCAAGTCGAAGGTGAAGGCTTCCAAGACATCCCACAGAAGCAATTTAACATGTTCAAAACCAATGTGCGCGACACCATTGATGGGCCACTCTTGCAGGAACTATTCCCTATGGGTGGCGTTCTATCCGATGTGCATTGGGAAACGCATGACGGACGGACGCGCCTTCCCGCCCACCTTGATGAAGCGCACACTGCGGAGTCATCAAGAGGTAAAGCAGGGATTACCTTCGGGCGCCAAATTGGCGCATACCCGATTCTTATTGGCGTCGAATACCACATTCCTCTCGAAACGCAGTCCGATGTGGTCATTACAGGGCATGGCGCACGTTCGATTACTGGTGTTGAGATCAACCTCGATCATGACACAATGACCCAAAAACACCTCGAAGCAATACCTGGAATCGGCGAAAAGACCGCTTGGAAGCTGATCAGCCAACGTGCCAAACGAAAACGCAAGACCCGTGATGAAGCAGCATACACAGATCCCGAAGCATGGTTCAAGGCGACGTCCATCGATTGGGACGAGGATTACTCAATTTATTTCAAGTCATGAAGGCCATTTATGCGAAGTGAATAGAAAAATATTCATTAGCAATATGCCACCTTATCGACAGCCTTTTTCGGTTTTGGGCACGGTATTCTGGTTGCAGTTAGTCTTTAAGTCCGGATGATGAGCAACCACCATGCGCACGAAGCAAACCATCTCAGTGGCCCTTTCCCTGATGATCTTACTGCTAGGACAAGCAATGACTTCGCACCTGAATCAAATCCCCACGTATTTTGAGGATTCATCATTCGAATCCGCTGAACCTTTGTTTTCTTCAAATAATTCAACTGGCAACAATTCTTCGAACGATTCGCATTGCATGACCGTTGATAATTTTACAATCAATTCAACCTACTATGTAGGGATTGATTTGGTCAACATCTGCAGCAATGCGATACAATATCCCGGGGTGAATACCAGTGTGAACCATTCCGGCGTTTCTGGCTTCCCCAACCAAACAAATTGGTTCTACATGATTGGAGCCAATGGGACATACAACCTCACTTGGCAATTATCATTCAATCAATCGGTCGTCAATGGAACGCCGATTCAACTTGATTTTGAAGCACATGTACTCAATTGTGGTCCAAACAATTCATGGTCGCACGCATGCCCGAACTCGACCTTCTCGCATCAGTTCATATTCGTCAGCAGCAACACAGGTGGCAACAACACTGGCGGCAACAACACAGGTGGTAACAACACAGGTGGCAACAACACCGGTGGAAACAACACTGGTGGCAACAACACAGGTGGCAACAACACCGGCGGCAACAACACTGGTGGCAACAACACCGGCGGTAACAACACAGGCGGTAACAACACAGGCGGTAACAACACTGGTGGCAACAACACTGGTGGCAACAACACTGGTGGCAACAACACAGGTGGCAACAACACTGGTGGTAACAACACCGGCGGCAACAACACAGGTGGTAACAACACTGGTGGCAACAACACCGGCGGAAACACAGGTTGTGGATACGATGCCAATTATTCAGAGGTTTATTCTAATTTATGGAATTCTCAATACTACGTAAATCAAACAATCAGTTCAACTCTGTGGGTTACTTGCGAGGTGCTAAACGCCTCAATGTTGCTAAATTATTGGATTTATGATTCAAGTAACTACACTCTTGCTGCAAATAACCAAACATGGGTCGGTTCGAATAATTTCAATACAACTTGGTCGACCCCTGGCCTATCCACTGGAAATTATACCTTACATGCAGATCTCTACGTGGACGGTACATGGGTTGACAGTTATGAAAGCTCATTCGGAGTAATTAGCAACAACACTGGTGGTAACAACACAGGCGGTAACAACACAGGTGGCAACAACACCGGTGGTAACAACACCGGCGGCAACAACACGGGTGGTAACAACACAGGTGGCAACAACACTGGCGGCAACAACACCGGTGGTAACAACACAGGTGGTAACAACACTGGTGGCAACAACACAGGTGGTAACAACACCGGCGGCAACAACACCGGCGGCAACAACACGGGTGGTAACAACACAGGTGGTAACAACACTGGTGGTAACAACACAGGTGGTAACAACACTGGCGGCAACAACACTGGCGGAAACAACACCGGTGGCAACAACACTGGCGGAAACAACACCGGTAGCACAGTGTCCATTGTTTGGATTGATACAAATGCGAGTTTCGGAGGAGGAGATGCTGAAATTTCGGTAGAGCATAGTGGAAACTGGACTGCCTATTGGGGAATAACCAATACCAACAGTGCACCAACGTTCCCATCATGGGATTACAGCAACGGCTGGTGGAATGCTTCTGCGAGTGGAGGGCTTGGGACAACAACTGGAAGTGGCGATTCCACTTGGCTTTTCCAAAATATGGATCAATGGGGCGCTTTAGCCCCTCCTTCTTGTAATGTGTTGATGGTTGCCTTGTTCGATGGCAATCAAGGAGCTGCTTCAACCCAATCTACACCAGCAATGGATGATCCTGTGGCGATCGATTATCAGACATTCGAGCTTGGCAATATCACCGCAGCTGA
>CAJIZC010000029.1 GCA_905181785.1 uncultured Candidatus Poseidoniales archaeon
GTGCTTGTTTTTGATCAAAACACCATCCAGCCCTATGATTTGGGCCAGTCCTACCGCTCCTCGTATGAGCAGATCCCCTCCACTGAATCTGCGCTCGGTTCTTTTTCGTTCCACTGGAAGGTACCCGCTTCAATCTCACAAAAAACATGGTACATTGTTTTCGATAACCTCGACCACGATGGCGACCAAGGCATGGGTGATTTAGGCGGCAACGATAGCCGTGCAAGCCTTAGCGTCGAAGCCATCTCTGAAGGCTATTGGACGCCGTTCCACGACTTGATTGCCATGGGACCAGACGAGTATCAAACCCTGCTTTCAGGTGACGACCTGGTGCTTGATGCAGGCACAACAATTGTCGTCAGTGCATGGTCGCTGGAAGGCCAAGGGGATGTTTACCTCCAAACTCAGAGCATGAACTCGCTCTACACCTCTGGTGGGGTTGGCACACTTTCCATCACCGGTGGCTCTTTGCAATCCGTACAAGGGTCCTCTTCTTTCACATGGATTGTGCCAAACGAACTCGACGGCGAGGCGTTGGTGATTGTGGCCGATAACACCGACACCCCAGTTGGTGGCGCCAATGGTCAAGATCCGGTGAGGATGACAGTGCGGGTTGAATTGGCTCCAACCCTCAATCCAACGATCAACAGCAACAGCAACGGAACAACAACCATTGGTTCTTCAGTTTCGTTTGACGCAATGTCGACTCCAAACAGGCTCAATCAAATTGAATCAGCGCTGTGGGATTTTGACGCTCTTGTTGATGCAGATGACGATGGAACCGCAAACAACGACGCCGATGGCACTGGCTGGGACGCTGAAGCGTCTTGGCCGACACCGGGTGAACGAACGGTGACCTTGTGGGTGACGTCGCCGACGGGTCAAATGGCCTCGACCACCACCATGGTGGATGTCCAAGACGTCATCGATCCTGTAGCGCGCATTGGCGGCAACGGTCAACCTGTTGCTAGCGGATGGCGCTTGCTGGTGAACACCCCGCTGAGCTTGAATTGCGATTCGAGCGGTGACGACCATGAAATCGCATTGTGCTCGTGGAACCTCGACGGATCACCTTACGGCCAAAACTCTACAATTCTTCTTTCATGGCCTTCGATTGGCACCCATGAAGTTTCGCTTACGGTTACCGATGCTTCAGGCAACATCAACACCAGCGTTACCACCGTTGTGGTTGTGGACAACACCTTGCCTGTGTTGCAGCAAAGCAGCCTCAATGTTCTTCCCGCAAGCGGGATGATCGACCAAGCCATCACGTGCTCAGTCAGTGCAAACGATCCGTTTGATGATACCATCGCTCTGCGCTACCATTGGGACTTGAACCCCGAACTGGACAGCGATGGCAACGGCGACGAGCGCGACGACCCTGACCGAATTGGCAGTCGAGCCGACCTCACCTTCAAGCAGGCCGGAACCTACACCGTCGTCGTGACGGTGTTTGACCCTTCAAACAACTCCGATAGTCACGCTTTCACCATCAAGGTGGGCGAACCGACTGAGGAAGGCAGCATTGCGGGACTGTTGCTGATGGTCTTGTTCATTGGTACCTTAACGATGGGCATCGCTCTTGTTGGCCACAGACGTTGGCAGCACGGGGTTGCGGTCGAGTTGCTCATTGGGCGTGGCTTAAGCGCCCCAGAAGCCAAAGCCCACATCGCTCAGGTTGTTGACTCCCGCAAAACTCCACTCTTTGCCCCAGCCATCGTACTGGCGGGCCTAGACGTCGGTGATGTGACGCCTACGTCGGTCAAGGAAGAAGAAGCCAAGGCGGCAGAACTCGAATCGATTTACGGAGGTGGGCAAATGGCTCAACCTTCATCTGCATTTGCGCCACCAACCGCAAGCCCTTCCTTTAGCGCTGGAAGCCAAGCAGCAGCAGCCGACGCTATGGCGCTGTTGAACGATGAGGCGCCGCTTGAGCAACCAACACCCCTGCAAACCAAACCAGATTTCGCTGACGATCTTATGCCCGCTGAAGCGCCTCAAACCGTCGTCAAGAGCGGTGGGGTCCAACTCCCTCAAGGCATGGAGGCACCAGCACCAGTTCAGGACAAACACGACGGAGGAGGGGCGGAGTCAAACCCCGTTCCAACGACAGCACCAACACCTGCGCTTGTGCCAGAAACAAAACCTGCAACTTCACTGACCTGCCAGGCTTGCAATGCCGCTTTCTCTGTCACTTTACCCGATGGGGTCAAGCAAGCGGTTGTTGCTTGCCCAGCGTGCAACGTCGACAACATTGTCAATGCTTAATCGCCCTCGTCAGACCCGTTGAATTCGAATCACGAAGGGGATGGGTTCTCATAGTGGCCCTGCTTCCTCAGAATCATGGATGAGGTTGCCGTTCGGGTCCTACGAGCAGGCTTGCCTCAGAAAAGGGACCCTCGCCGCATGGCTGTGTTCATGGTCATCCTGATGTTTGCCTCCATCGCTCAACCCGTTGAGGCTGATTTGTCAGTCTCTCGCGATGACTTTGGCGTGCTCGATGCGCTCGAAGAAACGCTTCGTTCAAGAACAGCAAGTGGAGAAGGAGAATTGGCGACTGAAGAGGCGCTCTCAGCCTTAAACGCCGTTGATTTGAACGCTCGGCCGCTTAACGCCAACGACGCTCTGAGCGAATCGAGCGCCTACCTCAACAACGTCACGCTACGCGACAGCACCCCGTTTGAGGTCGATCACCCGCGACCGTACGAATTTCTAATCGACACCTCGACCCAGCCCAATGGCTGGCCCTACAACTTGTTCGAAACGTTGTTTTCTGTCAGCAGCCTCGGTCTTGACAACCCCCTCGGCGTGGGCATTAACACCTATGCAGTCTACGTGAACTTCTCGTCGAGGGACGACGGTCCATCCTACGAGGCTTGGCAAGAAGGGACCTTCACAGGTGAACTTCTGGTCGGGACTGATTTGGTCTTGTTCAACAACTACATCGACATCGATGGCGATGGCGGCGATGACCTCTCTGTTGGGTTGACCATTCAAGGCATCGTTACCCAAGGCGATGGCTTTGGAATTGAGCTTGGCGATTGCGTCGTGGTCCCGAGCCCCGGCCCCGGCGTTCCTGCAGTAACCGTGCCCTGCGTCGAAGAAGTGTGGGTGCGGCCAACCTTCCAATGGTCGGTCACTGCCCTCGATCAGGACGACCCATTGTGGAACGATTTGGCGAACTTAGAGGTCAGTTTAATGAAAGGCCTCGCCTTCGATTTGACGCTCGAAGATTCCGAATCCTATGCGATTGTCATCGATACCCAATTCACGCAACCTCCCCACCAGTACACCCTTTCTGTCGGCCTTCAACGAATGACTTTTTCAGTGAATGCCCTCGTCACTGACACCCTTGGTTTTGTCACATCGCTCTTGGGGGGGACCTTCAACTCCACTGACCTCAGCCTCACTGCTATCTCTGCGCCTTACGCCATCCGTGTGTCCAACCCGGATGCACCAGGTGATAACCGCCAAACGGATTGTGAAGACGAATCTTACTTTGATCCAATCGAGGACCACCTCGCAAGGAGCGACGATCACAAGTGTGGCCTCGGCGTCGGCGTTGGCTTCATCCGTTTCGATGGGTATGGAAGTGGGAGTGCCGCTCCAGTGTTGGAAACAGCATACATCGATGTGGGCTTCCACCCCGAAAAGGGTGAAACACGCCTGCCTGAAGAAGTTGACATCACGCTCAGAAACGACAACCTCGGGCAAAACTCATTCGACACAGTGGAAATCTATTCTGACGTCGGTGTGGATTTGTACCTGCATTACTTTGAAGATCGCTCCAACACGGAGGAAGGGGACTTCCCGTTCGGAAACATCACTGATTCACGCAGTTGGATTCGAGGGCTACCCTCCGGTACCATGCCAACCGAAGAAATCAACGCCATTTTCACAATGATCGGAGAGGCACCGGGCAGCCAAGGCTTCCCAGGGGACCTTCCAACGCGCCTTTCGCTCATCATTGCAATCAAGAATTTCACCGCCGATACCACGAGCAACGTCAACGACCCCACCCTCCCCATTAACCCCGCATCACCGCCGAACACCCTCATCGCGATTGCGGCAACAGAGTCAATCGACCGCCTTGAATACAAATCGACCTTCATGAGGGGTGGCTATGAAGCCGATCGATCTTCACTTGAGATGGTCATCGACAACGTACCAAACGTCATCATTATCGAAGGCAGTTTCCAGATTCCTGAAAGTGGGTTAAGCCGCGTCAACTTCGACAACCCCAACCTCAACTCGATCGCACAACTGTTTGATAACGCCTTACTCACCATCATCGAAGTGATTTTGGATGTGGGCGACATTGTCAATGGCCTGCCTGAATCGATTGTCGGAACAGCGGGTTCTGAAGGCGGCGTCGTATCCTTGCATTGCCGAAACCAAGTTCGACAAACCCTGCCAAGTTCGGTGCGCGCTCCAATGGCGATTGGCCAAGTCACCTTCTCAATCTCCAGCAGCGACAACCCTTGGTTGCCAGAACTCGACCATATTCTTCTCTCTGAAGACACCGAAATCACATCCGTTAACGGGCGGCTCGGCCCGATTGCCCCGCTTGTACCGGTCGCCATGAGCGCTCGAATAGGAGGCATTTCCGATGTGGAACATTCCTACGACCCAATCAACGACATCCGCCAGATGGAGCTGCGAGGTATCGAAGGCGGGCCACTTTTGATTGGCCACATGCGCCACAACGACGGCGATCTCACAACAGCCACGCGCCAATCAGCAACGGTCTCAAACCGACCAAGCACGTTCAACCTGACTCAAACTTCTGAAGCGATGACCTATTCAGCAAGCGATCCGATTGGCACCATTACCTACGGCGGCGAGAGCCCCAACCAACGCAACGCAATTCGCTTGAAGGGCCTCCCTGCGTCATTCTCATTGGTGTTAGGTGACACCGTTGGCTACGTGGCAAACCAGCCAATGGAATCGATTGAGATTCAGATGACAAACGCCACTGTGCCCCTCACCATGGACGGGGACCACTTCCGGTTCTGGGTCAACGAGGACATCGGGGAAGCAAGCCTAAGCGTCGCTATTTCGGAAGTCACAAGCATTCAGAGGCTCTCTCCGTTGGAGCCCGGATCAACCGGTCCCGAAGGCAATTCGAGGGTCGAAATGACCCGCGCTCAATCAGCGCCATTCAACATTATGTTGGAAGATGAAAGCCAATACACAGACCGGTTCAAAGGCATGAATGGACGCATTGCCATCAACCCTCTGCCCGCCGACATTACCATTGCTTACCCGAGTGCAGTGGATTCCACAGGCCTTGAATTACCAACCTTCGATGAAGGCGATGGCGTTGAAGCACTTTCCTTTTTCTTGGGTGATTTGGTTGACTTTGGTTCCGTTGTCAACGACCTCATCTATGGCATGACTGTGGATTTGGGTGGCGTTGCTACGGACGAAAACAACATGTCGCTCGGAATTGACCTCGTGACTGGTGAAGCGTTCAACCTCACCGCAGATGTACGCAAAGGATCCAATGTGAATGCTGAACCAACATGGGTTCACGGGGTTGCGGCAGAATTTATGGAAGCCACACCAGTGACCTTCAACTACAGCCGAATGCCAACCTTCACCTTGACAGGGCGAGAAATCGTCGACGGGATTCTTGCTGATTACAAGGTCACAGCAGCAGAAGCACCCGCCTTCATCGAAGCGCTCGAAAATGCAAATGTATCCTATGCGAACATTGCAGCAGCCATTCTTGCAGACGGAGTTGTGCTCGACAACGAGCTGATCGGCGTCAACACCACTTCATGGGCAGAACAGGGCATCTCGGTGGAACTGCGGCGCTCTTGGCACATCAAAACCTGGATGCCAAGCCTGCCTTCGGGCCGTATTTTCCTTGAATATGACTTCCGAATGATCAACGAAATCCCAGTGTATGAAGTGGATTTGGCCATGGACGGCTGGCAACCGCTGCGCGAGCAATTCAGCTTGATCATCAACGGAATGGAAGGCCGCGACACACAACTGATTATCGATGGGATGGACACTTCGCAACCAAACAACATCATTGCCAATGCAGTCTTCTCGACTCAAGACAACCTCACCGTCCCTCGGGTCTCCATCGACATGACCTACGATTTGGGCACCCGTCTGGATTCAGCCCACGCTGTGCTCATCGATCGGCGAGCACAAACTCGCGTCGAAGCACTGATCATTGGGGTTCCACAATCAACTGACTTCTCGGCCACGGTGGGCGATATCTTCCTGATCAACGTCACAGTCCCTGCTGAATACCAAACAGCAGGGGGTTATTCTGCGGATTCCCTGATGATTCAACAAATGCGCTACATCGACGACCAGTGGTGGCCGGCTACCGCTTTCATGCGCAACCTTCCTGGAGAAATGCGTCTGGCTGCTCAACCTGAGAAGCAATTCGACATCCGAGCGGACATTGCCTTCCAAGGCATGATGACCCTCGATTACCGATCGAACACCGAAAACATGGATCTCTACCTCGAAGCAAGTGGCCGTGCGGTTGACACAAAGGGCGATGTGCTGATGCTTGCAGAGGGCTTGCCCAAGACCTTCGTGATGGAAGCAACGGACGATTGGGGCATGAGCATCAAATCTGACGGCGAGGGTGTTGAGCGAGTCTACATCAAGCAAACCAACGTGCCTTCGGCACCGGGTGTGACCCTCGAACGCGTCGAAGTGGTCGGTGAAAACTTACAATCAGCCACCATCCACGTCTACACTGGACCCTTCCAATACCCGATCATTGTGCTCGATGACATTACAAACGGGCGAATCATTGCCAGCGCAGAAGTGAGCGTTGAACCCGGATACTACGTGCCACTTGTGGACGACTGGAAGTTCGAAGGGCGAGGCGTTCTGCTCGATACCCAATTCACCGGCATTATCCCAACAGCATCTTCGATTGGTGTCAATGGAATGGTCACTGATCTTTCACTCATCGGCACGCTCTCAGGGGGCGCCGTGGAAACACGTCACGTGCTCCTCGTTGAACCTGTGACGTCCATGATTGCCAGCGGGCTGGCTATGATTTTCTAAGGTGAATGAAATGAGCCAACGACGTCAGATCCCAATCGGTGAGGATGGGGAGATGTTGGTTCATGAAGATGATATTTACGAGGGCAACGCCACTGGCTTACTCGACATTGCCTCACTCACTGTGGACGACGACATGGCGGAGACGATGGCGGATGTCCGAAGGGCAAAGGCCGCAGTTGATTCACTGGGGCAGAAAATTTCCTCTCGACAAGTCGCCCTTGCAGGCATTGTCTTGATGATGTTCTTCGGCGTTATGATCAGCAGTTGGTACTGGGTATTGCCCAGGGATGCAGTCAACGTCGAAACCCAATACATGCAACGCGGGGGCCACCTCATGATGTCCGAAATTCACAACACGGGAAGCCGTGCCATCACCGACGTGATGGTGCAAGTTCATTTTGAAGCAGCGAATGGAAGCGAGGTGTACCAATCCATGCAAATTGAAGTTGATTTAATCGATGCGCATTCCTCAATTGCCGGCGATGACTTGGAAATGCTTGTTGTTGGCTATACGGTTTGGGAGGATTACCTCATCACCATCGAAATGGAATGGACCGATTACAACGGTGTCGATCAGCGTGAAACCTGGGAACATGAAGTTGGTTATTGGGCCACTGAAATTTTCATGGACAGGGCCGACCGCTCAATCTGGCCTCTCGATTAAGCCAGATTCTGTTCTGAACCGTGTTCAGCAGACCCCAAGCGATAAAGCACGGCGATGGAAGGCCAAATCATGCAAGCACGCCGTACGGTGTCAGGGGCGTGGTTTTTGGTCGCGCTGTTTGTCTTGCAGAGTACCCTTTCAACCCTTGATTTCAACGATGCTCCTTCGGGGGGACCGTTGCAAAATGACGACGGTGTCGAATGGGTCCAGTTTGACCTTGTTGACGGCGTTTATGCCGATGCAGTTGGCGTTTTTGATGAGGGCGAGGGCGGCGAACAAAGGCAGATTACCGCAGACACCCGAATCGGGTTGTTCGATGCAAACGGACTCCACCTCGACCGTCCGATGCCGAGCGCTTGGTTGCAAGGGCGAACAGATTTGCGCCTTGTCTTGGTTGATTATACGGTTGAACTCCAACAGGTTCGATCGGAAATCGAGAACCTTCAGGGCGTAACAGTTCGTGAGTTTATATCGCCTTCAGGATTGATCCTTCAAGGGACCCCATCTGCTCTCGAAGCAGCGGTCCAAACTGAAGGGGTTGCGGCACAGCACCTTGTCCCGCTGGGTTTGCTCCTCGATGACGCCGTGCTTGATGTCCTCCTGTTGGAAGATGGAATCGAGTCGCTCCAAGGCGAAGTGATGCGAATTGAAGGTTGGCGAACCATGGAAGGGCCGGTTGACGGTGTTTCATTCATCGACGCATCAGGCGCTTCGCTGACCCAGAACCTGGCCGAAGTGGTGCCGCTTGCGTTTGAGGAACAACGAACATGGGACGAAGGGCGCTATGAAGGGACCTTGGCGAGTTTAGAATTGTTGACGCTGATGGCCCAACCTTCACTCAGGTCGTTTCAATTCAACCCATCGTTTACCACTTACAACGACAACGCCCGCAGCCACATGAAAGTGAGCAGCATGACGAATTACTTCACGACAGACCTCGACGGTTCAGGCCAAATTGTCGCCGTTGCAGATTCCGGTTTAGATGAAGACCACGGCGATTTTGGAACCCGTGTTGTTGGTAACAACGACGTGATTGGCGACGGATCAACCGCTGACAAACACTCGGGTCACGGCACGCACGTGTCATGCACAGTGCTTGGCGACGGGGCGCAGGGAGGCTATGCGGGCGTTGCTCCAGAGGCAGAATTATTCTTCCAAGCCATGGAAAACGACAACACTGGAAACTTCCAATCGCCTTCTCTGAATTACTTGCTCAATTCGGCGTATTCAGCTGGAGCGAGAACCCACACCAACTCATGGGGGTCTTCACAGGCCAGCGACCACGGCAAGTACACTTCATCGGCAGAGGACATTGACGATCGAGCCAATTACTACGACAGGTATTACAACGGACGAGACGGTCTGACAATCCTGTTTGCAGCTGGCAACGATGGACCAAATACAGGCACAGTTGGAGCGCCTGCGACAGCCAAGAACATCCTTTCAGTCGGCAATCATCAGAATCGCTATTCGGGTTCACCTGACACCATCATGTCCGGTTCCTCGCGAGGCCCGACCGATGATGGAAGGATCAAGCCAGACCTCATTGCCCCCGGTGGTTATGTGCGCTCATGCCGAGCAGCTGAGGCGACGGACACTGGAAGTTCAACTTGGAGCAGCACCTACTACCTCGAGTACACTGGGACTTCCATGGCAACCCCCAATGCAGCAGGGGTCGCAACAATGATTCGCGAATACCTCGAAGAAATCGCCCAACGGCCTTCGCCGCAAGGTGCGCTTGTCAAGGCGCTGATGGTGCTGGGAGCGACAGACCTTGGTTCAAGGGATATTCCAAACGACAACGAAGGTTGGGGGAAAGTCAACTTGCGAGAAACGCTTGCCCCTTCCTCTGGTCAAGGCATTTGGGTTGATGACCGCTCAGTGGTTTCGGCAACAGGAAACAGCAAGAGTTACACATTCAACATCACTCAATCCAATGGTGGTTTCAAAACCGTGCTTGCATGGTCGGATGAGCGTGGATCGACCTTCGCCTCCAAGCAACTCGTCAACAACCTCGATTTGGAAGTCACCTCGCCCTCCGGTCTGGTTTACCTCGGCAATGATTTTGCCAACGGCCGGTCGACTACAGGTGGCTCGAGCGACACCTTGAACAACCTCGAAGTGATTCTCTTGGATTCAGCTGAGGTTGGCATTTGGACGGTCAAGGTCAAGGACACCTTCCACGGCGGCAGCACAGCACAACCATTCGCTATTGCTGTTCGAGGCCATGGCGTCAACGACCTGCGCCCGGACCCGGAATTCCTCATTGATGAATTTGTGATGTCCGTTGAAATCCCTCAAGTTGGCGATCAACTGCAATTGACCACCAAGGTGTTCAACATCGGCAACGTCAAGGCGGACTTCTTTGACATCGAATTCAGGGTCGACAACACCCTTATCGACACCAAAAACACCGACATAGGTGCCGGTTCAACAAAAACTCAGGTGTGGTATTGGACGCCACAAGATTCGGGACAAGCGACCCTTTCCTTCATCATTGATCCTGATGATGAGGTCGAAGAAATCCTCGAAAACAACAATCGCCATGATGTGATTGTTGATGTCACTGCTCCGGGCGTCAAACTGCTTGCAACCCCACAGCAGCAACTTCTGTTGAACACCAGCGCCTCCACCACCTCCTGGACCGTTTCGCTCACCAACACCGCACTCATCGCCACAAACGCCAGCATGAGCACCAACGGCGTGACCAACACGGATACAGGCCAATCCGAGTCGTGGTACGTCGGTGCCACTGAATCAAACTTCTCTTTGGAAGGTCAAGATTCTGCCAACATCACCGTCACGCTTGTCCATCCAACACCGCCAACACCCGGATCTTATCGCATCAACTTGCTCGGTCTTGACGTCGACAACGGCGTCACCTACCCTTACCATCTTGATTTCATTGTTCCTGAATTGGCAAATTTGAGGCTTGAATACGATTACCAAATCGTGCCTGTTTCCCCGAGCAGTCCCACTTCCATGGACATCCGCTTGTTCAACATTGGCAACGCCAACATTGGGTACGATCTCTTCCTCCAAGCGCCCGCAGGGTGGTCGGCTGGCTTCGATGATTTAGCCAGTGAACCCGGTGCCACCTCTGGTTCAACCGGACTCATTGACCAAGACACTCAACGAACCATCGGCATGTCGTTCACACCACCGCAAGTGATGACCGGGGCCGGGGCGGAGCGCATCGTACAACTCACAGCCATTTCTCAAACCGAGATTCAAGACAGTTGGGTGTTCCAAATCCCAATCAAGGTCGAAGAAATTCGAACCGTTGACATTGACTTGGAAACAAACCTCGGGACTCTTCGCCCAGATTCAACCTTCAGCATGATGTTCTCAGTCGAACACAGAGGCAACATTGACCTCAACTTGACGCCCTCTTTTGAGTTGCCAACCGGATGGAGCATCACTTCCGGGCTTGATGTTCTTGAGTTGAATTGGGCTTCAACACAAAACATTCTGATTGGCGTAGAGGGCGACGGAACAGGACGGTCAGGCGATGTGAAATTCCATCTTGATTCAGGTTCCGACCGAGCCACTTGGGTCGGCCAATTCGAGGTGGAGGTACTTCCACTACCGACGCTGCAATTTGTCAGCCTTGTGCTCGAAGACGGTACGAGTTGGACCAACCCGCTTGGGCCCGGATCTCACCCTTCTGGCCAACCCTTGGTGTTCACGTGGCTCGCCAGCAATGAAGCAGATGTTGAATGGAGTCCAGAAGTTTCTCTTTCGCTTGACCAAGGTTTGTTTGGCGAATGCCTCGATGTTGGTACCATCGGTTACAACGATGTCGCACCTGTGGTGTGCACCATTTTGATTCCAGCCAGCATGGCACCGCTCAGCGAACCATCATTCAGCGTGACCCTCCTTGGCAACGGGGTCGAGCGAACCGAACAGGTCGGCCTTTACGTGGCCAGCGTGATGGACGCCTCTTGGGTCCAAGAGCGAACCGTTCCGTTCCAAACAGGGTCCGAATCGATGCTTGAAGTGACCTTGACCAACACGGGGAATTCCGCTTTTATCCACCAGCTGAAGGTTGAAGCAAGCAAAGACTGGAGCGCTTCCATCGACGGCAATGACATCGCAGATTTACAACCGGGTCAATCGATGACAGTCCGGCTGCTGGTTGAAGCGACTCGCCCCGGTGACGGCAGCATTGAGCTGAGCCTTGTTGAATCCTCTACAGTTTTGACACCAGCAGTGACGCTCAGCGTTGAATCACAAGGGGAGCCAACAGCCACCTCGGGTGGCAGCCTCCCCATCGGTGTGCTTGGTCCGGTGGTGTTTTTGCTCCTCGCCGGCGCCTTGGTGTTCTTGATCATGAGGAAATCCCGAACTGAACAGAACCATGCCTCCCTTCTTCCGCTCGCAGGCGCTGCACCTGCCAACCCACCTCAACTTCAACAAGCACCAGCCATCGAGCCTGGTCCAATGTGCTGGTCGTGCCGCCAAACCATACAGGGACCAATGCAAGGGTGCCCGGGCTGTGGCGCTCGCTACCATCGAGGCGGAGCCAATGGTTGCTCATCAGGGTCGTTGGAAACATGCGCAAACTGCTCGGCGAGTGCTTCCACCTTCGTGTTGGCATGAGCACTTTCGTAGGCTGATGCACATCAGTGGGGAGCCTTTTGATACTAAGGCTTCGACCGGGGGTCATGGACCCCCGTCAAGAATCAACCAAGCACGCATCACGCCGTGCACTTTTCCTCGTCGGTTTGCTGATGCTTTCAGTGGTCCCGACGCTTGCGCCAATCGTAAGCGCAGACGAGGCTCGCGACGCAAGCATCACCATCCAAACATCCCCGCCAAACGGTCAAGATGTCAACCCCGGGGAATCGGGCGAATACACCGTCCGAATTTACAACACAGGATCCAACCCAATCACTGTCAGCCTCTCAACAAACGAGGAACAAACCCAAGAATGCGGTGCTTACTCTTCCACGATCATCCAAATCCCTGGCCCAATTGAATCCGGGGATTACGGTGAGACAACCATGAACGTAACGCTCACCACCACTGCAGAAGGCAGCTGCGACACCACCATCACCGCTACCGCCACTGAACAAGCCACACCACCAGACACGCCTGGTCAACCTGCAACCGAAACAAAAACGGTGACAACAACCGCTGGCGATGGCTCCGGAAGCGCTGTGTTCGGCGTTGAAGTAACCATGCCTTCGACCTCCAAAACATGGGGAGGGCAATCGGTGATCGAATACGATGTTGAAGTTGAAAACACCGGCCAAACCAACGAAACAATTGCTCTTTCAGTCGCGGAAACCGACGGAAGCGGATGCCAAAACGCGGACGACCTCGTGGTTGAATTGGATGAAGAATCAGTCAATCTTGACCAAAACGAATCGGTGACAGTGATCGTTTCAATCGAAGTTCCAGACGGGCAAGCCGCAGACAAATACTGCTGGGAAGTGACCGGCGTCGTGACAAGCGACCCAACACAGAATGCAAGCGATTCCGAAGAATTTGACTTGATTGTTCCAGTTCTAAAGGAATGCGATATGACCCTTTCAAAATCAACCATCACCGTCGACCCGGGTGCAGAAGGTACCTTGACGGCAACCCTGACCAACGAAGGCAACAGCGATTGGTCAGTGACCATGGGCAAGTCTTCCTCTCCAGCCAGCCGCTCAACATGGGTCAGTTTTGACGGCGCTTCTTCGGGACTGCTCCCCTATGATGACGGCGATGGCACCCGTTCGTTTGACCTCAAGGTCAGCCCGGATGACTCGGTCACCGCAGGTGTTGAATCGGTCATCAGCATTCTTGGCAAAGACGGTTCACAGGTGAAGTGCAGTAAGGAATTGCGCGTCAAAGTGGGCCAATCTTACGGTGGTAGCATATCGCTTGCACAGTCCCTGTTGTCCAACATCGAACCCGGCAGCAACGGCACAACAACCCTGACCATCACCAACGATGGAAACGGAGCAGACACCCTGCGCGTTTCAGCTTCCAGCCCACCTTCTGGTTGGTCTGTCCGTTTGGACGCATCAACGGTCAGCGTCGGTTCCAAGCATGGCTCAGAAAAGAGCAGCGATGTAAACGTCATCATCGATGTACCGATCAACGCTCTCGCTACCGAAGAAGTTGACTTGACCTTCTCAGTCCTTCCTTCAAGCGGCGGTGCCGCCTATGATGAAGTGGTGCTGCGAGTGACCGTAAAAGCCGTTCACGGCATGGAAGCTCAAGCCCCCGCTACCGACCAAACAGGCCGGTCAGGCAGTGAAGTTCGCTTCCCAATCACCATCGAAAACCTTGGGAACGTCAAGGACAGTTTCCGTTGCTCAGTCATGCAGCAAACTGCAACACCTGCTTGGGGCATCCACTATGAAGATGCAAATGGGGTTCAGTTTGTGGACATTGAAATCGAACCACGATCCACAATGAATGTGTTCCTCGTGGTCAGCGTGGATGGAGAAGAGGAACTCGCTTACACCAGAATCACCTCGAGAATCACCAATCGCGGAGACAGCAGCACAGCTGATGCAGACGGCGACGGTGTACCAGACAATCAGCGAGAATTCGAATTCTTAGCGATTCTTTCGGATCGAAACTTCGCCATGGATGTGCGGTTGGTGGATGGCGGAATTGATCAGCGATCAGGCACCGCAGTGCTCCCACCATCTGGCAGCCAAACCTACGGCCTATGGATCCAAAACACAGGCGATGGTAACGATGAAGCGGTGTTTGATTTGTCCGGATTACAAGGCATTGCAACACGGCAATTGACCCTCTATGGTTTGCCTGTTGAAGGGCCAGTTAGCGTACCCGTTGGCTATGGAATCTGGGACTTTACGAATCAAACGTTCCTGCTCGATGTCAACAATGTCCCCGTGACTTCACCAACCAAGAACGGGGCTGAAACCATCATGGTGGGGCTTCCCGTTTACTCCAACCAATCCCACGAGGCACGCCCGTTCAAGCTCTACATGGAACTTGAATTGAGCGTCAACCCAAGCGCCAACACCGGTCAAGGTGGCGTGCTTGATTTGACGGTCACCAGCGTTTCAAATGCGGCGAACCGCTCGGGCCATATTTCCATCACCCTCGACGTCCAGATTGTTTACGAATTGGATTTCCAAACGGAAGGCTTGGACACTGAAATCACACTCACATACCCCGGTAAATTGGAGTTCACCGTCAACCTCACCAACACTGGAAACACCAGGGCAGAAGTGTTAATTTTCGCATCCGAGAGTTTCCGCGGATGGAACGTCGGGCTCGACAGTTATTCGAGCGATTCAGACTGCTCCACAAGCGGCTCGGAATTCACCTGTTGGATCGATGTTGGAGAAACAATCACCATCGATGCAGTCATCCGTCCTCCGTATTCTGCAGAAATTGAAGACACCTTCAAATTTACAATTTCTGCCCAACCAATTGAAACCGGTGTTGTCGACCGTGAAAACATCGAATTCGAAGTGCTCGGTCAACCCTCTAAGGGTCTGTTCGGCCTTGGTTTAAGCGAGGAAGCGAGGGGTTCGATTGGAATCGGCTTGCTTGTTCTGATCGGTGCCTCACTCTTGTTTTCGCTCAGAAGCAAGAAGAATTGATTTTCTTCACGATTTGGCGAATCACCCCCTCCCTTGGTGCAGATTTGATTTCGCCCAAAGATTCGAACAGCAAACGACTTCGCAGTGGCCCTGTTTCTTGCATGCAATAAAACGCACCCTCACGAGTCGGATTTGGGAACGCTTATGTGGGTCCCTCAAGTCGAGTCAAATGCGAAGCGTATGCTTTGCAACAGGGTGAACATATGTCCGGACTTGAATCAGTGCCGAGCGCTTACTTGTCAATCGGGTTTTTGACAATCCTCGGCATCATCATGCCACTGACAAATTTTCTCATCACTTGGGTCGTTCGTCCCCGTGTTGATCCGGCTCGCCCCCACATCACCCGCTCCTATCTTCTCGAAGGCTATGAGCGCGATCACAGCCTCTACCCTCGCCGATTGACGACCTTCGAGTGCGGCAGTGAACCCGTCGGCGATGCAATGATTCAATTCCATTTCCAATATTACTGGTACGCCATCATCTTCCTTGTGTTCGATGTGGCGTTCATGTTCATGGTGCTTGGCGGCATGGTGGCATCAGATGCAACCGCTCAAGGTGCACCAGCAGGTGCAGTGGACGAAGCCATTGGGGCTTTGACCGTTCTCGCAGTCTTCTTCGCAACGATGTCGCTTGGCGTCTGGTACGTGTTCCGTAAGCGAGGTCGCATTTACATTTGAGGTGGATATTATGGCAGAAGCAGGAGAAAATTTTGCAGCATTCAACAGCCGCGCACTCGTCGAGATGGTCGGCGGTGTTACCGATGAAGCACTAAAGGCGACGCGGATCAAGAAGTTCCTCGGCGTGCTTGCCGGGCGCTACTTCAACTGGGCAGGGCGCAAGTCACTGTTCACCCTCCACTTGGGCATCAAGTGCTGCGCCATCGAAATGGCCGCTGCCGCAACACCTCGATTTGACGGTGACCGCTTCGGGGTCCTCTTCCGTTCCTCGCCTCGTCAATCCGATGTGCTGTTAATCAACGGCCCAATCACGAAGAAATTCGCTGACAAAGTGGTCCGTTTGTGGGAGCAAATGCCAGAGCCAAAATACTGCATTGCAATGGGCGAATGCGCAATTTCCGGTGGACCTTACTTCCAATCTTACAACATCCTCGAAGGCGTTGACACGGTCATTCCGGTCGACGTCTACATCCCAGGATGCCCACCTCGCCCCGAGGCGCTCATCGACGGATTCGGTTTGCTTCGTGAGAAGATCATCCGAATTGGTGGTGCACCAAGCGCTGATCGCATGAGCGAGAAGCCAATGATTGTGGGAGAGGACTGAACATGGGCACAAGCATCACGCTCGAACAGAACACCTCCGCTGCAGAAGCTTGCTTGGAGGCGATCAACGGTCGCTTCGAAGGCACCGGCATTACGGCCTCCATCGAACGCCACAGCAACGCAAAGAAGTACGCCTTCATCCGCCTTAACTGCCCTCCACAACACTGGCTTGCACTGGCAAAATGGATGCGCCACGACCTCAACGTCAACTACTGCTCAATGGTCACAGGAACACACTTTCCCGACGGGCCTGATGAACGAGGTTGGGAAGTCGCCTACCACTTCCTGCGCCAACCGATTGAAGATCAAAAGCCAAACACCTACAACGTCATGGTCGCTGAAGAACTGAAAGGCATGGACATTCCCATGGAATTCGAAGTCTTCATGCCCTTGCCGCAAGGCGACACACCAAGCGTTCCATCCATTCAGTCGATTTGGGTCGGCGCAGATTGGAATGAAAAGGAAACTTGGGACTTGGTCGGAATTCGATTCGAAGGCCATGAAAACATGCACCGTGTGTTGAACCCTCACGACAGCCCAGAAGGGTTCCACCCGTTGCAGAAGCAACACAAACTCCGATATCACGATCACAACGAAATGTACGATGACGCTCAAGGCTTCATGCGAAAACCAGCGGACGAGGGCCGTGTTAAGTGAGGGATTGTTATGGCACAAATGTGGATTACAATGGGGCCTCAACACCCAATGACGCACGGCTTGTGGACGCTTCGAGTGAAGGTTGACGGTGAGACCGTTGTCGACACCGAAGCCGAACTCGGCTACATCCATCGCGGCGTAGAGAAAATCTGCGAAGCACGAGATTTCACCCAAGTGACGCCTTACTGCGACCGCTTGTGTTACGTCAGCGCCATGACGTGGGCGAACTCCTACATCTACGCTGCAGAAGACCTGCTCGAAGCAGATGTTCCAGAGCGGGCCGAATACATTCGCCTGATTTCAGCCGAACTTCAACGCCTTGCTTCCCACTTGATGTGGCTGGGCGCCTTTGGCCCCGATATTGGAAACTTGACCTTGATGACCTGGTGCATGCGGGACCGTGAGATGTTCCTCGATTTGCTGCAAGAACTCGGTGGTTCGAGGATGCATTACAACTACCCACGGGTGGGCGGCGTGAAGCGAGACATGCCAATCGGCTTTGCCGACCGTGTGATTGCAAAAACAAAGTTATTCGAAAAGCGAATTGATGAATACGAAATGATGCTCGACGAATCCACCATCTGGTTGGTCCGCTTGCAAGGCGTCGGCTACGCCAACGCTGCAGAAATGGTTGACGCAGGTGTCTCTGGGCCAAACGTCCGTGCTGCTGGCGTCAACTACGACGTCCGATGGGCGCATCCGTATTCCGTCTACGACGAAGTCGACTGGGAGCCTGCGGTTGAAAAGCCAACTTCAGTCAAAGGAGCCGACTGCTATGACCGCTACCGAGTCCGCATGGAAGAAATGCGTCAATCCTGCCGCATGGTCCTCGACGCCCTCAACAAAATCCCTGGCGGCATGAACACAAATTACGCCAGCGGTGATGAAATGATCCTCACCAAAGCCCCAACACGCGCTCCAGAAGGCGCAACCGGGTTCAGCAACTACGAATGCACGCGAGGCGCATCTCAATTCTACATCCAAGGTGGCGGCGAAGGACGAGGAAAGAACCCTTACCGGCTTTCCATCCGTTCCCCAATGTTCATCACCATTCCATTCGTTGCAAAGACGATGATTGGCTACAAGATTGCAGATATTCCTGCCATCATGGGAAGTTTTGACCCATGCATTGGAGAAACCGACCGTTGAGGTGATTGTTATGAATGACATCTACGACCTACGAAGCATCTTTTTGGGCGAAGACGCCCCTGTCAGGAAACTTGTTGTTTCCGCTCTCGAGGGCACACCCCTCGAAGAAAGCGCAGGTTCCATCGCCTTCGCTGCCGGCACATTTGCTGTTGTCAACATCGTCTTTTTGATGCTGTTTTTCAGCCAATTCGCAATTCTTTGGATTGAGCGAAAGGCCGTAGCTCGGATGAACGATCGCCGGGGCGCAACGACCGCTCTGCGCTCCTTGTGGGTTGGTGAAAACGGCGTGACTGCGGGCGAATGGTGGAAGATGCTACCGTTTGGCGCAGGCGTCCCTATTGGAGCCCTCAACAAGTTCCTCAACAAAAAATTCGGCAACCGGGATGAAAAGTTCCCAACCGTTGACCGGGTCAACAACCGCTCATGGATGGGCTATTCCATCTTCCCTGGTTTCTTCCAAAACGTCGCTGACGGCATGAAGTTCCTGCTCAAAGAGCACATGGTTCCACGCCGCGCTGACAAACTCATTTTCGAAGTTTCACCGTTCTTGATTGTTTCTTCGACGCTTTTGATCCTTGGAATTATCCCGCTTTCAAGTGGCATTTATGCAACCAATCCGGACCTGTCCATTCTCTACGCCATTGCAATCTTTGGAATTGCGCCAATCGGTGTTTTCTTTGCCGGCTGGTCCTCCAACAACAAGTACACCCTGATTGGCGGCATTCGTTCCGCTGCTCAACTGACGGCCTACGAGATTCCACTGTTGCTCACGCTTCTTTCCGTTGCTGTTCTTTCAGGCACCTTCAACATCATCGAAAGCATCCACTTCCAACACAGTGCAGGTGCATGGAACATATTCCTGATGCCAATGGGTGGAGCGTTGTTCCTCATCACCATGATTGCAGAAGTCGAGCGCGTTCCGTTTGACATGCCAGAAGCCGAAGCAGAACTCGTCGAAGGCTGGTGGACTGAATACGGCGGCATGCGATTTGGTATGCTGTTCATGGCAGAATACATCCGCACCTATGCGGCGTGTTTCCTGTTCACTCACTTCTTCCTTGCAGGATGGCACCTCCCCTTCCAAGGCACCATCAGTCAAATCCCCGTTCTCGGCGATGCCTACGTTCTGATTCCTGGCGCCATTGTTGTGCTCCTCAAGTCGTGGCTTGTGTTCCTTGTCGTGTTCGTTTGGGCTCGATTCTCCCTCGCTCGGATCCGCACCGACCAAATCTTGGAATTCGGATGGCGCATGCTGCTGCCATTGTCGGTGGTCCAAGTCGTGCTTTCGACGCTCTACCGCTTGTTCTGGTTCGACCCATCTGGCCTGAGCGACACCGCAGCGGGTGGCAACGCTTGGATGATTCCAGGCCTTGAAATCCCGTTCCTCTTGCCGTTGCTGACCACGCTTGTGTGGTTGGGCATCTTCTTCTTGCTCTTGAACGATGAAGACAAAGACGCTGCTCCAGATCGAATGTACCATGTGTACACATTACAGCCCGCGGGAACGCACACTCCGGGAAAGGACTGAGGTGATTTAGAATGCCAATGCATCCACACGCACGACCGAATTTTAGAAACCTATTTTGGTACCCGTTCAAGATTACCTTGATCACGGCCCTCCGAACATTCCCTATTTTTGGAAAACTGTTCGGAAAGCGCCTCGCTATGGGCTACCACAACACCGAACACCCAGAATTTTTGAGCGATGGGGACAAAGTTCGCGCCAATAAAACATCAGAGTTCAACAACATTGAAAATCAACAGTTCGCACCTGACCGGGTCACATCGGACTTGTTCCCTACCTTGTGGAAACCTCAAACCGTACAGTACCCGTACGAACGACTTGAGGAAATGGAGCCTTGGCTCTTCGTTCCCGGGAACTACAACGGGCGCATTGGTGTCATTTGGGAAACCTGCACCGCCTGTAAGATGTGCGTGAACATCTGCCCGAACGACTGCCTTCACATGACCACAGAACTGCGCGTTGACGTGCTCGACAATGCAGAAGGAGAACACGAAGGGCTCGGCGCCGAACTCGAAGTGGGCGGCCATGCTGCAATGCTTCAACCAGAAGTCGTAGCAACCCTCGAAGATTTCAACCTTGCAACGGCACACACCGACACGCCAAACGAGTGGCGCTTCGCAGAAGTTCTCGACCTCTCTGGCAGCACAGCAACCGTGCGCTGGAACGACTCCGGAGAAGAAATGGAAGTCGAACAAAGCGAACTTCGTGTGGCTGATGATCAAATCGTTTCAGGACGCATCGACCTCGGTCGCTGCATGTTCTGTGGCTTGTGCATGGAGTCCTGTGGATTCACGTCCTTCTTCATGACCAACGAATACGACGGAATGTCCGGATTCACTCGACAAGAACTGTGGTTTGACGCCAGTCGGACCCGTGTGCTCCCTGGTGTTCACCAAGAAGCCGTTGATACCGAACTCGCCAAGCGAGCCAACAAAGAGCGAGACAAGCGAGCCAAAAAGGCCGCTCGTGCCGCAAAGGCCGCCGAGGAGAGTGCTTGAGATGGACGTTGCACACATCGCAGAACTTGGTGTGTTCTTCTTGTTCGCTACAATTGCGCTTGGTGGGGCATTGGGCCTCATTCTCGCTCAACGAGTGGCTCATTCTATGCTTTCCTTGATCTTCAGTTTCATGGCAGTGTCCGGAATTTTCATCTTACTCGGTGCGGAATTCCTCGCAGCGATTCAAATCCTTGTCTACCTTGCAAGCGTTGGGCTTGTGGTGCTGTTCGGTATCATGCTGACGCGCCGGCAAATCCTTGAGGAGGATTTCGAATGAAAGTCCTCTCTCTCGCCACCCGAATGGGCTTACTTGCCCTCGGAATGATTCTCGTCTCCGTGCTCAGCGCCGACGCCGTTTGGGCCGATGCAAGTGAAGATGAACCAAGCACGAGCGGTCTAGCTGATGCTTTGCTCACCGATTGGGCCCTGCCTCTGTTGGTCCTTGGTGTCTTGATGTCCATTGCCATGATTGGTGCTGCTTACCTCGTTCGCGATGAACGAATGGAGAATCTATTGTGGGAGTTTGGAGGTGAAGAAGAATGATCGATCCAGCATTGGTATCCGGGCTTTCCGCTCTTATGTTTGTTATTGGTCTCGGCGGGGCGTTCACACGAAAGAACGCCATTATTGTCCTTATGTGCATCGAATTGATGCTCAACGCTGCAAACATGCAGTTTGCCGCAGCAGCCGTCTACCACGGCGATACAACCGGGTGGGTCTACACAATTTTTGCTATTGCCATTGCGGCCAGCGAAGTTGCCATAGGATTGGCGATCTTCTTGGCCATGTATGGACAGCACGACACGATTTCATTGGACGATGTGGCCGTCCTCAAGAACTGAGGTGAGATGATGGCAGGTTCTACACTTTCAGAAATCGCAACCCCCGAAATCACTGAGTTGGCACCACTCATTGTGCTGTTGCCAATGATTGCGTTCGCAGTCATTCTCTTCCTCGGACGGGTCTTCAATGGCAACCCAACTTGGAAAAACACCGTCAAAGAAGGAGGCATCATTGCGCTCGGGGTTATGGGCGCTGTGCTCGTGCTTTCGCTTCTCCTTATTGCCGACTTTATCGGCTCCGTTCAAGCAGGCCATGATTCAGTGTTCCACTGGTTCACCTCTGGCGTGTGGGACGGAACATCCGCAGGCGTGAGCACCGACAAGTTCGGCTTTGGCCTGTACGTCGATCACATCACTGTGATGTTGTTGTTTGTTGCTGCGTTCCTGTGCCTGTTGATCAACGTCTTCAGCATTGGTTACATGAACACAGATCCAATCAACGACAATCGAAACCACCGCTTTTACGCAGAATTCACGTTGTTCTGCTCTGGTATGCTGGGCATGGTTTTGGCCGATTCTTTCCTTTGGTTGTTCATCTTCTGGGAAATTATGGGTCTATGTTCCTACTTGCTCATTGGATTCTACTACGAACGCCCAAGCGCCGCATACGCCGCAAAGAAGGCGTTCTTGACCACTCGCGTTGGGGATGTGTTCCTGATGATTGGTCTCGTGATGCTGTGGGATTTGTTCGGTTCGCTTGATTACACCGTCGTGTTTGATTCAGCCAACATCGAACATGTTGCCGAACATTCAGCTGGAACCCTTCAATGGGCGCTTGGTTTGATGTTCATTGGTGCGGTCGGTAAGTCCGCTCAATTCCCACTTCACGTTTGGCTGCCGGATGCCATGGAAGGACCGACGCCTGTTTCCGCTCTTATTCACGCTGCGACCATGGTCAATGCAGGTTTGTACCTCGTCGCTCGTATGTTCCCGTTCTTCGGTGCAGAAGCGCTTCACGGCGACCTTGCAGACTTGGCTTACATCATTGCCGTCGTCGGTGGTATTACCGCCGTGATGGCCGCTGCTATCGCCTTTGTTCAGATGGACCTCAAGAAGGTCTTGGCGTATTCAACAATGAGTCAACTCGCCTACATCTTTACTGGTCTTGGTTGCGCCCTGTACTTGGCCAACACGCTTGACTGGCATCACAACGAAAAAGATCACTACATCGTCATCGTTGCTTTCGGCGCTGCTTTATTCCACCTGTTCAACCACGCGATGGCCAAAGGAATGTTGTTCATGGCCAGCGGTTCAGTGATTCACGAAGTGCACCATGCACACCACCACTTGCACCACCATGACGACCATGGTGACGGCCACGGGGATGATCATCACGACGAGGAATTCGATGCACAATCCATGGAGAACATGGGCGGCCTGGCTTCCAAGATGCCAATCACCGCTACCGCTATGCTCGTAGGTTCTGCTTCCATCATGGGGCTCCCACTCATCGGCGGCTTCTGGTCCAAGGAAGGCATCATCGCCAACGCTTGGCGAGTTGCCCAAGACGATCCTCGCTTCCTCCTGCCCGCTATGTGCGTGCTGATTGGTGCTGGGATGACCGGGTTCTACATGTCACGAATGTGGCTCAAGACTTTCGCTGGCAAGCCAAACAACGAGGTTGCAGCGCACGTCGGTCCAACCAACATTTGGATCAAGACACCGCTGTTCATCCTCACCTTCGTCAGCCTCTCCTCAGTCTTCTTGGCTGGTATGGGCTTCACGCATTGGGCTCCAGATGAAAACTATGCGTTTATGCAAGAGAAATCCCTTGTTGACGGCATCATCTACGAAATGCAACACGCCTTTGCGAATTCAGATGCCTACTTCTTCATCATCACCTACATTGCAATTGCAATGGGTGCGGTGGCAGGCCCTGGCCTTGCTATGGCCCTCTACGGCGGGAAACTCGAGGACGGCGAATCCGCTAAACCATGGATGACGCCGGTCATCAGCCTCAACGCATGGGTCATGAATCGCTTCAACTTCGACAACAGCGCCTTTGCAGAATCAACGCTTGCCGTGGCGCTCCAAAACCGATTGTACATCGATCACTACTACGACATGGCCATGGTCAAGATCGTGGCAGGACTCTCCAATAAGGTCGCACAAGCGGATTCAGATGTCATTGATGGAACCATCAAAACCATCGAGACAGGCTCTCAATCCTTGTCGACCGCCGTTCGCTCTTTGACAACAGGGTCGGCTCGAGATTACATCCTGATGGTCGCCGTTGGTATGTTGGCGATTTTCATGCTCGTATGGGGGGTGGCTTGATTGTTCGAAGCTGGTACAGATTGGATTTCGATGCAACTTGTTGGGTTCCCAGTGGTCGCAGGTATCGTCCTGTTGGCCTTTGTCGCTAACGCAAAGAAATCGGCTCATGAAAAATTGAACAACCCAATCCGAATGGCGAGCTTTGCCTTCTCGCTTGGCTTGTTTGCATACACCACCGCCATGTTCTTCGACGCATTTGCGGACATCACAACCTCTGGTCTTGCGTTCAACGATTACAAGTTCCAAGATTCCTACGAATGGTTCCCTGCACTGGGCATTCACTGGACCGTTGGTTTGGATGCCCTGTCGTTCCCAATGGTTTGGTTGACCACCTTCTTACTCCCGGTGACCATCATTGCAACCTGGCATGAGAAAAACGGAGCAACCTACTTCCCAACGCTTTTGCTCATGGGCGGTGCTCTCATTGGTGTCTTTGTTTCACTCGACCTGTTCATGTTCTACGTCTTCTGGGAACTGACATTGATTCCAATGTTCTTCTTGATCCTCAACTGGGGCGGCAAGGACCGAAAGTATGCTTCTCAGAAGTTCTTCATCTACACCTTCACGGCGTCGGTTGTGATGCTGTTGGGCCTTGTTACCCTGTACTTGATGCAACCCGAGCAAATTGGCGCGGGCGGAAAGTACGGCACCATGACCGGGCGAACCTTCGACATCCCAACCCTTGTTGAACACGCAACAGCAGCCAACCAAAACGGATGGTTCCTCGGTGAAAGCATGCAGAAGGTGCTCTTCGTTATGCTCATGCTTGGTTTCCTCGTCAAGTTGCCAGCGGTTCCATTCCACACTTGGCTGCCCGATGCTCACGTTCAGGCCCCTACCGGTGGCTCGATGCTGCTTGCTGGTGTCATGCTCAAGATGGGCGCATACGGTATGTTCCGTTTGCCGCTGAGCATGTTCCCTCATGCGCTGCAACACTTCCAACTTGCCTTGATGATCTTCGGTATGGTTTCCCTTGTTTGGGGCGCTATCGTTTGTTTGGGTCAAACCAACCTCAAGAAAATGGTCGCTTACTCCTCTGTGTCTCACATGGGTGTCATCCTCATCGGTATCGCAACCATGCAACCAATGGGCTGGGCTGCTGCTTTGTTCATGATGTTCGCTCACGGCATCATCAGCCCAATGCTGTTTGCAGTGTGTGGCGCTTTCAAGCATCACTACCACAGCATGGAGATCGGCGCTATGCGCGGCATGGCAAAGCACTCGCCATGGCTTGCAACGTCGATGATGTTCGCCTGGATGGCTTCACTTGGGCTCCCATTGCTCGCAGGCTTCGTCGCTGAATTGATGATGTTCATCGCTTTGTGGTACTTCATTGACCTCCAAGGATGGAGCGTTTTGTGGATGGTTGGACCGGCCTTGGTGTTGGCGCTCACTGCAGCATACTACCTCTGGTCGATGCAACGCACAATCTTCGAAGGTGGCGATGAAACTCAACCACCGGCTTCCCTCAACGGTGATGTTGTTCCTGACATCACCAACGAAGAGAAAATGGCCATGTTGATCCTAGCAGCCTTCACGATCTTGTTCGGTGTCATGCCGTGGATTGGCCTTGACATGATGGACGATTACTGCAGGACGTTCTTCGAGCACATGATTTCGAATGGCATCTTCAAGGGAGGTGCCTGATATGGAAACAACACAAGCATTCAGCTCTGAGTTCTACACCGCTTTGTTGCCAGAATTGATGCTGTTTGCAGGTCTTCTTGCGCTCATCATAATCCCAAACCTCGGAAAGGGAACGTTCAGAATCCCTGGCACACAAATCCGTTTGCCCTGGTTCATGGGCGGCGAGCGTTACGCCCTCACCAGCAACCCGCACCTACCGGCATGGATCGCAACGATCACCCTCACAGGAGCGTTCTTGGCAGTCGGTGACTCACTTCGAGGCGGCATTGATTCATTGCTCGTGATGAGCAGCGATGCTGATGAAGCCAAAGAATTGCTCATGATTAACGGCTTTAGTCGCGTCTTCGAACTGATCTTCTTCGGTGCTTTGGCGCTTGCATCCTTTGCCAGCATGAACCGCTTGAAGGTTGAAGGCATCGGGGCTAAACTCGATGTTGAAAAGTTGTACAACAACCGTCGACAAGCCGACTTCTACATCCTGATGCTCACTTGTGGCCTCGGTATGTCTGTCGTCGCCCTTGCACAGGACCTGTTTGTTCTGTTCATCGGTTTGGAACTGGCTTCGTTTTCCACCTACGTGCTTGTGGCTTTCCTGAAGGAAACCAAAGCAGGTGCTGAAGCCGGAATGAAGTACTTCATCGTCGGATCGGTCGCCTCTGGTGTTGGCCTGTATGGCCTTTCCATGCTCTACCTGTGGGCGGGTTCACTGCAATTCGATGTGCTTGCAGCCACCTTCGCAACCTCTGGCACAGAACCGCTGCCGCTCATCGGTATCGGTTTCGTCCTTGTCGGGTTTGGATTCAAGGTCAGCGCAGCGCCGTTCCACTTTGCAGCGCCTGATGCTTACGCCGGAGCCAGCAGCCCAGTTGCTGGCGTTCTGGCAACGGCAAGCAAGGCCATGGGCATGGTCGGATTGATCCGCATGCTGCTCATTGTTGCAGCCCCTGAATCTTCTGAAGGCTCTGCAGTGTGGCTCGTTTGCCTCGGTGCTCTAGCAGCCTTAACCATGACATGGGGTAACCTCGCAGCGCTTGGCAGCACCAACCCCAAGCGAATGTTGGCCTACTCTTCTGTCGCCCACGCCGGTTACATGCTTGCAGGCCTCACCGCCGTTGGTGCGTGGACATGGGATCCAAGTTTCGCCGGTCAAGAAGGTGAAGCAGCCTTGATGGTCTTAACCGCTCTTTTGTTCCACATGGTTGTCCTTGTGGCGTTCAAACTCGGTGCCTTCCTCGTGCTCTCGATCTTGGAATCCGATGGCGATGCCTCCCGCTTGTCCTCACTTGGTGGTCTAGCCAAGCGAGAACCCCTGCTCGCCTTTGGCATGTTCATCTTCATGATTTCACTTGCAGGTGTTCCACCAATGGCAGGATTCCTTTCCAAGTTGATGGTCATCATGGGTATTGTCAACGTCGGTGTTGGTACTGGAGCCGAATCGCTCAGCGATTTCCATTGGGTCTGGTGGCTTGCACTGTTGATGGTGTTGAACTCCGCCGTGTCGGTGTTCTACTACCTTCGAGTGGCAGTCGTGATGTTCTTCGACGCACCAGAAGAAGGCCGAGAAGGTCCTTTGCCATCAGGCTGGCAAGTGCGAACCTCAATCTTCGCCTGTGTCTTGGTAACCATCCTCGTTGGAATCTTTGGGGATTCCATCCTCGAGATGTGTCGCAGCGCAGCCGAGAGCTTGACCACCAACTGGTGAAACGCAACAGGCGACCCACTGAGGGCCATTCAAGGCCCTATCAGTGGGTGCTGTATTCAAGAAGGGTAGACCGCAGGACATCATAGGTGCAACCGTATGGGTCGTCGTCGTGAAGAAAAAGTGGATGTTGAAGAACTCGCTCGGCTTGAATCGTCGGAAGGTTCCTCAGCAGGCAAAATTCGCGTAAAGATGCCCAACAAAAAAGTCAATGAAATGTTCGCTCTGGCTGAACAAATTCTTGGCGGCCGCCGTGTCACTGTTCTCTGTGCTGACGGGGAAACCCGCATGGCACGAATTCCAGGGAAGATGCGACGTCGCCAATGGGTCCGTGAAGGTGATTTGATCATCGTCTGGCCTTGGGATTTCCAAGACGCAAAGGCGGATGTCAAGCACCGTTACACCAAAACTCAATCCATGTACCTCTCAAGAAAAGGCGTTCTTCCTCCAGATGTCGACATCTTCGGCATGAACACAGCCGTGGACGAGGATGACGAGCACGACGATTTGTTCGGCACCATGGAGGATGAAGAAGACGACCTTTTCGGTGCAGCGGATGAACCTGCAGATGAACCAACAGAAGGCGACGAAGACGACCTCTTTGGGGACGACGACGATGACGACGATTTGTTTGGCGACGCTGACGGTGAAGAAACAGAAACCACCTCGCAAGATTCATCCGAAGAACCAACGGAAGAAGAGGCCGCAGAACCAACTCCCGAAGAACCATTTGTCGCCGTTGAGGAATACCCATCTGAAGACGATGGTTCCGACGATGACGATGGTGAAGAAGACCTCGAAGACCTCTTTGGTTGAACCGATACAATTGGCCATGCATTCCCAAAGGTGATGTCATGGTAAAGGACAATTGGGACGAACTTCACAACAACAAGCACAACCGATACAACCGTCGGAGTCGCAAAAAGAAGGGCGGCTCCAAATCGCAATCCCGCAATCTCGACGACGAATACGCCGAGTCTGAAGAAGACAAGTTCCTCAGCAACCTCGCCTCAAAGCAAAGCACCTACGGGTGGATGAAGGAAGACCGTTACAAGCGAATGTTTCGCGACATTGAAACTAAAATTCAAGGCGCAATGGGTACGGGGACCTTCGATTGGGTTGATCGCAGGGTCTTCGACCAGGTGTTTGACCGATTGACCTTGATGTCGTTGTACAAACTCATGAAAACGGGCGTCATCGATACGTTGGATTACCCGATTGCTCGTGGCAAAGAAGCGCACGTGTTCCATGGAACTGACATCGACGGTAAGGAAGTGGCAGTCAAAATCTTCCACACCTCCAACGCCGTGTTCAAAAACCTCGTTCAGTACATCGAAGGGGACCCAAGGTTTGGAGGCCTTCGCCGAAGGCATCGGGATTTGGTGGATATTTGGGTGCGAAAAGAACACAGGAACCTCTCTCGTCTGGCTCGTTGGGGGTTGAACGTTCCAAAGCCACTTGGCATTCACAAGAACGTCTTGGTCATGGAATACCTTGGCCACGCTACAGGCTCCTCGCCGAAGTTGCGAGAAGTCCATGTCGAGGAACCAGAACCTGTGTTTGAAGACCTGCTCAATTTTTTGGCTGTGGCTTGGCAAAAAAGCAACCTTGTTCACGGTGACTTTTCACCGTTCAACATCCTTTGGCATCGCGAAAGAGCCATTGTCATCGATGTCGGTCAAGCTGTCGTTCAAGGCCATCCCAAAGCAGAGGAGTTCCTGGTTCGAGACGTCACTCGTCTTGTTGAATGGGCCAACAAAAACGGCATTGAAGTGACCTTGGCTGAGGCCATGTACGAGGTGTTGAACATGAACCTCGATCACGTCAAACAGATTGAGTTTGATGATGAAGAAGAGTGATCACTCTTCTTCCCAGTCGACTTGCTCATCTTCCGCCAAGATCATCATGGCTTCGACGGCTTCTGTGTCTTCTGGGTTCACTTGTGAGGCCTTCATCCGTCGCCCTCTGCGTTGAGACACATCAGCAAGGCCGGGGACCAAGTTCTCGAATCCGCCGGCGGCTGGAGCCGGTTCGTGCTTGATTTCAATGGTTTCGAGGCTGCGGTTGGTCAAGCGAGAGCGTCGTCGGTCCCGTTCGAGGAAGTTCAGCACCGTTCCGTGTTCAGCGCCACCAGCCAGCATTTCGATGGCTTGGCGTGCTGCAGCGAGGCCTTCTTCTTCACCGACCAGAACAACCGTGGAATTGTAAATGGTGATTTGCGTGTCGGTGAGGCCTTCGATCAGCTTGCGGATTTTTCCTTGGCTACCAATGATTCTTGCACGGATTCGCCGTTGCTGGTTGGAACGCTTGCCCACAAATGAGCGAATGTCGACGAGTTCGAAAAAGTGGTCGTCCTCAAGCAAACGGATGGCTGCTTTTGGAGCCATGCCTCTGCCAATGGCCTTGATGACGTCGGGGAACTTCATCGCCTTGACAGGGTCGTATGTGCCCGGCTCGCCCCAAACCACCTCGACATCACCGGTTTCAGAATCGATGTTGAATGAGGTGCATCCTGCCGCATAGCGCAGGGACTTTGCAGTCGCCCCTTTCGCTCCGATCAGCACCGCGATGCGGTCCATTGGGACACGAGGTAAAGGCTGTCGCATGGATGAGGGTGCGGCCAACCTCTTTTCAAAGTCTTGTACGGCGCTGGAAGACGCCGATAGCCCCGCCGATGAACAGAAGCAAGAGCAAGGAAGGGGCAAACGAAGGAACCAATCCCGGTGAACCAATCGATGCGCCGGTGACAACCAAGTGGTTGTTGTTGTTGCTTTCATCGTATTCATCGATGACGTTTAGGTAATCGATGACAAGGCGCAAATCATACTGACCGGTTTGGGGGACTGTGTAATTCCAAATGAGGGTCTCCGTGCTGTCGCCGAGGGTTCCTGAAGGCAACGTTCTGGCTTCCATCACGGTCCAACTTACGGAAGCAGTTCGGTCGGCTGGAGCTGACTCAAGCCGCACGACAATGCTGCCACCGTAATCTTGATTGCTCTCAAGTACGCTTGTGATGGTGACGTTCCCGGAGTTTTCTCCCGGGCGGACGATGAGACGGTCGAGGTTGGTTTGGGAGAGGTTCCATGACAAATCAAGGCCTGGAAGGATTTGGAAGGAACTCGGGTTGGACGCATATTCATTTCCTGCTTGGTCGACAACAACCGCTCGGAACATCAAATGCTGCCGGGACTTGGTCGCCCAGTTGGAGAGCGCTACGGTGGCGTCCAAGCCCGTTACGCCAAAGTCCAGCCAACGTCCTGACAAATCAGGTGTCTGGCCCACGCCGTTGGAATCGAATCCATACTGCATGTAGGAGGCGGTGAGGTCGAGTCCAGAGCCGTCATCTTGGGCATTGAAACTCACGTTCGCAGGGCCAACTCGGCTGGTTGTCAGTTCATCGACCACCCATCCGCTTGCTTCAGGTGCTGTTTGGTCGATTCGAATGGTGACTTGAGAGGTTGGACCCGTGTTGCCCGCTCTGTCAATCGAGCGGAACTGAACGGTGTGATTCCCTTCAGCGAACTCAAAGGTTGTTGAATCGGTTGTAACGGTCGACCAGGTCGTGCTATCGGTGCTGAACTGGCAGGATGCGACACCGCTGCCTTGGCCGTCATCGGCTGCTGTGATCAAGCCCGTAACGGTCACTGTGCCACTGTTCTGCCAATCATTGCCCGAGCCAACCGTGATCGTTCCAAGGCTTGGACCCGTACGGTCAATACCAATGAACATCGTTTCGCTCGAAGAGAGCCCTGAATCATCGTGGATGGTGAGGCGTGGGTTGTAGGTGCCTTCGTTCATGGCGCCGCTGGCCCAATCCCAGCCGTAATTCAAGGAAGAAGGCCCGTCGTTGGTTGGGGCACCAGGTCCTGGTGCATTGGCAAGCGTTGCGTAACTCAAGTCGTCATCGCTTGCGCCCCAGCGGAAGGCAATTGCTTCGTCAGCGTCAATGCTGAACCACGCTCTGTCGTTTGCTGAGTCCCCGCTGCCAACATCGGCGTTGAGGGCGGTGAAGATTGTAATCAGGGGCACTTGGTTTGCGATAGAAAAGGCGTCAGAAGTCACAACGACGCTCTCGTTGACGTCATCGTCCCAAGCCGTTGCTCGGAGGTTGTAGGAGCCGTTTGCATGTGCGGTGGTATCGAAGTAGGTCAACCATGGGACGCTGGTTAAGTTTGTGAGGCTCGTCCAAGAAGTACCATCTGCAGACAATTCAACCAGAATCGAGGAAACGTTTGCATCCCCGCTGAGTGAGAAGGTTAAGAGGTACTGGCCGGTGATCGAATCACCCGTAGATGGTCCGTTTGCAAAGCTCATCTGCAAGTCGGAAGAAGCCGACATGGCCGTGTTTTCTTGCAAGTCCATCGGAGCAACATCACGGGCACTCCATAGGGGAGCAGCCACCATGCCCAACAGAAGAAGCACGAGCAACGATGTGACCGCCGTCCTTCCCATGACCCCTTGACGGGCGAGGTTGTCCTTCAATGCTCCCCTATACCTTCTGTTCCAAGCCGCAGATTAACGCCTCTTCAGGAGGTTCCAATCGCTGAGGCATGGCGCACACTGGCAGATGCACAAGGCGCCTCATCCATGCGATTTTTTGGGTGTGTTTGAGATGGGTTCAAGTGCTTTGCAGGGCGTCCATCTTTTGTATGGCGAACTCATGGAAGGCACTTGCTGCAATTCTCTTGCTCGGATTGGCCACCTTGCCCCTCAATGTTAGCGCAATCCAAGTGGGCGATATTCAGGCTTCAGCCGAAGGGGTTTCGTTTTCCCCATCCGCTCCTAAAGCAGGGGATACCGTCGAGATTTCACTCTCCCTTTACAACAGCGGGGGGAGCTACGCCACTGATGTCGAGTATACTTTTTACCGCAACGCACTCGGTTCTGATAACATCATCGAACAGGGCCGAACCGACATCGATTCGCAAACAGTCGAACAAGTTTCGACTCAATGGATCAACGTCGGTGAAGGTGAACACGAAGTTGTGATTCAGATTGAACACCCCCGTGACTCTGGAGTCATGGCTGATTTCTATGTGCCATTCACCGTGACTGGCCTTCCCAACCTCAAGGTGACAACGCTTGAGGTTTCACCCTCGACCGGTATTTTTGCCGGCGATACGGTTACCCTCTCCACACTCGTTCGAAACACTGGCAGCGAACCGGCAGCAGCGAGTACCCTCCATCTAGACTTACCCGGGAATGAAAATCAAGACCTCGCTACGCCGGAGTTGAGCGCTGATAATTCAACATGGGTCAACACGACCTTCATTGCTCCAGCAAGTGGAACTCACACCATCTATGCGACTCCAGACTATCAGTCGGTGGTCGAAGAATCCTCAGAAGTGAACAAGCAGGAGAGCGTCGAGTTCCTTGTAGAAACTCGAATGGATGTCTATCACCAAGGTGAGATGACGGTTGAAATCGAAGAAGGGGCCCTCGAAGGTCCATGGGTCGTCACAGGACGCCTCGCCCGAACCAACGGAAGCGGGACCACCGAAGTTCCAATGTGGCTCGAAATCCCCGATGAGAACGGCGGGAAAGTCACCTCTGCCCCCTTCACGGTAACCCTGGCCGGAGAAGGCTATGCTGAGAAAGAATGGACGCACACGCTGACATCGAGCGATCTCAGTTCTCTTTCAGTTGGCCAACATCAAGTCACCGCTCAAATCGATCCGTTCGACAATGCGGCGTTCATTCAAGAGTCCCAAGACAACGATCGAACCACCACCTCTCTCTCGATTTTCCCAATCCCGGATGTCTTTGTTGATTCGATTGCAATCGCTTCAAGCCCGTCGGTAAATTCTGGTGAAAAAGTGACCTGGCGCGTCAGCATGAGCAACAATGGAGCCATTCAAGTCTCAGGAAAACTCCACTACACGTGGGAGGGTGCTGAAGACACTTCACCTGTGATCTATCTTGATCCGGGCCAATTCAGAACATGGGAAGTTGAATTGACAACTTCGTTGGGCGCACACCAAGCGACGTTTGTTGCTGGTTGGGTCCCACTGGCTGGCAGTTGGGATTCAAACCCACTGAACAGTGAAGCCAATGGGGTTGTTGCTGTTGAAGCAGAATTGCGCCTCGAATGGTGGCTTTCCTCCCTCAGCATTGTTGATGCGAACGCTGAACCCGCTTCTTCCCCCCTTGATGCAGGCGAAACCTACACCCTCGCCATTGACCTCACAAGCACCGAAACGGGGAGCCTGACCTTCGATTGCCTCGATGGCAACAACGAGATGCTTGCCAACCTGAGCGCATCGGTTGAAACCCGTGGCGATCGTGTCTCTTTGACGTGTGATTTCGTTGCTTATGCACCGATTTCCACCGTTCGCCTTGTTCCTTCCGACCCAACGGTCACCTCAACCTTCACTCGAACATTCACCACAGTGCTCACCGATGCTGCTATCGAGGACCTGAACGACAACGCCGAAATGGGCACGCTAAGCCTGATTGGTTTGGGAGCTCTTATCCTTCTCGGGGTCTTGGTGGTCGCCATCTTGATGACCCGTGACCGGGAAGAAGAAGTCGAGCGGGACATCTTTGATTACTGCCCTTCATGCGATGGGGAACTTGAGGGTGATGAAGATCGCTGCCCTCACTGTGCATTCAACCTCAAAAAGGCTCGAAAGCAATTCCACGACTGCAATGAATGTGGTGAATCAATCCCAGATTTGCTTGATAACTGCGTTTACTGTGGTGCCGACCAAGACGTCGCTTCCTACTTCGAACAACGCACGCGAAGGGAGCCAACGGTGAAGGAAATAGTATCCTTACCTGACCCAGAAGAAAACGAGGATGAGATCGTCACAGGAACCGAAGACTTCGCCCAAGCCGTCAAGGAGTTTGGATACGACGAAGACAACCTCGGAGAAGAGTGGGATGAAAACATTCTCAATGCAGAAGCAGAGGTTGAAGCCGCTTACGATCGTCGCAACGCGGAAGAAGTTGAGCGTGAGAACATGACTGAAGAAGAACTCGAAGCCTATGGCAACACGGTTACGACCACGCTCAGGGGCATGGACGAACTTGGTGCAGACGGCGTCGACATCGATGCCCTTCTGAAAGCCAAGGGTGAAGTGATCTCGCTCAAGGATGAGGGCGATGATGGTTCTGAACTCAGCGCCAGCGATGCAAAGATTCGCGGTCGCTTGTATGAGATTACAGGCGAGGATGGCATCATGCCTGGTGACAAGGTGCATGTTGGTATGCAAATGACTGACAACGCCCTTGCTGGTAATGAAGTGGCTGATGCAACAAGCGATTTCACAATGACCGAGGAAGAAGAAAAGCCGTTGACGGCCGACAACCCTGAGGCATCGAAGCCAAAGCAATCCCGCCGCCGCGCTCCTCGCCGTAAGACTGCAGAAGAAGCAGCACCTGAGATGTCTGAATGTGGCGCTTGTGGTGCTGACTTGGCCATGGACGCCAAGGAATGTGGCACGTGCGGTGCGAAGTTCGAGTGATCGTAGGAAGAGGGCGCCCGTCGGCTTTCATAGGGTACGTCACAGCTTTCGCTCGGCAGGTCCACACGTCATTCGGGCAAGGTAAGCCATGGCTTCTGCATCTTCAACCCCTCGGAAGAACCTGCACTGAATTGATATGCGAGGCGCGGCTGGCCTAGACGATGAAGCGGTACCTTCTCCCTCTGGCGTTGGTTCTCACCGTGATGCTTTCAAGCACGGCAGGATGCATGGGCTTGATTCAAGCCCGTGAGAGCCTTGAAGCCATGCGCGGCGAAGCCAGTTCTTCAGTGACCGTTGAGAGCATTAGCCTCAGCCATGTCTTTGATTCGGTCGAGATTGAACCTTACATCAATTCTTCTTCCATTGAGGTAGGACCCGATTCTACAGAACTGGTCATCTATCGGAAAGTCACCATCACAGGCACGGACAGCGTTGCCTGCTTTGACGGTGGCATAACTCGGTATGTCCGCGCAACGCTGGTGGATCCAAACGGCGATACTCAATGGGAGTTGGATGAATGTGAAGATGTTCAACCAATCACGGTTACGATTCCCTCAGACCCAAGCCTCGCAATTGGGACTTGGACGCTCTCAGTCGAAGCTCGAGGCCTTGGCATTCCAGGAACAGCGGCTCAAGACACGTTTACGATAACCGTCAGTGTCCAAAACACATGCACCATCTATCCACCGAGTGAAATCTGTGGATGAACTCACACCAGTGATTCACTGCATGCGTAGCGACGCGAGCAGTTTCTGCACTTACCGGGTCGGTCGTGGTTGCGTTTGGCACCACCTTCAACCATCAAACGCTGGATTTCACTGATGCCGTTCAAGAGGTCCTGCTTAGCCTCAGCCGTCCAATCAATTTGGTGGAGGTTCTCCTGACCGTAACGAATCACTCCGTAAGGTGAGCTTTTCTTGGTGCTGACTTCGACAAGGTGCAAGTAAGCCAGGAGCTGCATCCGATGGGACGGGTGTGGTGACCGCGGTACTTTGCCGGTTTTTTGTTCGACTGGAATGAACTCTCCGTCAACGATGACGATCTGATCTGGTCGCCCGCGAAGCCCTGTGACCTCGTCAATCAAGAGGTTGGTCGAAGCGTCATCATCCGAATAAGCGACCTCTGCATCAGAATCCAAATCCACATTTTTCCGAACCATTTCAAGAGCGTTTTCAGAAAGCAGAACACGTTGCAGTTGCCAGGAGGCAGCAAGGGTCCACCCCATTGCGGTGAGGAATAAAATGAAGGTCGCTTGAGATCGATTATCGGCACCAGCAAGCGCAATTGCGTGCAACACCAGAACGATGGCACCAAAGAATAAGGACACTTCAGTTCGCCCGGCTTCAAACCAGCCACCGATGAAGTTTTGATGTTCAAACACCGGTTGTATTTCCTCATGCTCCTGAATAATTCGTGTTCGTGTTTGGGACACAGTTTCATTCCACCCCAACCAATTTCGCCACGGCAAGTACGTCGCAATTAACCCCGCTATCAACAGCATGAGGGCCCACAAGGTGAGGTATCGGGCAAGATCTATGGGCGTGCGGAGCACATCGTCGATGTAAGTGAAAGCAATTCCGTCGATGATGAAGGCAATCGTTACTGAAAACCACCACGTCCAAATGATGGTTGCGCGCCGCGCCTCGGATTTCTTTTCCCTGAAGGACTCCATTTGCTCGTGAATCTCTGCGTGTTTTTTGACGCCGGCCTCAATTGCCTCGCCTTGGCCAGAATTCCCTTCTCGGGACAGCGCCCATGACAACGGGCAATATTCATGACGTTCCAAGTCGCTTGCGCTGAGGTTGAGCGCGTTGTTGTTTTCGTCCCTCCAAATCTCATCATTGTGCAAACTGGCTCCATAGGACCCGATTTTGGAAGGATTTGAGCCCAACGAATCCTCTGCCATGAACCTAAGTCGAGCGCCTTAGACTTGAGTTCTTCCACGATGTGAGTCGCTAATTTCATCCCATTTCCTGCAAGGGCTTGGTTGCATTCGCTACGAAGCGGTTTAATATAGGGTTCAAGTCGGGCGATTGCTGAGGTTTAGCAATGTCCGAAGAAACTACCTTACTCGTGCCCTTTGAATCCTATGAGGAAAACGCGGTGAACATCGGTACTCAACAAAAGAGTGCAGATATGGCCCGTTTCATCGAAACCGTTCGCGAAGACGGTCTCTACCTCCTCGATGTCAACATGACCGACGCTCGAATCCGCTCCATTGCAGAATTCCTCAACCGGTATGATTCCCCTCGAATCATGGTTGTTTCCGCTCGGCAATACGGACAACGCCCAGCTCGTAAGTTTGCAGAAGCAATTGGCGCAAATGCGGCCGTTGGCCGTTTCATCCCAGGATCCTTGACCAATCCGGTCTTGCGCTCGTATGTGGAACCTGACATTCTGTTTGTCACTGACCCAGCCGCTGACCAACAAGCACTTCGTGAAGCTGTCAACTCTGGCTTGCCAATCGTCGGCATCGTCGACGCCAACAACAACCTCCGCAACGTCGATGTGGCGCTCCCTGCAAACAACAAGGGCCGCCGTTCGCTCGCTCTGATCTACTGGCTTTTGGCCCGTGAAGTGCTCAAGGCTCGTGAAGCAACCACCGACGAGGACTGGGCAGCAGCTCAAGACCTTGAAGACTGGCAATCCACCTTTTGAGCAGGCTCACTCAGCGGGTTTACCCGCTAAGAACGAACTGATACCATCTGCGAACGCTTCTGGCGTTGGTGCACCATGCATGATGTTTCGAATTTTTTTCGCACCAGGCAGTCCTTTTGTGAACGCCACGGCATGACGTTGCATCCAGCGAGGTTGAAGCCCCGTCGTATGATTTGAAAATTCGATGTACTTGTCCCAGCACCAACGCCGTGAAGCAAACGACTGGCTTGTTACAGACCGTTCATACCATGCCTCAGCGTTGGCTTTGATCCACGGCAAATCTTCCTCTTTCATCCATCCGAGCCCGACTTTTATCTCGCCAAACACAGAAGGGCGGCCGATGGCGCCTCGTCCAACCATCAATCCAGCCGCACCTGTCACTTCCAGACAATCCTTGGCGCTCGCAGCATCCACAACATCACCGTTAGCAACGACAGGCACCTCGACGCCTTCGACGATGGCTTTGATTGAATTCCAGTCCGCTTCACCCGAATACCGCTGGCGAAGGGTTCGACCATGAACGCATAGGCGGGATGTTCCGATGCCTTCGAGCGCCTTACAAATTTCAAGAGCGTTATTTGCACCTTGTCCTGTTCCAAGCCTCATTTTGGCTGTGACTGGGACATCAACCCGTTCAATGATTCCATCAACCATGGCCACGAGGTTGTCAGGTTCCCCCATCAGTGCAGCTCCAGCACAGATTTTGGTGACCTTTGGCGCTGGGCAACCAAAGTTGAGGTCGATGATGTCCGCAGTTGGGGCAAGCATTTCTGCTGCGGTTGCCATGTCGCCCGGGTCGCCTCCAAAAATTTGAGGTATGAATGGTATTTCCGTGGCATGGGATTCCATTTTCCGCCAAGACACCGCCGCTTCTCTGCTCAATGCGGTGCTGTTGGTGAATTCAGTGATGGTCACATCGGCTCCACAGGCCTTGGCTAACAACCTGAACGGCAAATCGGAAACGCCTGCCATCGGAGCCAAAAACAACGGCCGCGGTTCACCATCCCACGGTCCAGGTTTCGGTGCGATGTGCTGTGGCATTGTTGTTCACCTCATGCCTCGATTTGTTCCAAGAGTTCGCTCACCCTTCGCATCCTACGGAGCACGCGGTCAAGGCGATCGAGGACTTGTTGCGCAACGTCTTGAGGACGTTCGCCCGACATGCGATGACCCATTGGAAGTCGACCACCCAGGAGGTTTAACAGCAACATTTGTTCAGTGGCATCGACCTGCTTCAAGGCACCATCAACATCCTCAACGGTGAGTTTTCCTTTCTTCAATTGCTTCAAAAGAGCTGACTGTTGTTTGGTGTTCAACAGCCGTTGGAATCCCCCCTTCTTGAGCATCCAATCTTCACCCCTTCGTTGGTGCTGTGCAATCATTGCCGCCCATAGAGCCACGCTGAGGCGGTCGATTCGAGCGACTCGCTCAACAGTCCCACTCGCTCGGAATCGTTCGAGTATTCTTCCAAGTCTTGCTTTTGGCCCATCGATCAGTTCTGCCGCTTCATCCAATGAAAGCGGTGCGTCGCGAGTGAGCAGCACCTCAAACAATTGAACCGATATTGAGGAAGCCTTGGCTTCCTTGCCAGGGCGTTCACCGAGCAGACCAAAATCCCCCATCCACTGTGAGAGTTCACTTGTCATTCCATCCTCGCGAAGAGGGCGGGCCTCAACCACGCCAAGAACGAGTGGAGGGGTGTCGCTTTCAGGTACCTCAAGGGCCATGCGCAAGGGTTGTCGATCCCATTGGTTTTCGATCAGGGCCAATCGCTGTCGAACGATGGTTTGGGTTTGAACCGTGAAAAATTCGATGGCATTGTGCAAAGATCCACCGCGCAGGTAGTAGCGACGCCATCCTTTACCTTCGTTCGTGTAGCCGACAAGCCCCGATTCGACCAAGCGAGAGAGGTGATGGTTCAATGAGGCTGGTGTTAAGGCCAACTCATCGGCCAGCATCTGTGCGTCCCAACTCGAAGTGGGCTGTGCAAACAGGAAATCTCGGAGCAGACGATGCACGGGTCCCGCTCGTCCAAGATCGGCGGTTGCTTCACCTCGTTTGCGGACCAAGCACAAACTTTCGATGAACCACGCTACAAGCCCGTCGATGTCACGCTCAGTCGTCGGGAGGGGGACCTCTTGAATTCGCACGCTGAACATAGATGATGTGGCCCGACGAGGGCTTTTGAAGGCTATGCAGTAAATGGCGCTTGAGCGGCGAAAAATGAACTCGATGCCCGAAACGGTCAGCGCCGTTCGTCGTGCCAGTCGTAATCCACGGCCTTGGTACCGTGCCATTCAATGTCCATGTCGATGTGGGCCATCAATTCAATCCGGTCTTCACGAAGGATGCCTCTTCGCCGAAGAACCTTCACTGCAGAATGGGTTGTTGCCCTAGAGCGGCCTATACGCCGAGCCAATGCGGCTTGACTTCGGGGCACGCCTTCCTTGACGATGTCTTCGATGATCAACCGTTGGACGAGAGACAACCCGATTGGTAAAGCCGCCGCCGCCCGTTCCTGGTTGACGTTGATGCCACGGAAGATCTCAATTTGAGTCGGATCGCCTGCAAAGTAGCATGTGCGACCGTTGACCGGCAAGACGGTGACGCTCTTGCAGGTTTGTAACACATCCAAGTGATGGCGAAGGGTGCCGTTGGCTGCGCTCAAGGTCGATTGCAATTCCCGATAGCACAAGCCGGGGTGCTTTTCCAACGTGGAAAGAATTCGACGGCGGAGTGGATGTTCAAGCGCTCGGGCTTTGGTCGAAACACTGCCAGCCGCCATGCCGCCAACGGCGCTTGCTGCTGCGGCAAAACCCCCTGCGAGCCCAGCAACCCCTCCTGCTGCAGTCGCTAGCCCTGCGGCCAACCATGGACGCTGGCGAACCCATTGAGCAAGCAAAGGCATGAGTTGTGGTTGACCTTCTGGTTTGTTAAAGCATCCCTCAGGTGCTTGAACGGCATGGATCAATCTTCGGCCAGCAACATGCCAGCGTGAATTTTCAAATGAGCCACGAGGGGAGAGAGCAACCGTCCGCAGGTACGGCCGTGTTCGCTGAGCAAATAGGACACTCGAACGGGAGGGCCTTCCTCCACTTGACGATGAACCAAACCCTCCTCCACCAAAAAGCGCAATTTATCGGATAAGGTACGCGAAGAGATGCCTTCCAAGAGGTTCTTCATTTGGTTGAATCGTCGAGGGCCAGCGATGTAGAGAGCGGTGAGTATTTCTGTTGTCCAGCGAGAACCAAACACGTGGAGGGCTTCCTCAGCACGGCGAACTTCCCAGTGAAGTGTGTTGGCTTGACCGCCGCCAGTTTGGGTGCCAAGAATGCTGCGAATATCACCGCCGCTTGTGATGGTTGCTTCGATTGAGGCGCGAACCGCTTGGTAATCTGTGCGAGGAATTTTCAGGGGTGGTGTCGACATTTCGCTTCCTCGTTTTGGGCCAAAGCCCTCACCTACTTAATTCCATTTTTACACCGATTTTGCAATTTTATTATTCACAGGGCTTCTCACTTCCTTTTTGAGGGATAGAAACCCCCCCTCGCAACTCATCTTCAAGAAGGGCAAACCCTTGGTTCAGCCATGTCACAGGAGGTGCTGCTTGTCCGAGGTGGCGCTCTGGGCTCGAACACCGGCATTGGTGGTGCGCACCACGCCCTTGCCCAATCCCTTGCTTCTGGTGATGTGCCTGGATGGCGGTTGCAAGGTGTTGCAGAATACGATTTGGGATCGCGACCGACCGGGGTTCGCCGCCTCTTTTCTCGTTGGTTCCGACACCCCCGGGTCGTCAAATCTTTAGCCCAAAAAGGTCAACCAATCAATTTGATTCACATCACGGATCAAGAGCAGGCCCACTTGGTTCCAAAACATTCCAGCGTTCCTGTCGTCGTTACGGTGCACGATTTGTTTCATTTGTTTCCTCGTATGCTTCGCATCGGTGACACAACGGTCGAGGTGGGTGAAGCAAAACCCTCGATGATTCGTCGCAGAGATTTGAACAAACTCAAGCGAGGACTTGGGCGTGCAGACCTCTTGCTTTGCGATTCTCATGCCACATTGAAGGCTTGCAAGGAACATTTTCCAAACGTTGATTCCATATGGTTGCCCCTCGGCTTAGAGATGGCTCGTTTCGAACCACTCGACGGTAAAAACCACACCTCGTCGGGGCCTGCTGCGAACTTGGAGAAAGCCTGTCACCTGTTGATCGTTGGGAGCCATGACCCGCGAAAGCGAATGGATTTCGTACTGAAGGTGCTCGGTTCGATGGATTCGTCTGTCAAGCAAGAACTGCACATTCATCACGTAGGCGGCGGAGCATCCCCTTCGGGTGGACCAACCACCTCAGATTTGGCTGCGCATCATTCAGTTGCCCACTTCCATGCGCATGGAGGTGACCTTTCAGATGCTGCTTTGATGGATTTACGCCACGCAAGCGAAGCCCTTTTGTTCCCAAGCGTCAGTGAAGGTTTCGGTTATCCACCCATCGAAGCGATGGCATCAGGCACGCCGGTGTTGTGCGCTGACATGCCCTCTCACAACGAATTAATGCCTTCGGGCATGTGCTTACCAGCCAACGATTTACACGCTTGGCAAGAGGCGATCTTAGCGGTCCATGGAGCATGGAAAAAACGCACAGCCTTGCAGAATGAACACGTGTGGCCAACGCCCGATGAAGCGCTGATTGAGCATGCTAAAACCTTCAGCATCGAAGTGTTCAATCAACGAACGGCTGAGGCTTACAATCGGTTGCTTTGAGCGGAGCGCAGGGCCGCATTGTTCATGTGCGATGCTCCATTCGCACAGCCATGCAACCTATTCAGCGTGTGGCGATTGTTGGTGCAGGGAACATGGGTTCCGGCATTGCACAGAAAACGGCTCAGGAAGAATTCGACGTCCAAATGGTGGACAGAGAGCAACAATGGGTTGACCGTGGACAAGGCATCATTCGGGATTTTCTTTCCGAAGCCGTGGAGCGGCGGATCTTTTCACCGGCTCAAGTGGATGCTATTCAAGGAAGAATCACAGGCGTGGTCGGTGTCGAAAACACCGCAGTCGATACCGATTTGGTGATCGAGGCCGTGTTCGAAGACTTCGACATTAAAGCAGCCGTATTCGCAACCCTTGATGCCGCATGTGGGCCCGAAACCATCCTTGCCTCAAACACCTCGTCGTTGTCGGTTAACGCCCTTGCTGAGGCAACAGGACGGGCCGATCGCTTTGTTGGTCTGCACTTCTTTTACCATCCTGCAAAGAATCGTTTGGTTGAGGTAATTCCCGCAGCCTCGTCGAGTCCTGAAACAATTGAGAAGGTCGTTCAATACTGCAAGATGCTCGGTAAGGTCGTCATCGTGTGCGGGGATCGGCCTGGCTTTGTCGTCAATCGGTTTTTCGTACCGTGGCTCAATGAAGCATGCCTTCTTTTGGAAGAGGGCGTCGCTACTGCAGCGCAAATTGACGCTGCTGCGCGCAAAGCATTCCGCATCGGACTTGGTCCATTTGGCTTGATGAACCTCACTGGCCCACCCATTGCCTTGCATTCCACTGACTACCTTGCTGAGCAACTCCATACGCCCCGTTACGTTGGGGCTCAAAACCTCCGAGACCTCATCGAGGCCAACGAACAATGGGATGTTTCGGGCGATGAAACATACACGGAACAACAGTACGCAAGTGTGGCAGAACGCCTGTATGGGGTTGTCTTCGGTGTCGCAGCACAGATTGTCGAGGAAGGCGTCTGCACAATGGAAGACGTCGATCGAGGAGCCAAGGTTGGTCTTCGATGGGCGCGCGGTCCGTTTGAGATGATGAATCGAGTTGGAATTCAAGAAGCCCACAAAATGGCATCAGCATACGCTGACCTCAGCGCAGAAAGCGATCCTCAACGGGCATGGGCTGTTCCTGCCTTCTTTACCGCCCAAGCCAATGCTGGCGATGCATGGAATTTCTCTTATGTCGACACCACAATCGAAGCTGGAGTTGCCACATTGACCATCAACCGACCTGAGGCCATGAACGCGCTCAATGAAACCGTCGTCAACCAACTCAATGCAGCGCTTGAAACCGTGAACGCCGATGAATCAGTTCACACCATCGTGCTCGATGGAGCAGGCAAAGCCTTTGTCGCCGGTGCAGATGTCAAATTCTTCGTCGATAAAATACGAGCTGACGCCATCCCCGATATTGTCACGTTCACAGCCAACGGCCATGCGATGCTGGACAAATTAGAATCGTCCTCCAAAACCACCATTGCACTGACCACTGGCCTTGCGCTTGGCGGCGGATTGGAACTTGCCCTTGCTTGCGATTACCGCATTGGTACACGCCGCACGCAATTCCGTTTCCCTGAAACTTCAATCGGTATTTACCCCGGATTGGGTGGATCCCAACGGCCGGCAAGAATTTGTGGGATTCCGGCAGCCCGCTGGTCTGTTCTTGCTGGAAATTTCATGGACGCTCAAACGGGCCATGATTTGGGCCTGTTGACTCATTTGGTCGACGTTGCAGCCGTTAACGGATGCGTTTCTCAGTTGGCATCTGCAGGTAAACCTGCCAACAAATACCCAGGGGCGCCCGCAAATCCAGCAAGTGCAGTCGCAACATTCGCAACTTCGTTTTACAGCGATGCAAACATGGGCGCCATCATGCAAGGAACATGCCCCGAGGGCTTTGACGCTGAAGAGAAAGGCATAGCCCGTCAAATGAAATCCCTCGCACGGGCAGCACCGATTGCACTCAACATGGCAAGCAATTTGATCGATGCAACTTCGACCACAACCCTGGCCGTTGGCTTGCAAATGGAACTCGACCAGTTGACTGATATTTTCTCAACTGAAGACTCTTTGGAAGGACTCTCCGCGCTCATCGAAGGACGGAAGCCCGGATATCGAAACGCCTGATTTGGCCTTTTGTTCCCTTTTTAGTCCGTCTGAAAGGGTGCTTACGCGCATTGATGTTTCGAGATCATTCAACATGGCCAGCACGTACAGAGCTGTGTAATCGGCTGCTGGACATTCGATCTCAGAACGGACCAATTGAATGCAATAGGTGCCCTTTGTCTCTCGGCATCGCACGCTTGGTACCGCACCAAATACGTTCGGTTCAATGTGCCAATGCAAACCAGAATCTCCGCGAAGAGCAATAATTCCATCATCAAGAACATGAATACGGTGGGCGTTTGCTTTCAGGGTTTCATGGAGGAACCCAAGCGCCCTTCGTTCGTTGGCAGGAATGAATGAATCTTGAGATGTATGAATTCTTCGTGCCCTTAATCTCAGATTTAGGGCGTTTTTTATTCCGTAGTAACCATGCCAAATTTCGAGGAAAAACCGAGTGGTGTCTTGGTCAATTCGTCCTTCAAGCAAACCGCGATTTTCATACGACACACCACCGCTCTCGTCAATCATCATGTAAGGTGTCAAGGCTAGCCACTCCTCTTGAGTCAGCATTGATTCTGGTTTCAACGCCTTCGCTTCCAATTGGTGGACGAGGTTCGCTTCATTATGACCCATGCAGTGCATCATCAGGCCAACAACCTCATCTGGAAGCGCGACCAGTTCGACGTTTGCTTCCTCATCAGTGTCGATCCCTTCAACCAACGCCTCCATGTCCAATGCGAACGCTCCACTGTCAACACTTCTCTCACCGGTATCGGCATCGGCAGGCTGCAAATGGGCACTCCACCCTCGAGCCAGTTTGAGCCGGCGTGACCGAGGCGGGGCCCATGCAAGGCACACCACGCAATTATGCGCAACGCACTCTGTGTATGGGACGGGCATTTGAATCACCTAAGCATGTTCGTTTTGAAGTTCAATCATTCGATCAATCAGCACTTTGAAATCGAGCACTTCATTTGTTTCATGAGCGAATTCTATTCGGTTCCTGACCGCATCGAGAAATGCTTCTTCAGGCGCCTCACCAAGCAGCTCTTCAACCACATCAGAAAGGCTCCGACCCATGCCGAGGGCAACTGCGATTCGTGCCTTTCGACATTCTTCATCGTCCTTTGGCGTTCTTACGTTGGTCATGTTCTCACCTCGTCGAGCGTTGCATGCCCAAACTGTTCGTAGAACGTCGACCATGGCGTAAGGGCTTCATCGGTCCACTGGCTCAAAGGGCCATCTTTCATGAGGCGTCGCTCGGGGAGCTCTTCGGTTGTCAAACTTTGATTCAAAGCCTGCTTGATCCCGGGTGCTCCAAGCACCAAGGCTCGTGAGACAATGCTTGCACCATTGGCAAGGCTGTTGGTGTCCGTACCGCTCCAATACGCATCAAAGCCTGGATGCGTGTGGGTCCAGACCTTGAATGGTGCAGCGCAACCAATCGGCGGTGAAAGCGCAACCCGACCCGGACTGCCCCAATCAATGGAGACGCTGTCCTCAGCGTCGATCAAGACAGAGGTCTCGAGACCTGCGAGGTATGAAAACGCGTACACGACATCCCATCGTCCCATGAGCGCTGCGTTGGATTGAACCTCGAGCAGCCTCTCGTTGTCCACTTGCCTTGCTTCAGCCATAACGCACAGGCCTTCCCAATCAGCATCGCTTAACCCGAGTTGGTCTAATTCTGGGAGGAAAATCAAGCACTCACCTCGGAAACAGCAGGGAAATTGAACGCTCCGTAGGTGAGTGAACCCATGGCCTGGACTGGAGGTTGGTGACCTCTTAGATGTTGAACAATCCACTGTGCGCCCAAAGCGGCAGCCACAGCGAATCCAAATTCGAGGTTTCCATCCTCGAGGGCGCCCGGGTGTTGGCAACTCATTGGTTCGTGATCGGGCGTCATGTGATTGACCAAAGCCTGTTGAGATTCAGAACTCAACATCACGTAGCCATCGCCGCCGCAACGAAGGTCGAGCCAAGGGACATCAAGGGCGTGAACAAGCCGACGTGGCTCCGGTCGGTCGACGCAAACAATCACCATGTCATACCCTGCCAATTGACTTGCTTGTCGCAAATTCTCAGCTTGTGCACTGAGGATCACTTCGCTGGTTTCATCGCTCATCCTCGTGGCGAGCGCTTCGACCTTTTTCATGCCTAAATCCCCTTCCGTGTAGCGTTGATGGCCGAGGTTGCCTGCTTCAACAACATCGTCATCCATCAGCGTAAGTTGAGCCTTCATGCCCAGCCTTCGCAAGGCGGGAACCAACAGTTCAATCAAATTTGTACCGATGCCGCCTGCACCGATGATGGCGAGTTTTGGGGGTGCCTCTATAGTGTTCACACTGGCTAACAGCTCGACTGTATATCAACGAAATATCACTGGCCGAGCAGATGTTCAAGCGCTTCAATTTGAACCTTCATTGAGAAGTGCGATTCCACATACGAGCGTCCAGCCTTAGCCCATGCGCCTCGAAGTTCAGGATCTTTAGCGTCCAAGTAGGCTCCTTTCCATGCACCAAGGTCGCCGCGTTTAATCAGTCGGCCCGAGTTGGCTTGGCTCATGGTGTTGGCAAATCCACCCTCATCGACCATGAGGGCCGGGACACCGATGGCCATTGCCTCAATGGGCGTGAGCCCGAACGGTTCCTTGTGAGCATGGCTGACCATGGCTCGAGCGCTTCGAATGAGGGACCTCAAGGCGAGGTGGGAAAGCCGCGGCATGCATGCAACCTCAACACCGAGCGAGGCTCCATACGCTACAAGAGCGGCCTTGTCCTCATCGCTGCCACCGCCCACTTGCGCTAAGCCAAGTCCAGTGTTCTTGAGGGATTCAACGGTTGACCATGCGCCTTTGACGTGGCTCACTTGGCCGACGGTGACCACGTAGTCTTTGGGATGTTCAGGAAGTTCAGCGTAGGCTGCATTCTCGCTCTTTGTCGCCTTCTTGGGCCACATCGAAAGGTCGATGACGTGCATGAGGTGCGTGGCTTCTGTCAGCCGTTGCTGTTCGTCTCTTATCGGAGGCTCACCGTTTGCTTTGTTCGGATTGCTCGAAACGCCATACAATTCTGAAATCCATTGTTGAACCCAAGGGGAATTGCCTGAAATGGTGGCCATTGGCCGTTGAATCAACCGGTTCACGAACCGCTGATCCCTTCTTCGTTGCTGAGCGAAGAGAAGTTTTGTCAACCAGAGAGGTCGTTTTAGCGTTCCGTCAAGCCTTCGGTGCAAGACGTCTTCATACAGCCATCGGGGCGGTTCGAGGCAGTGGTAATGCACGGGGAGACCAGCGGGGATGCTCGGTAAAATCTCAAGGGTCCCTCGGCACACTGAAAGGTGGACTGCATCGTATTGTTCGAATGGGATATCGACGGATTGCCAGGCCTTCTCAGCTACTTTACTCGCCGATGCATTCACTTCGGCCCATCCACCAGTTGGCCACTTTGGGGGCGCAGCCGCTTGATGCATTGTGACATCAGCGCCGTCCATCAATTCCATTGCTTCGGAAGAAAGATCAAGCGTTGCTAATCCAACAGACCAACGTTCGTCGACGTTGCGCAAGAGTTGCAGCAGTTCCCGTTCAGCACCGCCTAAAGCGGCAAACGAAGCGCGAACGACAAGCACACGCAGGCGTTGTTTCGCCCCCTTCGATGCTGCTGCCATGCTTCGCTCAACCCTCGACCACCCTTCAAAGCCACCCATCTTTGGTAAATCCAACCGCAAGTTCGAACAAATCGAAGACACGACCGATTCAAAAAGGGAGATACCTACCGCAAGCCATGAGCGGCAAAACAGCGATGGTCACCGGTATCACCGGCCAAGACGGTTCTTACCTTGCGGAACTCTTGCTCGATAAGGGCTACGAAGTCTACGGATTGGTGCGCCGTGTGTCCCAACCAACCTCGGGTCGAAGCCTCATCAACCACTTGTTAACCAACGAAAAATTCCACCTCGTCAACGGCGACTTAGCCGATCAAAACTCCATTGACAATGCTGTGGCACAGTCCCAACCTGATGAATTCTACAACCTTGGGGCTATGTCCTTTGTTCCCGAATCGTGGCGCTCTCCTATGATGACCGCTGACATCACCGGCCTTGGCGCTCTTCGCTGCCTTGAAGCAATTCGTAAGCACGCACCCACATGCCGCTTCTACCAAGCCGGTTCCTCAGAACAATACGGTAAGGTGCGAGATGTGCCTCAAACAGAAGACACACCCTTCCACCCACGCTCACCCTATGGCTGCGCTAAGGTGTTCGCTTTCGAAATCACCCGAAACTACCGGGAATCCTACGATATGTTTGCCTGCACTGGCATCCTCTTCAACCACGAAAGCCCACGCCGTGGTCTTGAATTCGTAACCCGCAAGGTGACGATGACGGCAGCTCGTATCGCTGCAGGATTCGATGAATGCCTTTGGATTGGCAACGTCGATGCCAAGCGCGACTGGGGCTTTGCCGGCGACTACGTCGAGATGCAATGGCGCATGCTTCAGCAAGATGAACCCGGCGACTACGTTGTTGCAACAGGCCGCACCCACAGCGTTCGGGACATGATTACACTCGCATTCAGCCACGTTGGCATGAACCTCGTTTGGTCAGGTGAGGGTGTTGACACCATCGCGACAGACCAAAATGGAAACGTTCGCGTTCGCACCAACCCCAAGTTCTTCCGCCCTGCAGAAGTTGACTTGTTGATTGGCGACCCTGCTCTGGCTGAGAAGGAACTCGGCTGGGTGCCTGGTACCTCGTTTGAGGAACTCGTGCAAATGATGGTTGACTCTGATGTGTCCATTGTGGAAGAAGCAGTGAAAGGTGGATACGCTCCACCAATTCCACCAGAGTGATGAAGGAGGCCACACGATGGCGCTCCCAGTCTTGTACTCATTTCGTCGATGCCCATACGCCATGCGCGCTCGGATGTCGATTGTCCGTATGAACTTCCAAGTGGAACTCCGAGAAGTCATCCTTCGAGATCGGCCTGAACACATGATGGAAGTGTCTCCTAAGGGCACCGTTCCTGTTTTGCTGTTGGAGGACGGTACGGTGATTGAAGAGAGCCTTGAGATCATGCAGCACGTCTTGGACTGGTCGTTGAGCGAAGAAGAACAGCATTGGATTTCACGCAACGATGATGAATTCAAGTACCATCTTGACCGCTACAAGTATCCAAACCGCTACGAAGATGTGGATGAAGTTGAGCAACGCACCTTTGCCTCGGCTTACCTGATGGATTTGGATCAGCGATTGGACACAGAACCCTCAATCAGTGAGGCATTGAGCGATGCCTTGTTCCCATTCGTTCGGCAGTTTGCAAATCACGATCGGGATTGGTTTGATGCGCAGCCATGGAGCCATGTGCTTGGTTGGTTAACAGACAACCTCGAAAGTGAGGCGTTCAAGTTGTGCATGAAGAAGCATAAGCAGTGGATTGATGGGGACGCTGTTGTTCAGTTCCCGAGCAACCGATAGAGCACTTCGAGCCAATGCAATCGGTAGGGACGAATAGAACCGACTGCAAACCCTAGTGTGCAAACCGATTGTGTGCAAGGGTGTTTAGCACAACCCCGCATGAAGATAAGTAAACCACTTATTCACTTCAATAGTTCAACCAAGCCAATAGAAATCAGGGTAGCCATTGGCGTCAGTCCCTTTGTGGCTGTGTAAGTGACTGCAACCGGCTATTATTTTATTTAGGAAAATCTTTGCTATGCCATACAATGGCTGTCATCCAGTGTCCACATTGCAGCCTAGAGGTGGAATTGGATGTTGGGGGGTCAGGACTCTTTGATTGCCCGCATTGCGGGGAAGAATTTCAATGGGGGGAAATTGATGAGGAAATTGATCATAACATATTCACTTGGTTGGACTGGGCAGCGTC
>CAJIZC010000030.1 GCA_905181785.1 uncultured Candidatus Poseidoniales archaeon
TGTGAACTGGTTCTTGAGACCCCAAGAACGTCTTAAAACGACTCATGTATGAATAGCGTAGAATGACAATAACGAGGAAAACAGTGGCGAAAACAATCTCAAACAAAAGGAGATTTGTGTCCTCAAGATCCTCTAAATTGTTGACTTGTTTGAAAATTCCATATACATACAGGAGAATAAAACTCCAATGAAACGATTTTGCAAGAAGAGTATGAGTTCGTTCCACATCCAATCCCAAAAGCACCTTGTTATTGAATAGTCTCACCACCTGAATCGCGAGGACCCATTGCTCGAATGGGCATACCAACGCTAGGGACGAATAGAACGGACTGCAAACCCTAGTGTGCAAACCGATTGTGTGCAAGGGTGTTTAGCACAACCCCTGATGAACATAAGTAAACCACTTATTCACTTCAATAGTTCAACCAAGCCAATAGAAATCAGGGTAGCCATTGGCGTCAGTTCCTTTGTGGCTGTGTAAGTGACTGCAACCGGGTATTATTTTATTAGGAAAATTCTCTGCTATGCCATCATGGTTGTCATCCAGTGTCCACATTGCATCTTGGAGGTGGAATTGGATGATGGAGTATCAGGACTCTTTGATTGCCCGCATTGCGGGGAAGATTTTCAATGGGGGGAAATAGATGAGGAAATTGATCATAACATAGTCACTTGGTTGGACTGGGCAGCGTCAAAAATCTACCTGCAACTTGGAATTTTGATTTTTTTGTACCCTTTGGCGTTGTTCTTTGATGATGTCTTCTTGCCCATAATTTCGGTATGGGTGGTTGTACCTGTGGCAAGTTTTTACTATAGACGCAGTAGGCAGGATTGGAAATCGAGTTAGGAACAGGCAAAAGAAATTCTCAGAGTATTTGATTTAGATTGAATACAAGGGGGGCCCTTGTATGCACATACGCATACAACGTTAGCCTCAAAGACGAGTGTGTACAAGGGGACCCCTTGTTGCCGTATACGTGTACAACCCTACCCCCTGCGTCAAGAGTAGATTCTGCGCGAATCCGGCGCCTCCTTGAAAGGCAAACTATTTCCAATAAAAAATGTAAATTTCCCCTATAGTATGTCGCAGGCATGCGCGTGGAAATGTTACTTTCTGAGCGCGTACGAGTAGGTTATGCTCAGAAAAGGCGTTGCTAACCGATAGTTTTTTATGGGTGGTCCGCTTATGGAGAGATGTACCGGAACAGGTGTAAGATTATGAGGGGACCAAAATTCAACATTCTATTTTCGTTGATGCGGACCCTCCGTCATCGCAGTTAGTGCGACTGATCTGGGTTTGGCAGTGAACGCTGCACGTGCAACCACAGGAAGGGCGTTATCGCTCTTTTCCAACATTGCATTTGCGTTTTCGCTGTTTGAAAGCAGCATGGAGGTATGGTGTAGCGGATAGCATCAGGGGCTTCGGATCCCTGGACCCCGGTTCGAATCCGGGTACCTCTGCCTGCTTTGACTTTAGAAAAAACAGGAACAAAATCAACAAAACAACACAAAAGAAACAATAAAAACAACAAGGAAATGATACAATGAAAAACAAGACAAACAAAATGATTATGCACAGAAAGGGCGATTGGTACGTTGAACATGGGTACCAACACCCGAACGACATCATCGACCATCATGCAAACTTGCAGCTGCCTGAACAATTCATTCAAATCTTTTCAGCCTACAACCAGCACAACATCGCCGAGGATGCACAATGGGACACTTGGCCGGACTGGGAATTAACCCTCACCTCTATGGACGACTTTCTGACGTTTGGAGACCCCGAAACAGAACCACCTGAGATGGTCGCTGAAAGAGAACACTGGCTCGAATTGATGCAATTCATGCACGATTCAGACGACCTTTCCATCGATGGTTATACCATCACGGTGCAAGGCAAGTACGGCCACACATTCTGCTTCGACATGTGCATTGAATACTTCACTTGGGTGACCCCAAGGTCACTTGTCCAGCATTACGAGAAAACCGTTGGCATAGGCGTCGAACAACTTGGCCCCCCATGGCAGCCAAATGTGCTTCAGTACTTCATGAGGGAAATTGTGGAACACTCGCTTGGCGCTTACTGGGTGTGCCCTGAACACGTGCCCGAATACGGTGGCAAACCAACGGTTCAAGCATCTGAAGTCGACTTTTGCATCGAAATGAAAAAAGGGGATATTTTCCCGCTGGCGATGCTTTCCTTGCTGCACCTATGCATCGAGGACACCCACATTTGGAAAATGGGCTTCGAGCACGATCTCAACCAAATCGAATTTATCAAAGAAATGGAAGAAGAATGGCCATCAGGAAGGCCACATCAAGACAGAGAATACCTATGAGGTGAAAAAAATGGAAAAGAAAAATGGAAGAAAAAACAACAAACACAACACAATCGACATGACCATGCTGATGCAATTGCTTGCTCTGCATTTGAAACTACAGATTGAACTGACCTCCTACGAACTTGAATCGGTGAGGGATTGGAACACAAGACACGAAAAGGGTGAAAGGGATGATGACGGAAACGGCATCGCTCAATTCGATGAAGGCATATCCTGTTTCGGTGAAGATTTCACAAAGGAGTGGATTTGAAGATGGCTTGGAAACCCAATGCGAGCGCTCCACTGTGGGACCCACCCATTGCAGATGAAGCACAGGGGCCTTTTTTCCCAGAAATGGCGATTGAACACAGCAAGCAGATTGGCCCATCATGCGTTGCGACGACATTGGCCATGATTGCAAGGGCAACTGGTGAGGAAGCAACGGTTGAGTCCTTTAAGCAGGCAACCAACTCACAATCGCCTCACTCTTGGTCGAATGCGCTCAAGCCTTATGGCCTTCAATTGGCGTATTGCAACCATGATTTGAGAAGAATAGAGCATTACATCGACGAACTCGTCGCCTTGGATGACTTGTTCCTCGTCAGCTTCTATTCAGTCGATCCGCCAAGCGACCCAGATGAAAATGGGAAGTTATGCACGGCACACATTGTGACGTTGCACAAAGATACCATCTATGACACGGCAAAACACAGCGGTTCTGGCGGTATGACAATCGCTCACGACTATGCAAGACTTGAGAGGCAAACCAAGAGAATCTTCAGGGTTGTTCCTCTTGGCCATCCGAGGTGCGTCTGATGAGTCAAAGTATGACTGCCACCTTGCCATTGAATGGCTTTGGCACATGCGTTACCTACGGCCAAGATGGGGCGATGGGCATCGGTTTACCGATTGAAATCGATGCAAACAGGCCATTGGTCATTGCACACCCCGCTGCGGCAAGCCATTACCACGCCAGCATGAGTTTGTTTGAAGATGCAGGTCATCCGTTTTTACAGGTCTTGGTCGATGTCGGGATGTTGTGTGTTCCTGACCAGTGGCCATACCATGCAGATGCCATCAACCATGCCATCTATCAGAGGCTGCATGATTCTTCGGAAGGCTGGCCTGTGTACAGAAAAACTTCACTTGCAACACCGCACTGGCAACTGCATGTCATGAGGGAGGCCTACGATTTTCTGTCCAACTCGCCACCTATTGATGTCCTCTACGTTGACTGGTTGTCGTGGCTTGACAGGTTTGTCGTGGACAGGGAAAACGCCTTTCCAGAGATGATGGCCCAGTTTGCTCACAACATAAGGGATGGTGGTCTTGTGGTGTTCGATCACAAACATACGCCGACCGACGAATCTGGCGTATGCTGGTACAATCATCCAGGTGGAGAATTTCCTCTCACTGAGTCAACATCGATGAGTGAGGTCTGCACCATTGAATGGCTTGGAGAAAACGCCAATCATGAAATGCAAACATACAGTGCAACGGTGTTCAAAGTTCACCATCATGCGGATGGAGAATGGGGCGGAGTTGATTGGTTTGAAGCCATGAAACCATGGTTTTGGAACACAATACTGGAAATGGCGCTGATGCCATCTCAAGTGAAGAAGATGTTGGTTGAAGAGCAGGAAGAAACCGTCCATCCAAACGCCATCACATGGGAGAACTGGCACGACACATGGTCAACGGTCTACATGGATGGAGAAGAGCATGGAATGGTGTTCAAAACGCCAGTCCCTGCGAGGTTTGCATGGCCGGCCAAGGCCTACCTTACCTACCTCCAATGGCTTATTGATCATCCAAAGTGCTTGCCTGAACAAATCAAAAAGAGGTCCTACAGACTCAAGAACGAACATTTCCATCTGAACATTGTGCACGGAGACCTCATCAGTCTGGCGCCTTCCTTGCACTCCAAGCATTCAGCGTTGGCCGTCAGGCATGCACTGCAGCAACAGGTGGTTGGAAGATGCCCGTGGTGGAAGCATCAAACGACGGTGCTTCAAACCAAAGAAACCTGGATGTCTAACCCCATAGTTGGACTGAAATGGTCGGGGCCATCGGCCACACCTCACTTAGCGAAGCATTTGATTCAGCATTCAAAGGCTCAAGCGTTTGGCATCACGGTGCACACCTCGAAGTCGTTTGATTGCAGAGAAGTCATCACGGTGGCGCACGGAACAGCCCAATTAACAGAGGTCATGGCGGCGGTGGAAGCGTATTATCACGAGCTTGGGTTCGACGCTCCAAGGCCCATTCACAGGCTTGAACTGACCGTCGTTTCGTTGGATGAAGGTGAATACGTCGAGCATGAACTTCCACCTCAATGGAGGAGGGTTATCGATCAGTAGTAAAGTGTTCAAATTCCACTGGCCGTTGATTGCTGGCGTCTTGTCCAAGCATGGAGACGAGCCGTGATGATCTTGCCCACATCTGCCACTGGCCCAGAGAATGGGGTTCGCACTTTGGCACGTGTTGACACAAAGGGTGTTGGGCAAGAGTGGTGGTAAGCCCAAAGTGGCCTCCCTTGGTGTACGGCGCACGCTGCAATCGCAGAGGAACTGGTTCGATTCCAGTGCGGAGAGTATTCATTCTGCAGAATGGATTTTATTCCACAGAATGACAGATTATGGACATCGATATACAAAAATAAGAATTTGGCATGGCTTGGCTATGGCCAATACGAACGCACTGATCGTAGGTGGTGTTTTGCTTATTGGCGGTATCTTAACAATTCCATTGATTATCGGTATTTTTTGCGCTCCTGCGGGTTGCTTTGTGATGCTTATCGGATTGTTGGCTTCAAACCCCGTGCCTCAGCAGCAAGTCATGTACATGCCACAACAAGGCCGATAATCCTCTTTCGCCTCAATATTCGCCTCCATGAAGACCCGAGGAACGCCCTCTGTGGTTCCGGTTGACAATGCGGTGTTGGTCTCGAAAAGCCTTGTTTTATCACAAATTGGAAACACCCCTTTAAGTGTAAATGAAGGTGGAAGGCCATTTAGGTGAAGAACTTATGAGTGGAAAAATAGCAAGAATCGGATTAATCGCAAGCATGTTGTCAGTTGTATTGTCGTTGTACATTTACTTCATTGGTGACGATCAAATGTTGGGTGTCTTTGTCGGTCTTTGGGCCCCAACACTCATCCTCGCAACCAAAGAGTTCGAGGCTTTGTTGGAAGACTCTTCCAGCGAGTGAACGCCGAAACCCCTTGTTTTACGTTGAACTCCAATGCGTGAGTTCAACTGGACATTGTCAAGTGCTTGACCGAAGGTGCCATTCCTAGATCTTCTGGGAAGAACATCGTTGGCTTCGGCACCGGGATTGGAGAAATCTCTCTTCCTACGAGGGCCACACGGCTCGGCCGTGAATCGGAGAGCACTTCCCTGTTGGTCAATGGAGCGATCTTATTGGAGAAATCCATGATGTCATCGTGGCTCGGCATGTTTTCCATGCTCAAGTTCTCACGGCTGTGACCAACGAAGACGTAGCCCTTATTTTCGATGAAGTCTGGATCAGCTCGGTTGTCGAGCGCAGCAAATTCTTCGATGTGTTTGTCGGACATGTTGATGCCCTTCATCAGCGTGTGGCGAGCCACAATCCTGGTGTCAAGCGAGGGCAACAAGTCAATTGTTTTCTCAAATTGCTCCCATGCACCGTTGTTGTACTTCGGACGGCACACATCATCGAACACCTGCTTGTTTGGAGCATCAACCGAGACGTACAGTTGTGTGGGAAGCGTGTCAAGCCTTTCAAGCACTTTAGGAAGCGTGCCGTTGGTGACAAGCATCGTGGTCATGCCGTGCTTGTGGCACAGGTCCATGTATTCGGAAAGCCGAGTGTAGAGCGTTGGCTCGCCATTGAGCGAAATCGCAACGTGCTTGGGGTTTTGCGCGTCCATCCACTTTTCGCGAGGCACCTTTGGGTTGCCTTTGAAACCGGAGAGCAAACGGCGTTGAGCGCGTACAGATTCATACAACAAATCGAGCGGATCTTGGTCGGTTAATTCCAGTGTATCCATGTGAGGTTCTCGCCAACAGTAGGTGCAAGCGAGGTTGCACTGATCGACTACAGGTGACATTTGCATGCAGTTGTGGCTCTCAACACCGTAGAATTTACCCTTGTAGCACTGACGGTCACGGAGCAGTGATTCCTTGGTCCAGTGGCACGTTTTGACACCACCGTGCTCGCCCACAATGTGGTAGCGCTGCTTCTGCAGTTTGGCTTTCAGTTGAGGGTCCATGCCTGCCATAGGGATCACTCCAGAGTCCAGATTCCACGGCTGAGCAGGGCTCGGTAGGGAATGGCTCGGATGTACAGCGGTTTAGCCATGCGCCTATCAATGCCTCGCTGACGCTATCGGACGCATCGTTGGACTGTTCTCAGCGCCATTAAACTCAGCGGTTGAGGATTGGCAAGAAGGCGTTGGCCGCTTTCTCACAGGCGTTTGCTACATCGTCAAGTCGCTGCAACACACGGTACATGTGCATGGCCGCAAGCGGTGCATCTTCACCGTGCGTGAAGACATAGGCCGCTGCCATTGCTTCGACGCCATCGGCTTCGTGCTCCTTGAGGTTGACTTCTCGAATGAGGTCTGCAAGTTTGGTTTCGGCAGCCTTGGTTTGGCCACTGATGGTGAAGTCGCGGAGGGATTCCACTGCATCCTCGTACGAGGCGACGGTATCCGCTACAGCTTGTGCCATCTTTTTCAGGTTGGCCTTGGCTTCATCGTCATCGAACAGTGGGCGGAAGGCCAATTGCTCGGCGACGTTCTGTGCATAATCTGCGATCCGATCTTGCCGAGTCACCATGTAAAGGAAGTCATCCAAAGACAACTGCACGCCCATGCGCATGTCGTTGAGGGCCAAGCGACGAACTTCATTCTTGACGGTGTCAGCAGCGAGTTCTGCATCGATGGTGGCTTGAATCGCTTCGGTGGCGTCTTCTCCATCGCAGGCCGTGTTGACGGCTTCAAGCATGTGCTCAACGGTCTTCTCAACGGCTTGAGCGTGGTCGTGGAACAATTCGAAAGGTGTGATGGAATGCCCCTTTCCACCCACATCAGAGAGGGCGTCTTCGACGTGAACTTCACCACTGCTCTTCCAGATGGCGTAGCCGACTGCCATGAATGAGAGTGGGAGCAAGACGATCATGTTGAGCGATTCACCACCCGAGGCGACGAACAACACGATGGCACCGAAGGCAGCAGCAGGAACGCTGGCCACCCAAGAAGCGGCAATCTTTCCGAACACACGGAAGTCAACCGCCTTTGCACCACCTGCGAGGCCCACGCCAACAACAGCACCAACAAGGGTGTGCGTGGTTGAAACTGGAACTGCCAGAAACGGCATCGAGAACACAAGAATCGTGGTTGCAGCGCCAAATTCAGCCGCAAATCCACGGGTTGGAGTGATGTCGGTGATTTTCTTACCGATGGTTTCCATGACTCGCCATCCCCATGTCATGACACCGATCGCGATACCAGCCGAGCCAAGCAAGATCAGCCACAATGGGATGTCTGCTTTTGCTGCAAGTTCACCCGTATCGCTGCTCAACACCTGCCAAACGGCAGCCATTGGCCCAATCGCATTGGAACGATCGTTTGCACCGTGGGCGAAAGCCACGTAGGCTGCGGTGATGATTTGCAACCAAACAAAGATGCGCTCAACGCCACGGAAACCACGCTTCTCTTCGGTGATGTCGATGCGTCGAAGCACCATGTAGAGCACGAGGCTGGAAACTGCACCAATAACGGCAGCGAGCATAATCGAGTTGATTGGAATCCAGGCGTTATCAGCCCACGGATCAAAAACACCGTCTTCTTTCACAGGCAACCAATCGTACTTGTTTTCAATCCAGCCTTCGCTGGCTGCGCGAGAAATGAAGCCTTTGAGTGCTTTGAATTGAAGCGCTAGACCGAGGACAAAGAAGGTCGGGAACGCCAACACAGGTGCGAGCCAGCGTGAGCGATCGATTGGGTTCTCGTTTTCAAGAATCAACTTCTTGATGACCATGAAGGAGAAGAAACCAAGCAAACCGCCCATGACTGGACTTGCCACCCAAGACATGACGACCTTCTGGACGACGGCCCAGTCGATGAGGGAGGTGTTGTGCTTGACTTCGAGGATCAATCCAACGCCAAGAATACCCCCAATGATGGAGTGGGTGGTGGAGACAGGAAGGCCCATTCTGGTGGCGATGGTGAGCCAAGTAGCCGCTGCCATCATGGCGGCAATGAAGCCAAAGGCGATGTCCTGTGACAGCACAGCATCGACGGTTCCATCGCTAAAATCAACGGTGAGGATGCCCTTTCGTACGGTGTCAGTCACCGCATCTCCAGCAAAGAAAGCACCACAGAATTCGAAGACAGCGGCGATGACCACCGCTTGCTTGAGGGTGAGGGCGCGAGACCCAACCGAAGTCCCCATTGCGTTTGCGACGTCGTTTGCACCAATGTTCCAAGCCATGTAGGCGCAGACAACAAGAGCTAATCCAATGAGTACCACGGTTATGGGTTCCATGGGCATCCCTTACCTAATTCAGTATATATCCAAAACCATGTATAGTCTATATAGGCCTATTGAGTGAGGAGGTTGTTCGCATGTCTTTAGGTCCAGGGGAAAATGAAGTACGAAAACTCCAGTCTACGGGTGGAAGCACCTTTACAGTGAGCCTTCCAAAACCATGGGTGCTTGCTCAAGGATTGAACGCTCGTGATTCATTGCGTGTCGACTGGAGGCCAAGCGGAGCGTTGCGTGTGACGCCGTTAGATGCTTCCGAAAATGTGATTCAAAAGGTCTTCTTTTCGACCAATAAACTCCCAGAAAACAGCCTCCACGATCATTTGATGGGCGCTTATATTTCAGGTGCCGATGAGATTCACATCCGTTTCGACCCGGGAGAACAGAAAAGCGTGAGTACGCAAGTTCGTCGATTTCTTCGCTGCACACGTGGATTTGAGATCATGGATGAGCAACCTTCGAACACACATCTGAAGTGCTTGCTAAATGTCGGCGACATGCCTTTGCATGCAAGTTTGAATCGAATGTACCTGCAAGTGACCTCGCTCACACGAGATATTCTGAGCGTGTTTGAAGGCGGACCAAAGGAATACCTCGAAGATGCCGAAGAGCGGGAAAACGAAGTTGACGCCCTGCTCTACCTCATTGAGCGGCAAATGAGGGTTCTCTTGGATTCCCACCTTGTCGCAACCCGATTGAACTTAACCCGCACACAAGCAGTGGAATACTCCAATTTAGCGCGTTCCCTTGAACGAATGATGGACCACGCTTACACAATTGCCAGCTTGATCTTGGAACATCCAAAGTTAACAAAAAACATGATCGACATGGCGCCCTTAGAGCAACTTCCAATTTGGCAGGCAAGCCTCAAGGAATTGATGATCAACATCCGAACACGGGATTCAACCCGCATCGAGAAGGCGCGCTTTGACCTCAAAGAGGCCCAACGCCGTCTGACGGAACACGAGCAGTATGTGTTGGAACATCATCGCTTAAACGAATGGATGGCCTTTGATTTACGACTCTCCGAATCTGTTCGGCGCTTGTGCGCTTACGCAAGGGATTTTGGCGAAGTCTTGCTCAATATGAAAGTGTTCAGTGTACTGCAACGCACCACTCCATAGGTGTTTAAGAAAACACCTGCTTTGCATTTTGCACCTATGTGTTGGCTATTTCACCACTGGTTGATATAGGACCGGTTACAAATATACACTGAAGGCAAAGAACAACTTCGGGGGCATCACACATGGACAATGAATTAGAAACCTACGTAAACGGAATTATCGAACAACAGCACCACCGCAATGGGATTTTCACGGATTTCATGGGCGTTGTCATCAGCGCCATAGCTGATTACAGGGCGGCTCCCAACACACGCGGAGTTTTTCACTCTCCTGGAGGTGAACTTTGATGGATGCGTACCTTTCCACCTACGTTGACGGCGTGATGGACGATCAGGACTACCAAAATGGGATTTTCTCACCATCGCTCTTCCAAAAATTGGTCAATCTTTTCACCAAACGCTGAATCCAAAGGCACATAACACCGCTCTTGATGCATGAAGCATGAACAAGTGGCAACCGCACATGTTGGGGCTTATCGCTCCAACCTTGACGCTGGCGTGTTTGCTTGCAGGCTCATGGTGGATGGGATTGACCATCGTGACGGTTCTTGTGGCCTACCCGATTTTTGATGCGCTTGCAGGTTCGAGCACTGAAACCAATCCGCTTCAAGTCGGCAAAGCGCACAGTGTAATCCTGCATATTCACGGTCTGTTTGTACCCGTTATGGTCTGTGTGCTGCTGTGGAGGGTGTCGATTGATGGTCTCACGCTCCCGGTCTGGCTGGGCGTTGTTTCAACCGGCCTGAGCACCGGCGGCTCTGGAATCGTCGCCGCCCATGAACTTGGTCACAGGCGACCCCGCTCGCTAAGTTGGTGGCTCGCCCGCCTTGATTTGCTGTCTGTTCTTTACCTTCATTTCACCATTGAACACAACCACACGCACCACAAGCATTGGGCTCGTCCTGTCGACCCAACTTCGTCTCCATGGGGTCGCAGCATCTATGCGCATGTTCTGCGAACCGTTCCGTTGCAAGTGCTGGGTGCCTTGAGGTCCCGCAAGACGGAGACCATTCGTTCCTTGCTTGTCGAAGCTGTTCTCTTGGTCGCTCTGTACGCCTACAGCCCTGCGTTTCTCTTGGCTTTCGTTGTGCAAGCGGGGATCGCCATCTTCCTCGTCGAGTTTGTCAATTACCTCCAGCACCACGGGTTGAGGCGTGAATCAGATGAACGGCCAACCGCAGCACATGCATGGGAAAGCCGTCATCGTTGGTCGAGGTGGACGCTGCTTGAATTGCCACTCCACCCCTCTCATCATTTGAAATCCAGCACCCCCTATCATCGCCTCGATGTGCACGACGAAGCACCTCAACTTCCGTTCGGTTACTACGTGATGTTCTGGGCCGCCCTCTTCCCCCCCCTGTTTCAACGGCTTTTACGCCCTCGTGCCGCTAAATAACCTGTTTCGGCGACTATTAATTGCCTAAGATGAAGGGCCAAAATGGTCATTTCGTTGCATACCCCTCAAGTACTTGATGCGTGACGCAGGGTCATGCCTCAAGGTACAGTTAAGTGGTTTAATCAAACAAAAGGATTCGGATTTATTGAGATCGAAGGTGGCGCAGACCTCTTCGTTCACATCTCTGAAGTAACAGGAGAAATCGCTGACGGCGATACAGTCCAGTTCGAAGTCGGAGAAAGCGACAAAGGCCCAAACGCCGTTGGCGTTAGCAAAGTCGAGTGAATGCTGAAGCATCGCATCACCTCTAGGTGCTTGCGACGTTTCATCCCTGAAGAACAACTCACGTATTGAGCGTAAGCCTCGTGCTGCAAAACAGCATGCGGTGGATGCACAAACTCAATCGAATCCGCAACTCATCAAGTCTACTTGTTGATCTCCTTTGGATTCGAAGCCATCTTCAAAACAAATGGCTGCGTCTCAAGAGCTATGAATTCGTAAGTTCTGCTGAGTGCGTCCATGCTGGAAGTGAGCAAGCGAAACAAAACATTTGGATCTGAGTCCAACCAGGTGCAGGTGCTGAAAGGCGTTGAAGTGAGCATAAGAAAATGAGAAATGGTTGCTCTCATGGGGTCCTTCGGGCTTCGTGACGTCAACCCTCCTGAACATTATCGGCGACTTGCTTGCAGGCGACGGCGGTGAGGCTCTCATCGGTGCACTTTTCCTCACCAGGGCAACCCAACAAAGGTACTTATACCGGGGGTCAGACCGGCGGTTTGAAGGCACTGTCATGGCACTCCAACGCTTCCTTAATCTTCCTAAAGAAGAGAAGGACAAGGTGCTCGGCATCGCCAAGA
>CAJIZC010000031.1 GCA_905181785.1 uncultured Candidatus Poseidoniales archaeon
AGCCAAACGCTGGGGCAAAAGAATTCTCTTGACCCGTAAAATTACTCCAGCAGGATTGCTAAGTTCTGTCGCCTTAACCGCGTCTGTTCAGCTTGCACGCACAGGTGCTGGAAAAATAACTGATGCAGTTGATGCTCGACTTCAACGGGAATTCGACAGCATCGCCAAAACAAACACCAAAACCTTGATCATTTTGTTGATTCGAGATTTAATGATGGGCATTATCCCAATTGCTATTCTTGCAGGTTTGCCGATTTTGGTGGCATGAGCCAGCCGCCATGTTCATGGAGAACCGCCACCGCCCCTTGCACAGGGAGTTCTTATGTCGCTGCTCATTTTGATGCGCCACGGTCAATCGATGTGGAACGCTGCTAAGTTGTTCACCGGCTGGGTGGATGTGCCGCTCACCAACGTCGGCATCACGGAAGCCATTGAAGGTGGAAAGAAAATCGCCCACCTTGATTTGAACGAAGTTCATGTCTCAACCCTCATCAGAGCCCAGATGACCGCGATGATCGCACTTGCCCAACACAACGGCGGCAAGACTCCAGTGTTCCACTACCCTGAACCCGAGGGCGGGCTTGCTTCTGTCTCTGAAAATGAGGCACGTATGATTGAATGGGCTCAAATCAAGGGGGAAGCCGGAGCCGCTGACCTGCTTCCAGTGCATGTCTCTTGGCAGTTAAACGAGCGCATGTACGGCGATTTACAGGGGCTTAACAAGGACGCTACTCGAGAAAAATATGGAGACGAGCAAGTGCACATTTGGCGACGCTCGTTTGATGTCCCCCCACCATCCGGCGAATCGCTCAAATTGACCGCTGAACGGACCATTCCATACCTTGAATCCACCCTGATCCCGTCCCTTCGTTCGGGAAACAACATCTTTGTCGCTGCACACGGTAATTCACTTCGCAGCATCATCATGCACATTGAAGGCCTTTCTGAGGCCGAAGTGCTGTCGTTGGAAGTCCCCACTGGGCAACCGATGGTTTACCGTTGGTCTGAAACAGGTTGGGAACGGCATGAGCTCTAAACGAGAATTCCTGACTCGCTCCAATGCGGTGCTTGTGGTGCTGGCTTTGGTTTCGCCTTGGCTGCTGTGCCAAGCCTGGATTTTGGTCAGCGCTGGTGATGAGGCGTTCGAAACGATGCCCACCTGTGAACCTACAAGCATGAACTGCGCTCATCTTGGTGGGGATGAAGACTTCCGGATGGATAGCCTGACGCTCGTGATTGAAGCACCTCTTGACGAAGTGCAAACCAGCCTCGAGGCATACATCGAGGATCAAAACGGCGACGTGCTGAGCACGGATTCTACGGCAACCAGCCATTACGTCCACTTCGTCGAACGCACCTCCTTTTGGCGGTTCCCTGACGATGTAGCGGTTGGTCTTAGCGCCGTTGATGAGGGCACCACTCGAATCGAATTGCATTCTCAATCGCGCTTGGGTCAAGGCGATCTTGGCGTAAATCCAGCACGGCTTGAAGGACTTCACGCCGCGTTGTTTGCCTGAACACTGAACCTTTCCCAACCGTAAGGGTAGCCGTCTTCATCCACAAGAAGGACGTTGATGCCCAAACCATTTTTGTGAAACGCAATCAACTGAATTTCGTGAATTTTGTGCCCGCTTGGGGCCACACCAAGCACCGGTAATTTTTGCCGTTGGAAGAACGACCTTCGGCGAGCCTTTGTTGGTTCAGGGACCGCTTCTTGGCCCACCCTTCGCCGCTGCCCCTCGACATCATCAAACCAGGGCAAGGGCCCTTCTGGTGAGAATCGCAACCCAAGGATCATGTCGATGCCTGGTGTTTCTTGAGCCGCATCAGCATCAGCACCGCTGGGGATCGCAGGTGCATTTGGGTGGGTGTGCAACCAGTGGGTGAACCGACCCGCCCGGGAGCCTCTGGAACTGGAAAACATGTCATCAGTCCAATCTTCAGGGAGGTGGTGTACGGAATATGAATCGCCTCGATTGACAATATGTGCTTCTTTAATTCGATACCCTTGACCTTGAAACAGGTTGTAAGTGGATTCTTTGGCACTGAACCGTTCGTCCACTTCTTCGACATGCGGAATTTCAGCATCGACATCAAGGCCGACTAGGATTTCATCAGGTAGGGCTTGAAGGGCCCACCATACAAGGTCAGCGAACACCTTGCCTGGCAGATGCACTTGGGCGGTGTAGGCTTCGCGACCGCTGTATGATTCCTCATTGTATGAGGTCATTAAATCGACAAGCCACGGTTCTACCATCGTCCTCGTCCACCCCATAGGACTCTCTTGAATGAACTGTGCGGCGGTTCAAGACGCCGAAGCATCTTTCAAAAGGGGCCGTTCATAGGAACCACCATGGCGAAGAAGAAGGGGGGCTTTGGGCGTTTCCTTGGTGCTATTACTGGCACGCCATATGAGCGACTCTTGAAGCAAGTTGACAAACTGGTCAATGAATTCGAGGATGACGACAGAAAGTTGGCCAAGAACCTCAACAAACTGGTCAATATGGTCGGCACACAATACGAGGAAGAAAACCTCGATGAGGAAGAGCACGATTTGATCATCGAAGCCATCGAAGAAGTTGATCCTGAAGGTCGCTCCTTTGGCAAATTGTCCGACGAGGAAGATTCCTTTTATGCCGGTAGCGTCCCAGACGCTCCTGAGTTGAAACGGGAGAAGCGAGCCAACCTCGATGACCTCATGCAATCCAAGGGCGATGAATTCCTAGGCAGTTACGGTCGAGACGAGTTTGAAGAATTCAAAGCTCGCATCAGCGATGATTTCATTGCTGAATCTGACGATGCCATACGACAAGGGGATCATGAAGCCGACATCGTTACTGAAAACCGTGTGTTCGCAGATGCAGATGATGAATTGGAGCGCCTCAAGCAACAAATCTCCCAGGAATCTGGCATGGTCGACCCCAATGCAGAAGACGAAGCTGAAGCCGCAGAAGAGGGCGAAGAGGTGGATGGCTATTCAATTGATGAGAACGGCGTCGAATGGTTCGAAGATGAAGATGGCTACTGGTGGTTCCGAGAGGAAGGTCAAGACGAGTGGCAACCTTACGACGAAGATTGAACCTAAGCCCTCGTCGGGCTAAATTGCACAATTTTACTTACCCAAGCAACGAGAAGCAACGCCCCAATCAACGGGTTCGCCTGAACCACGATGCTTGCAAAGGTCATCATGAGGTAAACCACAGCGATCGCAGCAGCGAGCCCAAGCATCACAAATGGAGCGTACTTCAATCTTGGATCAATGAAACTGTAGACATAGTACCCGCCACCTTGGTAGGCAAAGATATAGGCAAAACCAACGTAAACAAGACCCATCCCAACGCAATACAAGCCAAATTCTGGATGAAGGGTTGGGCCAACTAGAAAGAGTTCTACAGCCAAGAAAATGGCAGCAAAGTTGTGCATGATTTGCTCATGGTAAGTGAAGAGGAAATTGGGATCACGATCGGACTTCATCAGATCGGGAAGGAGGATATGTCGAACGATGGTCGCTGTCAAAAACGCTGAACTGCAAGCGATTGCAAACATACTCACTTCAAACCTCTCAAGCCAAAGAGGGACTTCCTTCCCATTGAGCGTCATGACTGAAGCGACACTGACGCTGCCAAAATAAAGGATATTGCACAGCAGCGTCCATGAACTGAAGGTGACAAATTTCTCAGAGTTTACCGGATGCAGTATTTTCATTGTTCGCCGCTCATGAAGGAGCACTTGCATGTTGCCTGGACCAACCCGGAACATGCTGATGATGGCCCAAATACCGCATGCTAGAGCGATGAACCTGGTGAGCATCACGAGCGCGATTGGGGCCCACGGCGCCACCAACGACTCTGCGCTTTCCTGCCACAATGGTTTGAGGCTCACCTTGGCAAAGGCAACGGAAAGGGCGACAGCGACAATTGCGGTTGCTAAGAAAGTCCAACGGTCAGTGGTGCCCTTACCGTACACCAAGTTACCGGACATGGCCGGTTGTACAAAGGGAGGGTTTTGAAGTTTCGTTTGCCCTTTTTAGCGCAAATCGGGCAAGTCATGTTCGGAGGGGGCTCGATAAATTCGAGGGTCTTCTTCCGCCATTTTCTTGCGCCGATCTTTCCGACTTAGGCCCCTTTCCTCAGGCGGAAGTTCCGCCTCTGATTTGCGCTTTATTGCTCTCATCTGGACGGTAACGCTCAAGATTGAAAGCATCAGTACAATGACGATGGTGGAGGAATTTCCCGGGTCAAGCGTACCAAGCGGCTGACCGTTGAGCACCAACATGCCTGAAAGCGTTGCCAAACTGCCCAGCAATGCAGAAACCAAAAGGGGTAACTTTTTGCGTATGTAAATGACAGAAAAGAAGGCTATGACCGCCATTGCATTGGTGACAAATTCGCTGCTTGCAAACTCATAACCTCTCGCATCCAGCCACTGGAACCCCCAGCTAAATCCTAAATAGATCCCCAGCGATGCAGCCAAATGGATGGTCAATTGAACGGTCATCAATAGAATTCCTGCAGTGATTAGCATCAGTATAATCATGATGTAAAGTTCGTCGATGGTGCCATCGGGGATAAGCGCGTAGACCAGCGGTGCGCCAACGTAACCCACGCCTGCGCCGACGGCAGCTGCAATGTACTGCAGACGCTCATGGCCTCGAATCATCAAGAATGCGCCAGCAAGGATCAACACAACTCCAAAAATGGGACCAAGTGCTTCCAACTGCTCCATAAGTGGCGAACTCACATTGGGCATGTCAATGTCAACCATACACCGCTCAACAAGGGGCGCAATTTAGCCTCATCGCTTGAATTTAATTCAAAACGCCATTCCAAATGCTCAATGTATGGAGTTCAAATTTGATAATGGCCTGATCGGCACCCTCGTGGAGCATCATTGCATTCGCTTCGTTCTCGCTTGAGATTCCAATCACCAAGTCTGGGCGAACCAACGCAGCCTCACGAACGGCTCGATTTAGCATCAAAAGAACTTCCAAACCAGTGTGGGGGGGCATAAAGAAATCCAGCATCACCACTTGTGGCTGAAACGCTTCGATGTGTTGGATTGCATCTTCTGATGACCATCTCTGGAGAAGAACCGTATTGCTGAGGTTGACGCCTGCTGATTGAAGCATGGCTTCAACATCGTATGAGTCTTCGAAAACAAGCACGCGCATGAGGGCATGCCTCACGCTGGTATTGGCTGCTGATCCCACCAATGAGGTGCTTCAAACCATGCTTCATGCATTGGGGGGCGATCGATGAGCGGGAGTCCAAAGGTGCCGCCGTTGATGCTAAGCCCACCCAGAGGGTTCGTAGCGCAAGGCCCTGGCAGGTAATCCTCTCCTTGTTCAGTCAATTCCAATCGCAGGGCATGGCCGGCAGGCAGAACCACATCAAGAGGATTGAATTCCATCAGCATCGTGTATTGAGTGAATGGAAGGGCTGGCTTCGCCTCATGGCCCCCGTCTCGGTAACGAATGTCCATGGTCGCATGACCCAATCGCAGGTTGTTCGTATCATCGTACAGCGTGGCAAATATTTGACCCCCGTTGCAAGCTTGTGTCGTGACATCAAGATGTAAGGTTGGCAAGCCCGAAATGTGCGTCTCATTTTCAAACGTTGGACTCACGAGGGTGGCTGAACCCCCGAGGCCGGTGACGGTAGCAAGGTTGCCCCACGAAGAATCAATGGAGTGCATGTCCCACATGACATCGGCAGGTGGCCACGTGCCCTCAACGTGCCAACGGCCGTCGTTTGTTTGCATCTGTACCATTGGTTCTGGTTCATCGCCAATGCCCTTGAGGTAGTAGTTGAACCATCCATAGAGTTCCACAGCCCAGTCCATTCGACTCATGTTTGGATAGGCTTCTTGGCCGTATCCGCTGTCCAATTCACTGTGGCGGTCGGGTTGATCTGGGTAGTTGTGCGCCCATTGCCCTGAGATGGCTCGAGCGTTGATGCCGGCATCGATCAGCATTTGGTACGTCGGGAAAGCGTGGTATGGGTCGACGTTCCAGTCCTGCATGCCCCAAACGATGTAGACGCTGCCTCGGTAATTTTCCAACACATCAGGCAGGTGGCGACGCTCGTCCCAATAATCGTTCCAATCCGCCCCTCCGAATTCAGCCCATCCCCATGTGGAGAAGGGGTTGAGTGGGCCAATCGCGTCGTCTGAGCACACGCGCATGTCATCGGTTGTCAAGTCAGTGGTGGCGGCTTGGTAGGCTGCATCATAGCCCATGGCGCGAGCTTCCGAAGAACCGTTTCGGTAGAACATTTCTTGGACCCCAATCGAGCCTGAAATTGGAACGATTGTCTTCAGGTGTTCGCTTGGATTCTGGGCTGCTTCCCAATTTGTGGTACCAGCGTATGATTTGCCCATCAAGCCAACGTTCCCGTTTGACCAATTCTGCTGTCCAAGCCAATCGGTAACGGCTTGGATTCCAGTTTGTTCTCCCAGGCCTTTGACGTCTTGGCAGTGAGTGGATTGTCCTGTGCCAAAGGTCGAAGCCTGTGCAAACGCATACCCGTGAGGCAGGAAGGTATCGTAGACCCATTTTCCAACCCCGCCATCAGGTACGGTGTTTGGAGAGGAATCTTCGCCCACGCCCGGCATGCCCTCGCCTCCGAAATCATAGTAGGGGTGAATGGTCATGATCACTGGAACTTGTGTGCCCTCTGGAACATTAGGCAGCCAAAGTGCTACGTGCATCAACGCCGGGCCAGGGAATCCGGCATCCTGTTCGCTTGCTGGAAGCTCAACTTCAATGAAATGCTCGGTGTACGGGAGCGCCTCATAGGTGCCATTGACGGGAAGCTGCGCCCGCAAGGTGTCCATCGGCAAATCCATTTGATGGCGGAGCTGCAACGGTGTGTCCCACCAATCGCCTTCAAAATCCTCGTCGCTGGTCGAGGCAATGAGGGATTCTCCAAAGGTCATAGCAAGAAGAAGAAACACGACCGCAACCGCAATTGTGCTGACGGCTGAAAGGGTCAATTGGCGCCTTGCATTGCTTGGCTGCATCATTTCACCAATCAAGACCGCCTCGTCGGCAGCGGCATCAACGGGTTCTGTCGCATCAGCCATGATTCGGCCAAGCCCTCCTTGCTCAAGAGCATGACGCTTTTCCGTATCTTGCGATTCAAACTTGGGCTGCCTCACGCGCCTTGCGGGCAGCGATAAAAGAACGCACGCACACAACGGTGTAAGCAACCCCCGTCACGAGCAACATCAGCATCGAGCTAGATGCATAATTGATTCCATCGCCCATGACCATGAAGAATCGGGTACCACCAATGGCGCACAGCAGACCAAATGTGGCCGCCACATGCATCCATAATTTTCGCTTTTCAGGCATCCGTAGCGTCATGAAGCCAGAAAGCATCAAAGGAACACCAAGAAAACTTGGAAAGTAAGATGTGATCGAATCCGAACTCGAAAGAACAGAGATGGCAACGCCCCAAAGAAGGAGGAAGGTTCCGTAACCGAGTGTCAAGTTTGCCATAAAGTTGGATTGTTGTTCCATACCTTGAGCAGAGAGGGCCCCTTTTTTTGTCTATGGGCTGAACAGCAATACTTCCGCACGATTGATGGGGGGGAACCGCTTCGCCTAACCATGAATGGACGACTGGCCTGCTTGCTCGTCCTGAACCTTCTGTGCATGACAGCCCTTGCGCTGCCATTCGCAGCGGCCGACACCAGCAACAGCGCCTGGCGAAAGGTGGGCGTTGACCCTGATTTGTGGGTTGACGGCCCCGAACCGGAAGACACGCCTATGCAGTTTACCTACCAGGGCAATGCGATTGTGGAAATTGAAGTTTCCTATGTCCCTGCTCACCTTTCTTCGAGGTCCTACGGAGTCATCACGCTTGAGTTGTTTGAACAGTGGGCTCCCATCACGACAAACAACATGATTCTCAACGTAGAGAATGGGATTTATGACGGCATTTTCTTCCATCGTGTGATTGATGACTTCGTCATCCAAGGCGGCGATCCGACCTGCTCGAGGGTTGGCCTGTACCCGCTGACAAGCCCACAGTGTGGAAGCGGCGGTACCGGCGATACGATCCCCCTCGAACTCAACCCAAACCTCTCTCATGTGGATGGTGCGATTGGAATGGCTCGAAGCCAAGATCCTGATTCAGCTGATGCTCAGTGGTACATTGCAGAAACTGAAGCGCATAATTTGGATCCCGAAAACCGAGACGATGAAGGCTACGCTACATTCGGTATCGTTCGTAGCGGCATGAGCCATGTTCGAGCGATTGCGTTGACGCCAACCTCAGACGACCCAACCGGTGACGAGCAAATTCAGAATCCCGCATCCTCTGCAGGCCGTCCAACCTATGAAGTGGAAATTATTTCGGTTCGAATCGTTGGCGTTTCTGACCCTGACGGAACGCTCAGATTTCCTGGTTCCATTGGAGAGGACACCACAACTTGGTTCTCGAGTTTGACCGGTGCCTTTGGGGTTGTTGGGTTGAGTATGGGAGCAATAGTGACGCTGGCCATTGTTGGTTTCCTTGTGTTTTATGTTGGCCGCATCGACCCACCTCTTGGGATTGAACATTCCACAACGGCCCCAACGTACGACGCTGTTCTGCTTGAAGGCACAACATGAGTGGTCCTGTCATGCTGCCTAGGCAGCTGAGCACTTGACATCAAGAACCACGTGAATCACGCCAGGTGAATACGATTTCACCCGTTCGAGGTGTTCGGCTTCGATGTCCCACTGCCGGCCTATTTTCTTGGCTAAATCCCTTAGACGCTTCAGCGTGTTTGATTTCCAAGACTCAATCTCTGCTTTTGGTACGTTCATGTGAACATGCAACCGCCCACCTGTTGGTTTCAAGCACGCAAGAGCATGCTGCCAAACGCCTTCTGAGGATGGCAAGAGGCCAAGGTGGCATCGATCAGCAACCCCGGTCAACATTGGCAGGGTTGTTTGGTTGTCGCCTGGGTGGACCAGCAGTCTTGAACCAACGCCGTTCTTGCTTGAAGCCCAGTTCAGCGCTTCAATCGACGCAGGATTCATCTCGCAGGCGTGGACGAGCGCAGCACCGCTTCTCACCAGCATCGGGAGCGTGTAATACCCAGCGCCCGCAAAGGCATCGACCACGGTTTCTCCTTCCATGGAGATGGAACCAATTCGGTGACGTTCAGTGATGTTGCCTGAAGAGAACATCACCTGAGCGGCGTCAAATCCAAAATGAACACCATGATCTAAAAATTCCACCCATGTGGCAGCACCATGAAGCAATTTTAGTTGTGGGCTTCGTAATGCATTGTCCATAATTTGCGCCTGTTGAGCGAGTCGTTCCCCGCCGAGTGCTCGTGCTACTTTTTCCCAAAGGTCACTCGTGCTGCCGGCTTCTGAGTGCAGCGTTTTTTGCCAAGAATCATTGGAGAACGAGGCTTGGTTGAGGATGACAAGATCGCCTAGCCGTTCCCATTTTTGAGGCAGTCCGGCTTGATGATCTTTGCTAAAAGTGATACCGCGTTCTGCCATCCAAATGTTCACCGCCTGGAACAACCTCTCGTGGGGATTCACCGATGCTCTTTGGCCTGTAATCAAGCGAAGAGCGTGTTCATAGCGGTGTGGGAACATTGAGGTTAATGCCTGTTTTTCGTTTTCAGTTAGATCGCTCACTTGGTGGCAAGCAAATCCAACTTCATGTTCGGAAATCGGGCCGCAGCGGGCCTGTGGGTTTAGCCACAGAAGCGATTTTAGTGCGCTGTGAAGTTGGGCACCGTGCGGTTTAGCAGTCCAGACTACCAACCCTTGGTGGTCCTTTACCAGACCAAGTTCCATGGTAGAGTGAGGGGGGCAACGCCTATGAATGTGGCGTGGTAAGCCAAAGGCATGAGCCATCTGCCACGCGGTAAAAGCTTCCGCCAGCAAGCTCTTGCCCACGCGCTTGTCTTTGTGATGATGCTCTCAATTTTTGTTCCTTATGCGGCCGCTGCAGGCATGACATCCTGCGATAAAGACCCGGGCGCAGCGGTTGATGGGATCTGCGATACATACGATGAAGCAGACGATGGAACTCCAAACTTCCAAGACTGGATTGAAGGAACTTATGAGTTCAATATGCTTAGCACCGGGCAGATTGAATTGGAACTCACTTGGGCCATTTATGAGTTCGATCGGGAAAAACTTGGACTTTCAAATCAATTCCTTGACGCTTATTTGGCGAACGACGGTTTAGAAGCAGACGACGGAGCCCCAGCCGACTTGATTCGTAATTTCATCGACCAAGAAACCAATGGCTCCGGTTCTCCAACGGTTGGAAACAAACTCAAAAGTGAAATCAGCAAAGCCATCAAATCCTCCCTCAACAGCATGGGCGAGGTTGATGTCTCGACCAATTTTGCTAGCCAATACCAAAACGGCGCCGTCATGACACCTTGTTCCACTGATCCTGCAACCGATTCCGCCGAAGAGGGCGCTTCAGAAAACAACGCTTTCTATCCCCCGGTTTGCCTGTCGACATCGGCCCTCATTCAAGTTGACGAATCGTCGTTCAACCTCGGTTCAAACCCCGATTTAAACCTTGAACGGGCCTATCAGGGCCTTCTTATTATGGGGACAGAAATCACCTCGACCTTCGACTTCGTCGCTCAACGGGGCCATCTTGCCTCCTACATATTCAACCCTCCAAGTTACGCAACGATTGACGCTGTTGACGCCCAAGGCCAACTGCTTTCACGTGCGGGTACGCCTCCTTACAACTCAGGTTCATGGGTCCTCGACCACCGCGCAGCAACAAACCTTGACTCAAACTTGAGCCAAGGTGTTGAATTGTCAATCAGCCACCGAAATCGCACTGGCACAACAACTGTGGAGGTGCCTGAAGGAAGCAAGGCGCTTGATCTGCAAATCACATTAGATTTGCGCGATGAATCAGCAGCAACGTTGGATTTTGTAGCGGGCATGTATTATTTGGACAACCAAACAATGCAAGATTGGGGCATCTCTCTGATGGAAGTGACCGAACAAGCCACAGTTCCAGTGGTGACCGCTGACGGGATTCGCTTAGCGTATCATAACGGACTTGTCGACTTGTCCAATTTCACTTCTCAATTCCCGATTGATGTCATTGCGGAAGGCGTATCCTCCACTGTTGCAGGAATCGATACCATTGAAATGAACAACATGTCATGGGTTTCTTCAAGATCTGCGGTTGGTGCGATGCCCTCTGGAGGGCTCAACTATTCCCATTCAACCGGCTGCACTGAAGTAGCGCCCGCGGGGGTTGATCTTCACTATTGTGTACTCGGCGCAGAGGCAATGGGCGTCGAACACCCAGTCTACCTCCAAACCACCAGCAAACCCTTTTCGATGCGCTTGATTGACATCTTGGCAGAAAACAACGATAATGAGGAACTCGCAGAGGTCATCGAAAAACTGAATGAAGACGACTTCGAGCGCGTGCTGAACTCAGGTTTAACGCTCGAAACGGTCCTCAACAGCAGTTACCTCTCAGCGATTGTTCCTGAAAATCTCCCGCCTTCTGAACTGACCCTTGAAATCATCCTGCCACCATGGGTTCGAACCGCTGCTGGTGGTGACCGCTTGGTGCTCAAAGACACCCTTGCCGGCAATGAGACCAACCGTATTTCCTTTGCTGGTACGGACCCATACGATTGGCGGAGCGTCATCAGAGACGCTAATCAGAATGTTCTTTGCCCCAGCACCAACAAAACCTGCGTCACAACCGATGTGGAAATGGATGCAATGTCATTCAACCTAAATGAATGGACTCGGTCCGTCGAGTTTGAATTTGCCTTGGACGCAGATGTATCGGTGTATCGAATTGGCATTCCGACCGACCGTATACCTGAAGCCGGCGAACACAGCGTGATGCTCGAGGCGTTGCCTTCTGATTTGATTCGACTCGGACTTGATATCGCAAGCAGATTAGACACCCCAATGAACAGGACTTTTGACATCGGCGAACTTCTTTGCCGTCCCGGGCTAAGCATCTGCAACGAAACTCTGACGTTCGAATTTACAGCTGAAGGTCTTGCAACCTTCGTTAAACGAACTGGTGAATTGTTCACGCTTTTCCTCCACGAATATTCTCAGTTGTTGATGGATACCGAACACATCAATTTCAAAGAAATCGACATCAGTGATTTTGAAGTTCAATCGCGGCTCAAGGGCGTTGGTCCGCCCGACCTTACTGTCAGCGATGATGAGCCACTGAGTTTGACACTCAAGATCCCGAAGGTCCAGTTTGAACTCAGCCTTGGGGGCGATTTGGGTAAACTTCGTGACGGAGACACCTCTGGCATTCAATTGAGTCTCGTAACGGATGCAATCCGTTCGATGTTCCTTGAACCAATGGCCATGCTTATGCAAGGGGTTACCGGTATGCTGGCGAACAGCGTAGTCAAATGGGATGGTGTGACCCTTCCAGATGAGGACTCAGACAGCAGCGTTTCGGTTCCATTCAACTTCAACACCATGCCTCATGAACTGCAAAAGGAATTCGAAGTGGCAGTGAACGGGCCATTCACCGTGACCCTCCCAAGGGGCATCACTCTGAAAAACCTCGAATCCGCTGAAGGGAACATTGAACAGGCGATGATTGATGGACGCCAACAAATCACATACACGTTGCCTGCTGGTGATGTTGAAGACACCGTCACCTTCCAACTCCACCTCACCTGGTTGTACTTCTTGGTGCAATTTTGGAAGTACCCCGCTATTATTCTCATCTTGCTTTTGCTTTACGTCCGTCGTCGCAGAAAGAAGAAGCGAGTGAGAAAGATTCGCAGAGCCAGAGCCGCATCTGCCGCAAAGCCCAAATTGGGCAACGCAGAATTCGCAGATCTCTCCGGATTCCATAGCGAAGCACTGCACGGGGAGCTTGAATCATTGCAAGTGACCCCGAGCGCTCCTTCCATCCCGCCCCTTCCGAAAGCGCCCCCTTCCGCCGTTGCAGCACCGGACCTATCGAGCTTCGTTTCGATGGAAGAGGTCGTGAGTTCGGAGGGCACGCAACCCTCTCCGTTTGACGATGTTTCGTTCGATGTGACGGATGCAGCGGATGAAGATCTTGGCGATGAGCTGTTTGATTGATCATCCGTGAAGGGCGTCATAAATGCGCTTAGCAAGCGCTGGACCGATCCCTGGCACGGTCATCAAGTTGTCAGCCGATGCATGTTGAATGCCTTGCCTCCCACCAAAATGCCTCAGCAGATTTTGCATCTTCTTGGCGCCCAAACCCTCCACTTGTTCCAACGGATCAGAAAGCCTGCTTCGACCACGCCGTTTTCTGTGATAGGTGTTGACAAAGCGATGCGCTTCATCGCGAGCGTGGACCATAACTCGGCCTTTTCGATCCAAGATGATTGGTTCGTGGCCATTCCTGTAAATTGTTTCTTCACGCTTCGCCAGAGCGGCGAGCGCGAATTGATCGAGCAGGTCATGCTCCTTGAGCAAGGCAGTGATCGTGGACAAATGGGTTTCACCCCCGTCGATGAGAAGCAAATCTGGCCAGGAGTCTTGGCGCTTCAGCCATCGTTCAACCACTTCCCGCATCATGCGCAGGTCATCCATTGCATCGCTCTTGACGATGTAAGTCCGATACTCTTTCTTGGTGGGCCTTCCGTTGCGAAAGGTAACGCTTCCACCAACCCGTTCATCGCCCAGCAGTTGAGCCATGTCGAAGCAAACAATATGATTCAATTGATCCATTCCCAGCACAGCGGCTCCGTCGTTGGCTGCGCGTTGTTCTAACGATCCGCTGGTTGCGTTTGCTAACCGGGTCATTTGGATGTCAGCGTTCTGGCGCGCTAGGGTGAGCAAGGTCACTAAATCACCACGGAGGGGTGTACGAACTTCGACCTTAGCGTCCCGTCGCGTGGACAACCATTCTTCGACACCGTTCAACAGTGGAGTTGGAGTCAAGAGCAACCGTGGAGGGCGTCTGTTGGCGTAATGTTCCGCCACAAAGTTGGCTACAGTTTCTCCAAGATCCCCTCGATGCACCATCGGCCACACCTCTTGACCCTTAACCACACCTTGATCGGCATGCATGACCACCACAGCAGCCATTTCCCCTTGCGCTGCAATGCCGATCGCATCGCAGTCACGGTAGACCTTGCTCGAAACAACGTGTTGCCCTGTTGTTGCACGCACCGCTCGTATGGTGTCTCTATGGGCCGCTGCTTGCTCGAATTCCATCGATTCAGAAGCCTCATCCATCCCTTGAGCTAATTCTTCCAGTAAAGCAACAGCGTCACCGTTTAAGATTCGACGAGCGGTGTTCACGCGTTGAGCGTATCCCGTTGCGTCAATGCAAGGTCCAGCACACAAGCCAATGTGCATTGACAAGCATCCTTGAGGGAGCAATTCCTTGCAATCGCGGATTCCAAATTGCCTCCGCAGCAATTGCATGACTTGTTTTGCAGCACCAGCGTTTGGAAACGGTCCCCATCGCAAGCTTGCTTTTGGGGGGTGCCTCGTGTACATGATTCTTGGAATTTCTTCCTTTGTCAACACCAAATAAGGGTATGATTTGTCATCCTTGAGCATTGAATTATAGCGCGGTTTATGCTGGCGAATCAGTTGACGTTCAAGGATCAAGGCTTCTTCTGGTGAATTGGTGACGATGCACTCAATGTCATCAGAACGCTTGACCAGTTCAGGGATCATTTGCCGGTCTGGAGTTTGAGCAAAATAGGAGCGGATTCGTTCGTTTAATTTTGTGGCCTTCCCCACATAGAGGACGCGCCCTTGATTGGTTTTGAATAAATAAACACCCGGGCGCTTGGGGAAATCCACCGAAGCGAGGGTGACAGGCATGCGTTCTGCTCGTCGCCGCCCCCAAAAAAGGAAACCCCTTGAGTCGCTTTGATTGACGCATGAAAAGCGGTGGTTAGAAAGCGGCTCGTTCATGGGAAGTGATATGGTTGGTTCCTTTTCAGCACCCCAAGAGCGTATTTTGCGCTGGCTGGGTGGTTTTTCCCCGACCATGGAAAAGGCGTGGGACGTCACTCGACACCTTTCGCTTCCCGGAATCAGCGAGGCCCTGGGCGTGGTGCGCAGTGCGTTGAACTCTCCGCTCAATAGCCTTGAAGACAATGGGCTTGTTTTCAAGCGAAAGGCTCACGTCATTGGAGGTGGTTCAAGGCGAAGGCACGTGTATCATCTCACCGAGGCTGGTCGAAAAGCGTTTGAACAATTGGGTGATGAAAAGAAAACTAAGAAATCCTCTCGTGGGAAATCATTTGGAAACCCCCCCCACCTTGGAGAAATCCACGGACGCCTCCACCTTGCAGAAAAAGTGATCAAGAACATTCAAACACAGCATTGTTTGGTCCTCAGTGGACTTCCTGGAATAGGTAAAACAACCCTCGGCGGTCTTGTGAGCGAAGAACTTCTTGCCTCGGGGACAAACGTGCGATGGGCTTCAGTGGACGAGTTTACAGATCTGCATGCCCTGTGCAAACAATGGGGATTCAATGGTCCATTTCCGAAAAACCACGAGGCGCTTGCTGAATTTGCAGCCCTCAAATGCAAAGGGGATGTCCTGGTCATTGATGACGCACACTTGATTCCAGAACGCCACAGCGATTCCATCAGAACCTTCTGCGGTCTTCTTGACAGCGCTCAAGCCGCTCATATGCTGTTGATTGGCAGGGAGCCATTTTCCTTTGCCGACCAACTCCCTCGGATCACCGTTCCAGCCCTCAAAGTCAAAGACGCAGCACTGCTCTTGGGCGAATCACTCGAGGAAGGGGAACGGCTCCATGTGGCGGAGAGCCTCGGCGGCCATCCACTTGCAATTTTACTTCATGAAGACGGTGCGCCGCTGCCAGAGGCTGGAGCGGATGTCCAATCTTACGTAGAGGACGTTGTCCTTTCAACCCTCGATGATTCCACCCGCTCGGGCCTTGATCACATCGTTATGGTTCCGATGCCCATTGAGGCCAAAAAGGCGTTTGACAGCGAAGTTGTCGGAACCTTGGATGATTATGCCTTCTTGCGTTGGACATCAAACCTTGAAAAAATGGAAATCCAACATTTGGTACGAAATGTACGGCGGTCAGCCCTCGACGAAGATGCAAAACGGCAATTGCATAAGGCAGCAGTCGAGCATTGGAAGGCGTTAGCAGAAACCGCTGACGATCATGTTATCTTGCTCTATCATCGAATCGCCAGCCTTGAAGAGGGGATTGATGCTCAACTCGATTCAGAAATGGAGCAGCTGTTGGATACACACTCTGGGGCCTTTTCAGTTCTGCTCGAACAGGCGATCAAAGTTTCTTCAGCACCTTCCCATTTGCATTACCTTGCGGGGAAGGTGGCCATTGAACGGTGCGAGCCAGACCACGTTCGTCGACACCTCGAAGGGATTCAAGATGCGGCGAAGTCACGTCAAGTCGCCCTTGGCTTGGCGATGCTGGAAGGCAGGGTGTCGGATGCGGAGGAGCTCATTGAAGCAGGTTTGACGTCCGATGTTCCAAGTGAAGCCAACCGTATGGCCCTTGCAGCCGCCGCTCGCCGGCTCGATGATTGCGTGTTTGGGCAGCAAGATGCTTCGTTATCAAAGGACATCAAGCACTACTTATCCAAAGTCAATGTTTCCGAACCGAATTCGGATGAACGATCAGTGACGATTGTGGCCATGTCCATGATTCAACATGCTCTGGCCTTGCGGGAGGGCGATTTCGAAAAGGCTCAACGCCTCAGAATTTCCCTTGCTGGAATTGGGGGGCTTGCCCAACCTCTGTTGCAGGGCATGGAAGCAAAAGCCCACCTGCTTTCTGCTCAAAACGCCAACGAGCGGGCGAAAGCGGTTCAAGAAATGCAAGACGCAATCGAAGCACAGACCAATTCGGTTCGAGCGGAGGGGCTGCGGCTCTCACTCGTCGAATTCCTGAGCGAAACGGATGTAGAAAAAGCAAAACAAGTCTTTTCAGCTACGGTTGAGCCACAAATCCCCTCAAACAGCGCCACCCTCCATCGCCTTCATGCTCGCTGGTGGGCATGCAAATCAAAGTTAGAGCCAAACATGCGACGTATCGCATTGCGCGAGGCGATTACTCTGCATCGATCAGCAGGATGTCCGCGCGCCGCAAAGTCTCTGGAATCGCAACTTCATTTGTTGCTGTGATTAAAGTTCAGCGCCAATGAGTGTCTTTGTGTCGGCAATGCCCTTGATGACTCGGATGTCTTCGACAATGCACCGTGTGAGGGTGTATTCATCATCCGCTTGCACCCGAGCGATCAAATCGTATTCGCCGAACAACATCCAACGGTCTGTCACATACTCAATGCTGTCAAGTGTTGCACGAACATCGTGTTCTCGTCCCGGTTGTGTTGTAATCAAAACAAATCCAATTGCCATAAATCCACCTCAGTATTCGACCGCGATAAGCGTTTGAGTTTCCTTCACGCCGGAGATTTGGCGGAATTCTCGCATCAACAGAGAAGTCAATTCACCCGCGTTTTCCGAACTGACGCGGACGAGGAGGTCAAACTCACCATACAGTGCATGGACTTCGGCAATTGCAGCGTGTTCGCTGAGTGCAAGGTACACATCTCGCTCGTGAGAAGGTAGGGTTTTGAACAACACAAACGCCTCAGGCATGCTCCGTCCAGCAACGGTCCCGCCTTATTGGTTGCGAGTCGAGGTCATGAACGTCGAATGTTAGAATGTCGCCCACGAAGCCGAACCCTTGAAGTGCATTTGCATGAACCTCACATCATGAACACCAAGACACATCGCCACTGGTCCGCATTTGTCTTGGTTTGTTTGTTGCTCTTCACACCTCTTGCGGGCATGACGACGAACCCACTTGATGCGCTTGAGTCGGAAGAATCATCCAGAGATTACACCGCTGCAAGGGCCCAAACCACATGGTCAGGCACCGTCACGGTCACCACTTCATACACCGTTGCAGTGTTCGATGAACTCATTGTAAGCGCTTGCACACAAATTGAACTTGGTGCAGGTGCACGGATTTTCGTCGAGGGGCGTTTGACGGTTGAAGGGACGAGCAGTTGCCCAGTTGTGATGTATTCGTTTGCCTCTTCGGACCATGAGGGCATCCAATTCAACAGCAGTTCAAACGGCCGCGGCTCGGTGATTCACAACCTCACGATCGAAGACGGAATCTACGGGGTTACCATGTTTGGAAGCAACCCCTTGTTCACCAACCTCACCATCATCAATCCGGATCGAGTCGGACTTGATTTGTTCAGCAGTTCGTCCCCAGTGATTCGAGATTTGTACATCGACCAAGCAGGGCGAATGGTCCCCACGCAAAACGATTGGCGCTACGGCCTCGGGCTCTCCATTGGAGCAGGGTCCACCCCCGTCGTCGATGGGGCGTACTTCACAGATCACTTGACGCGTGCAATCAACATATGGGGCGGCTCAGGTGGCTTGCTTCGTAACATCGTCATGGACAACATCAGTGGCTCATCTTGGGCCATGGCAGCAGGCGTTTGGGTCGAAGACAGCCAACCGCTTTTGACCAACCTTTCCATCGATAAATCAGACAATGGAATCGTCATTCGACACGTCGATGATGGCGGCTACACTCGGGCGGTGGTCAAGGACGCAACCGTGACCAATTCCATGTACCGGGGCGTCTATGTCGATAAGTTGAACCACACCAATTACAGCAATTATGAAACAGCAGATTTCACCAACCTTACAGTTCGTGGAACGGGCGGCCCCGGCGCAACAACAGCCAACATTGGTTTCGCAGCAATCGATGTGAACGCAACCGGTGCATGGTTTGAGAACACGTTGGTCGAAGATTCGACAACCGTTGGCGTTCGGCTGTATTTTGTCGACAGTTCGACGACCTTCCGCAACTTGACGGTGCTGAATTCAGGCGATCCCGGACAAGGCCCTCATGAGGCTGGTGTCGCGGTACGATCGTCGTTCTTTGCGCCTCACTTTGACGGACTCACGGTGGCAGGGTCAGTTGGCCCGGGGGTTTCCTCAACTTCTGGTGGAGCCATGCAAGGCTCTATTTGGCACCTTCACAACAACACCCGAGATGGATTGTTCATCGACAAAGCCACTGTGATTGTGGAAGGTTTGCACCTCGCTTCAAACGGTCAATCCGGCGCTCACGTGTACGATGCAAGGTACGTGACCTTGCAAAACCTGACGGCAACCGACAACGGCGGGGATCCTGCAACAGCACCTCTGGGCGATCAAGCAGGTTTGTTCTATGAAAAATCAAACGACATTGAATCCTCTTCGGGCAACGTCACTTGCCGCAACTGTTCCGTGACTGGTTCTTCCGGCTCTGGGCTTTATGCCCTTAATTCAGTAGACTTGTGGTTGTACGATCTCAGCCTTTCAGATAACAATCCAGCGGTTTCACCGCTCCTTGTCGACAACCAAGGGCTTACCCTTGGTCAACAAGGTGGGCGTGTTCAAATCCACGGCGCTACAATCGACTTGGAAGGGCCTAGTGTCCCTGCAATCTCCCTGAACCACGCAGCGGCTAACCTTGATCAAATCACGATGACAGGCAACCACAGCGGCATTGAATGGAACGCAGACAACAACGGGAATTTCCCGTCAAGCCTCAGTCGCACACAATTTACCGGCTCGAGCAACTGCCTCACCCTCATCGATCACACCGCCCTTTCTGGCTATGGAAACACAATCACTGCAGACTGCACAGGCTCCATTCTTTTGCAGAACAGCCAAGTCAATTGGTCTTCACTGATTGACGCCACAGGCGCCCATGCGTTGCAGCTCGACAGCACTTCCACAATGCATCTTCACCAGCCCTCAGGCGTCGACCTCAGCCTTGCTACCCTTGCTTCAGGTTCGGCCGTGGATGTGGCTTGGGACATCACAGTGTGGGTCGTAAACACCGTTAACAACGGAATTCCAGATGCCAACGTCAACGCAAGTTTTGCTTCATTCGAGCCCTCTTTGCAGGAGACGACCAATGACCTTGGATACGTCAGTTTACCAAATTTCATCGGCCAGCGTTGGTCCAACACCGGTGCTTCAAGCCACAACGTTGTTGATCTCGCATGCGGCTATGACAGCGTCTCCAACAGCACGAGCGTTGTGCTCGACCAAGACCGCTTCGTCAATTGCGTCCTACCGTTGGAGAATCAACCCCCATTCGTCATGTGGGAAACACCCTTTGATGCCACGGTCTACCCCTCCCAAGGGGCAGTGGTGTTCAACGCCTCCGATTCTTGGGATTTAGACAACGATACCCTCAGTTTCACATGGACCAGTGACCTCGATGGTGATATTGTGGCATCATGTACCGGGCAGGGAGTGGGCAACGGGCAGGGGATTACTCAACAAGATATGACCAATGGAGTTCCATTCACAGTCAATACAAATTATCTGAATATGGGATGTCAATTATCCGACGGTATACATGTCATCACTTTGGAAGTATGTGATGACGCTGGTCACTGTGTTTCTGAAAGCCGAACAATCGAACTTGTCAATCAAGCGCCCATCATCGTTCTCAACGTTGAACCAGCCCTCTCTCCATGGTCGGAATTAATCATTCCCCGAACCCAAAAAGCCCTCTTCAACCTCTCAGGAACTTATGATTTGGAAGGCGATCCACTGATTTGCTGGTTGGAGCGTTCCTACACCTCGACAACAGAGGTTGCCACCTCCTGCCCGGATGAATTGTGGATGAACCTCACCATGGATGAAACCGTCCCCTCAACCTTTGATGTGATGATTTACGCTTCAGATTCTATAAATCCACCATCCGTGTATCAAGTCCCTGTTGAGTTGTACAACGAAGTCCCAGAACCTGTGTTCGAAGTGCTTCGCACAGACAACGTCAGTGAAAGTCTTGTCACTCTCGACGGGTCTGCAACCATCGATCCTGAAGGTGACACCCTTGAGGTTGAATGGTGGTCAAGCCTCGATGGGCAACTCGGATGGTCAAACCAAGAAGGAGCAACCGTCTGGACAGGTCACCTTTCTCGTGGCGTCCATAGCATTGAGATGCGGGTGGTTGATGACCGACCCGAACACATCAACGCCACGAAAACGTCCTCCACGCTGGTTCCTGTCGAAAACTCGTTCCCTCAAGCAGACATCTCGACCCCAAGTGAAGCCTTAACGTATTCATCTTCGGAGTTGATATGGTTCTCTGCAAACGGTTCAGGCGACTATGACGCCGCATGTTCCACCTTCCCTGTGAATGGGAGTTGGCATTGCGCTGAGCAGGAGCCATTTGCCGGTTCAGAATACCTCATTGTCGTTTGGTCGAGTGACTTGGATGGGCGACTGACACCTGTTGGCCAGGATTGGCTGATCTTTGACACACGCCTTTCTTCAGGGACCCACATTATCTCCTTGAGTTTGGATGACGGCATCCACGATCCCGTAGTGGTCACACGAACCGTCGAAGTGACTCCATCCGCACCCGAATTGGCCCTGGTGGAACCAGCCGACGGCCAAATCTTCCGTTCCTCGGATTCGATCTTTTGGAACGCAGTCCCCTCGACAGATTACGATGGAGACAACTTCACGATGACCGTGAGAAGCGACTTGTTGACAGAACCACTGCTCTCTGCAGTTTCACCAGAAATCACGCACATCAGCATGCTCCCTGCTGGCACCCACAACATGGAAATCTCCCTTGAAGATGAAACGGGGCTTACTTCCAGCAAGTTCATCACGCTCACCGTTGGTCAATCCGATCCAATTGCGGTGATGTTGACCCCGGCAAATAGAGACTCGATTGAAGCTGGAGGAACGATCTATCTGAGCGAGGAATCAACCGATGCAGACGATGATATGGTCACCCGTGAATGGCGTCAATGGGCACCAAATGGCACCTATGTTGTTCTCTCAACAAAAAGCCTTGATGAAGTAAAATTCCTACCAGGTGAGCACAAAATATCACTCTTTATCGAAGACAGCCGCGGTGGCATCGACGAGGTGTTTGCCAACCTAACGGTCCAGTCAAGCCTGCCGCGCCTCTCCAACCTCCTCTATTCTCCTTCGACCTTGATCGCCGGTGAAGTCAACCAACTCACGGTATCGGTCACCATGGAAGACGCTGATGGAACGACCGATGATGTGCGAGTGACGGTCAAGTTCAACCTTCAAATTTGGGAAATGAACCTCACTCAGAGCGGTGACGGGAACGTATGGACCGGCATGTTGGAACTTCAACCCGATGCTGCAGGCCGGCCGAGCATGAAGATTATTGCAACCGATGGAACCGGGGACGACGCGACCGTCGAGGTGCTCAGCGTCATCCTCCAAATCGAAGAACCAGCAAGCGATAACCGCCCTATGATGTTAATCGCAGGCGTTCTCGCGTTCATTGGAATTCTCACCGCAATCGCTCTGCTCGCTGCCCGCCGTCGTACGCGGCTTGCAGAAATTGACCTCATCGAGTCCTGGGATGCGTTTGGAACAACCAAAGCCGTTGAACCCGCAGAAGAGAAAGCGGTTGTTTCTCTTGAGGGTGGCGCGATTGATGGAGCTTCTGAAGTACAAGCCGAGCAAGAAGGTAAGGAAGAAGAGCCTCAACCACTCAAAGGCACGGACCTTGATTGGGATAACGTTTGATTATGTTCGAGTCAATTTGTAGACCGCTGAATGAACGCTCGTTAAGCCCCGTTGCTTCTCATCCTCAAGCGCAATGCGTTCTAACAATTCCACCTCAAACTCTGGTTCAAACAACCTGAGAACTTCTTCATCAGGGAGTGAAAATGGCGGTCCTTGCATTTCGTTTTGCGGGTAAGAAAAAGTAATCATCAGCCCAGTTGAACCTGGTTGACAAAGCGCTCTTATTTGCTTGACATAGGCAGGCCTCATGGTTGAGGGAAGAGCGATCAGGGCCGCTCTGTCATACCATGCACCGCTGGAAACCATCGTTGGTCGTACCGCCATAACATCGCCTTGAAGCAGTGTTGTTTTGCCTTCCTTGTATTGCTTGATTTCCCCAAGTGATTCCACGGTAGGTGTCTTTTTTGCTTCGCTGAAGAAAGCCTCAACCGCTGTTTCTACGAGTTCAATGCCCGTGACGCTGTGCCCTTGTTGCACCAACCAATGCATGTCGACGCTTTTGCCGCACAATGGCACAAGCACGTTGATGCCTTGTTCGAGGTTGAGGCTCGGCCAATGCTTGATCAATAAATCATTGACAACATCACGGTGCCAACCTGTTTGATTGTCATCCCAGCGCTGATGCCAAAACGTCATGCTCGACCAACTCAAGCTTGCTCGGGTAAATCGCCGTTGGTTGAATCGGGGTTTGAATCCCTGCTGCCCCAAGGGGTTCGGGTTCGATGAAGGCCAACCCGGCGAGCGAAGAGGAATTTGAAGTTCTTCCAACCGTCGCCCCATGTGTGAATTTCTGCCTCACCAACCCGTGGCCTGTACGGCACAGAGATTTCGACGGCCTTGTTCTTCCCGAGCACGCGACGAGCAAGGATTTTCATTTCTTCTGAAAGCGGCATGCCATCGTTGGTCGGCCTCATGGCTTCGTTGTCAAAGATGGATTTTCTAAACACCCACATGCCGGACTGAGAATCTTTGATGCCATAGCCAAACAGAATGCGTGCGGTGAAGGACAGCGCCCAGTTCCCAAACCCGTGAATGCCTGGCATTGAACCTTCTTCAGCAAGCGAAAGACGGTCACAGGTAATGAAATCCAGATCGTCATCAAGCAGGCGTTTGACCAGCGTAGGGACAAGTTCTGCAGGGTAGGTGCAGTCTGCATCCATGGTAACAATGATGTCGTTCTTGGCCACATCAAATCCAGTTCGATAGGCTCGGCCGTATCCTTTTCGGTCTTCAAGATGGACTCGGATTTTCTTCTCCAAAGCAATCTCTCGAGTTCGGTCGCTTGAATTACCGTCCACAATCATGATTTCGAGGTTTTTACACCATCCACGCGGGATTGCATCAATCGTTGGTGCCAAGGCTTCCTCTTCGTTTCGAGTTGGAAGTATCACCGTGACGGTGACAGGGAGTTTTTCGCCCATGTACCTTGCCACAAACGCAACCCCCTTGAAAGCATTGGAGCGAGAATTTGAATCTGAGGGGTCTTCATTCGGTGACATTGAAACCGAAGCACACATTCGCACCTCCATGCACATTGCAATGGTGTCCGGTGAATACCCTCCACGGTGGGGGGGGATCGGTTCCGTTGTCTTCCATTTGGCTGGCCATTTGGCAGCGCGTGGTCATAGCATCACCATCATCACCCGTGCACACAAGGGCCGTGCACCCGCTCAACAAGGCGTCACTGTGATTGAGGTTCCATGGTTGAAAGCCCCAATGGCCTTCACCCGTTCATATGGAAAACATGCTCTACGTGCCTTGAAACAACTGCATCTCAGCGCCCCTATTGACGTGGTTCACACCTTGTTGCCTCTCGTGAGTTGGAAGCGAAAGGAATTCCAATGGATTGAAGCCAACATCGCTCCAGTCGTTTCAGCCCTCAATGGCAGTTGGATTGGCGAGCGAGAAGGCATGAAGCTGGCAGCCAAGCACCGCGAATCTGCAACGTGGAAGAACCCGAACGATTTGGCAATTTTGACGACAGGTGGCTGGTACGCTCGTTACGAGCAGGCCGGGATTGATGGCTCTTCGGTCAGCGTAGCGATCAGTGAATCGACAAAAGAGGAGTTCAAGCGTTGGTACGCCCCACCTGAAGGTTGGCGGTGTGAGACGATTTTGTACGGAGTCGATCACCTTGTGTTCCGACCGAGCAACACAGACGATGAAGAAGAGCAATTGGCTCATGAAGCGTTGAGGAAAAAGTACGACGCTGCAGATGAAGATGCCCTCTGTGGCCGTCCATCCAAATCCACGCCCCTCTTGTTGGCGGTCGGCAGGCTTGTGGCGCGAAAAGGTCACCGAACCCTGTTGCGGGCAATGCCAGAAATCCTTGAACAGCACCCAGGCACAAGGCTGTGCATCATTGGACGCGGCCATATGGCGAAGACCTTGTTGAAGCAAGCAAAGCAGTTAGGCGTTGGCCATGCGGTGTTTATTCAACCCGGCATGTCGTTTGAAGACTTAGCACAGCATTTCCGTTCAGCAGATTTAGTGGTTTACCCTTCCTACTATGAGGGTCAAGGGCTCATTCCTTTGGAAGCTTTAGCCAGCGGTACACCCGTTGTCACGGTGGACCAAGCCCCACTCACTGAAATGATTGACAAAACCGTTGGTGAACTGTTCACAACCGGAGACTCAAGCGATTTAGCGAAAGCCGTTTGCCGCTCGCTAAACGATCCTGACGGGCGTGTTGAACAGGCTGAACGCGGCAGGGAACGTGTTCTCTCGATGTACACCTACGAACACAACGCAGAAGCCTATGAGGCAATTTACGCTTCTTTGGTTGCCCAATAAGCCCTCGATTGACGCTGAGTGGGAACCTCCAAAGAGAATGGAAGGTACCCACCTTCATGGCAGAGGATGCGATTCTTGTTCAATCCCCTCAAACCGAGGCTTCGTCTACGGCTTCGAGTGCGGCTAAGGAACTCAACATGGCGATTGGCGCCACCATCGCTGTGGCCCTCATCGCCTTGCTTCTTTCAGCCCTCTGGGGCACATCAATCGCGAACGGTCTTAATCCAGCCGAAGCGCAAGAAAATTTGGTCGGCGATCAAGTCTACTTCTCTTGGAGCGAGCCAGAATACATGCCCCGCCACGAGGAATGCATCGACCCTGACAACGGGCAAGATGCGGGCTATGAAGGCTATGGCATTGGCTATGAGCCAAGCCTTTCAATCGACAAGCAAGGCAACCTCTTCGTCACCGCTCACAAAGATTTGCGTTGGGGAGGCGAAGGCAACCCGTTCGCTCCCGTCATCGGTGGAGATTTAGATCAGTGGTACGCTTGTGAAGATGGAGAAATGACTTCGTGGGATTATTGGGCCTCATGGTTCTGGATTTCCAACGATGGTGGCGAAACGTGGGGCCACGGCGATAACTTCGAACCAACACCAGGCCCAATGACCAATTCCATTCTTGGGTCCGTTGCTGGTTCAGGATCAGAATGCCTCGGCGACGAAGGCGATATTGCCGTCGACGCCAACGATGTGGTTTACTTCCTCGATACCACATTGGAAGACAACTGGTGGCACATGTTTGAAGACGGTGGAAACACCTACATTTCACCAACCGTTTGCGAACGCATGCAAACCATGGCTGCAGATGACAGGCCGTGGGTTGCAGCACAAGGCGATGGCATCATTCACTACCTCGGCAATTCGGGGGCAAGTCCTCCTGAATGCACCGGTGATTCAGGGCGATATTGGTACTACCATTCCGAAACGGGGAGAGCTCCCTATTCACAATGCTACGCTATGCCAGGAGGTTGGTCGACCATCTCTGCTCAAAACGACGGCCCGCATGTGTTCGTGGCTCAAGAAGATGCGGACTCTGCAAGTGGGCACGTGCAAGTGCGTGTCAGTGCAGACTATGGCCGAGGAACAGGACCCGGGCCAGGCGAAGGCACTTGGCAAAGCCCCGTTGAAGTTGGACCCCGAGAAGGCAATTGTCCAGAGGGGTACCCCGTTGTCAACAACAACGAAGGCGGCATGGTTGTTGTTGCTTGGGCGGATTGTCCAAATGGAAACACAGGCGCTTGGGAATTGAGGGTTGCTGTTTCTTACGATAACGGCAGCGCTTGGTCAAGTTGGAATGCAACCGCGTTTGACCGTGGGATTCAGATGTATCCCTTCGTTTCAATTTCTGAAGATCAAGTGGTCAGTCTAGCGTTCTATGGTTTAGATTTTGATCAAAACAATTCCGAAGATGGCTATGTTGCAGGCAAGGATTGGTACCTGTATGCAGGCGCTCTTCACCACCCAATGGAAGGGGATGTTTGGGATTTCAAAATCGTCGATCCAACCCCCCTTCACACCGTTACTGATTACGAAGAAAGCAGTGGCGATACGCACGCTTTGCATGATTTCTTTGAGACCGTCACATCGCCAGACGGTTCTTGGATTGGTATTGCCTACCAAGAAAACGTCGGGCTTCACCCGTTCGAAGAAAATGAAGAACAACGGTACATTAAGTTCGTTCGTGGCGACATCGCTTCAGCACACAGCGTGGTCAACAGTGGCTCAGAAAGCGGCATGAGCATGCCGTTCTTTTCTGCAGATGAGTTGATTCTCGCAGCGCGCTATCTGTCTTGAGAAGCGAATTTTCAATTCACCCGTAGGGTGTTGTGCATGACGGGTAGTGTTCATTAGCACACCGCCACTTGGGCAACCATGCTCGCAAAGCGTGTGCTCGCCCTCTGGCTCGCCGCGCTGCTGCTATGCACCTTGCCACCGGTCCAAGCGGACAACGATATTCAAAGCGCTACGCCCCTCACGGATGGAGTGACGTCCAGCGGTTATGTCTGCGATCCGGATTGCGATGCTGGCAACGATCAGGCCGACTATTGGAAGGTTGAGGCGAAGAAAGGCGACATCGTACAAATCTCATTCTCCGGCACCATGAACGGTCCGGCTTGGTGGTGCCCGGGCGATGGCTGGATGGGGCGTGTTTCTCTGCTTAACCCTCAGGGCGGAACCATTGTCGATGCCTATGTCGACGATAACGCTGCATCCAAGACGCTCTCGACCACCGTGTCCACTCAGAGTTATGTCTATGTCAAAATCAAGGCTGATGACTCGTGGTGCAACGATGGTTATGATTACACCATCACACCGTCCATTGACAAAACCAATCGAGACAGCGATGAAGACGGGTTTGTCGATATCGATGACGACTGCGACGACACAGTTGGTTCTTCCTCGAACGACCGAAAAGGTTGCATCGATACCGATGGCGACGGTTGGTCCGACCCAGACACCAGTTGGTTGGCACAAAACGGGGCGGACGCATTTTATCTCGAACCAACTCAATGGCTCGATAGCGATAACGACAATTACGGCGACAACCTTGACGGCTATCAGGGCGACCACTGCCCGTACCGACGAGGCTATTCGACCATGGATCGGTTCGGATGCCTTGATTCGGATGGCGATGGATTTTCCGATGAAGACCCAGGTGGCCTCGACGGCGTAACGGCTTGGTACGCCCATCCGACTGGCATGGGCGATGCTTTCCCGCTTGACAGCACGCAGTGGAACGACACCGACGCTGATGGTTATGGAGACAATTGGGCTGACGACGACTGGAACATGACCCGTGAAGCATGGGGGATTGGCATCCATGTCTACAACGCAACCATGCCGGATGCGTGCCCGTTTATCACAGGGTCATCAAGCGGCGATCGATACGGTTGCACCGATACAGATGGCGATTCATACTCCGATGGCGATGTCAATTGGACCATCAGCAACGGTTCTGACGCCTTCCCTCTGGAAGATTCACAGTGGCGCGACCGTGACTTTGACGGTTGGGGCGACAACCAAACTGAGGGGGCAAACCTCGTTGATGATTTCCCAGATAACCCAACACAGTGGTTGGACACCGATGAAGACGGCTGGGGTGACAACCGAACCTACGGCGCCTCTCAAGTCGATGATTTCCCATTCGTCCCCTCGCAGTATCGGGACACCGACGGCGACGGTTACGGCGATAATCTCGAAGGATATGAGGGCGATGTATGCGTATTTTCTTCCCCTGAGGAAGTTGAATCAGGTTGGATTTCCTACGCCGACCGCTTAGGTTGCCGAGACACTGATAAGGATGGATTTTCAAACCCAACAGACGATTGGATTGCTCATCCAGCAGGCTTTTCTGACGCCTTTCCCGAAGATTCGAGTCAATGGTACGACACCGATGACGACGGCTATGGGGACAACACCGAGTACTTCGACGGCCAAACCTTCAGAGATGCTTACCGCGGCGATGGATGCAAAACCACAGAAGGTTCCTCCACGTTTGATCGATGGGGCTGCCCAGACAGCGACCAAGACGGCTGGTCCGACCCAACGAGCGCATGGCTTGCAAGCCCTGGAGGGCGCGGCGATGCTTGGCCAATGGACCCGACTCAATGGCATGACATCGATGGCGATGGCCGCGGTGACAACCCACGCGGCACCACCGCTGATGTATGCCCCGACCAGGCCGGCACTTCAGTCGGGCCTTCTTCAGGTGGAGACCGTTGGGGCTGTGCAGATACAGACGGTGATGGCTGGTCGGATTTAGGCGATGCTTTCATCCACGAACCAACCCAATGGCGCGACTCAGATGGCGATGGCTATGGCGACAATGAAGACGGCAACCAAGGCGATGCTTGCTCTGAAGTCCGAGGCACTTCCATGCTCGACCGACTTGGGTGCAGGGACACCGATGGCGATGGTTGGTCGGATCCAACCGCTTCTTGGGCGGCTCATCCTGGAGGCACAGCAGACGCATTCCCTACCGAGGCACTGCAATGGCGCGACCTCGATGGCGATGGTTTCGGTGACGTTCCTCTTGGGGCGTTCAGGGATGATTGTCCAGAGCAGGCCGGTACTTCGAAGCGTGACGTACAAGGGTGCATTGATTCGAACAACGATGGCTGGTCGGATGAATACGGCGAGTTCGCTGCGGCCGTTGCCATTCTTGGTGAAAGCCCGGAAGCCTCTTGGCTCACATACCTCGTTATTGGTTTAGGATTCATCGCTGGAGCCGGAGCTGCGCTCTTTGTTCGTTCAGGCAAGGATGATGCAGATCTCGAAGACGCTTTGTTTGAAGAAAAGCAATCTCGGACCCTCGAAGAAATGGGCCAAGAGCTTCCGCTTCCCGGAATGATTGCCTTGCAAGACCTTCCTCCTTTGCCGATGCCCGCAGGTGCCACGGAGGTGGAACAAGATGTTTGAACTTCAGAGGCGAAGCGTGCTGATGTTGTTGATTCTCACCTGCAGCATGGTAGCACCACTCGGATTGAGCCTCACAGCATCAGCCGAATCCTCTGCCGTTGATGACGCGCTTGAAGCGGAAGGATTGAACCTCATTGCACTTCGAAACGATACCTTGGATTTGAACCAAGACGGGGAACCTGACGCCATTCGAGTTGTGGTCATCATGAACACCACCAACGACTTCACCAACATTGAACTTCGCTTGTACGGTGTTCACAAAGATCGTGAAGTTCATGACAGCCGCAGCATGTCTTTTTCCGGACAATCAAACGCCAGCCTCGTCTACGATGCTTGGGCGCAGGGCGAGCATGCGTTGCGTCTTGAATTCGTCAACCAAGACGGTGAAACAATCACCACGGTTCAATTGCCGACTTACGTGCTTCGTCCCGCTCTGAAAACCCCTCAAATCACCCTCGACTTGGATGCACCTGCTTGGATTGAAACAGGCGACGCATGCATGATTGACCGGGTGTTTGCTGATGAAACAGGGCCACGATATGCAGCGGAAGGTGTTCGAACATTTACCGGAGCCCCCTTCACCGTGCTTGACAACCAATCAGCCCTCAATTGTTCTCGTTGGCCAGCCGGCGAATACATGCTGAAGGAAGCCTATCGAAACGACCTAGGTCAGACGGCTGAATCTTGGCTCAACATTACCATTCACAATCGACCAGCTCCCGCCTTTTCGCTCGATGTCCGCGGCGATGGCAACTCCACTGATACCCCGTGCCTGATCACCTTGGTCCCGAACATGGCGGGTGTTGACTTCACCACGTTTGACAAGATTTGGGCCGTTCAAGGCAACCAACAACCTGGTACTTCCAGCGACACCTATGATTGTTCAGTGCTGCCCGCAGGTGTCCATCTGATCAGCCTCGAAGTAATCAACAATGAACAAATTCGGACCATCCACGGCCTTAACCTCGTCCGGTCACCCGGTGCCAACCTCACCGCCGATGAATCCGCAGCCCTTCCAAGCCGTTCATTTGGTGAAGAAACAGACACGGAATCGGTTGGGTGGTATTCAATCAGTGCGCTTGGTTTGATTGTCGCCTTCATCGTCTTTTTCATGCTTGTAAGGGTCAAGGAAGAAGGTGAACAACCAGCCTTGCGATCGCTCGGCCCTACGCCAACGATTCTGCCCGATGGTTCACCCGATCCGCAAGGCATGCCGACCACAACCGACGACAGCGGCACCCTTTGGCGCCAACAACCGGATGGGGCAATGGATTGGTGGGATCAGGATTTGCGTATTTGGCACAAGTGGTGAGGTAAGATGGCGCAATGGTTGATGATTTTGGCCTATGTGGTGGCTTTCAAAATTTCTTTCATCGTGCTGTGCGTCCTGATCTGGATGATACGAGTTCGCCCCCGCGTCCCCCAGCTGGATGCCGATTGGAATTCCGATTGTGAAAAAACAACCACTGCAGAAATAGACGGTTCAGTCATTCGTTACTCCGACATCCGGGATTTTTTTTGGCGGACCACACGCGATCGAGATGAAGATTGGGCAGATACGCTGGAAGTGAATGCTGATGAGATCAAGGACGTTTGGTTCGTAGTCGACCATTTTCACAGCCTCCACGGTATGGCTCACACCTTTCTCACCTTCGAATTCAAGGATGGCACATGCTTGTCATTCTCGTTTGAGGCGCGCCGCAGAAAGGGGCAACGGTATCACCCTTGGGCAGGTTTTTGGCGGCACTATGAATTGTATTTGTTAGTCGGTTTTGAACGGGATGTCCTTGCTCTGCGCACCAACGGGCGTGGAAATAAGGATTACATGTTCCGTGGAATAACGCCTCCGGGCAAAGAAAAGGCGTTGCTGCTAGCGTTGACCAAGAAAGCCAATGGGTTGGCCGAAAAGGGAGAATGGTACCACTCTTTCCTCACCACATGCAACACCTCAATCGTCGGTATGGTGAACCTCATTACGCCCGGTCGGGTTCCGTTCACGTGGCGAAACTTTTTGCCGGGCTACACCCCAAAGGCAGCGTACAACCTTGGCCTGATCGAGGATTGGGGCGGCTTTGAATCGACCCTTGAGCGGGCACGGGTTGACGAGCATGCTTCAAAATGGGATGGCGAAGGATCGTATTCAGAGATGCTCCGTGATTACCTTCCGAAAGGTCCGCTTTGATTTGGTTCAACGCACAAAAGAACGGCACCTTGTTCAACGACGAGCTTGATTTTCGCGGCAAGGGATTTGTTGTTGAGGCCTCTTGTGCCTGTGGTGAGCGTTTCGTTTTCAAGCACCCATTCACATCCTGTCAATGTGACCCCATCTGCTGCACCAAAAGCAAACAAAGAAACTTGGCTGCCTTTTTCTATAGAGTGGAGTTCTATCGCTGAATCTTTCACGCACATAATGCGGGCTCCAGCAGAATAAATTGTGGTGTTTTGAGGCGCATCCACCAGGGCGAAATAAGGGGCGATTTGATGGCCTACGGACCCACCTTCCACACCAATGATATCGATTTGCAGCGGGTCGTGTTGACGGGCATGATCGATTGCTTTGGCTAAATCACTGGAATCTTGGTTTTTCACGCTCAGCCATTCGATGGTTTCCTGTGTTTTTTTCATGGCTTGTTCAGCAACGCTGTCCATGTCACCAATCACAACATTTGGTTCAAAGCCCCGCTCAAGGCATTGGTGAAAGGCGCCGTCGCATGCGATGATGACATCAGATCGTTGTTTGAGCGGCTGCCAAACTTGCTCTGAGGGCCACACGCCATCAGCACAAATGAGCCAACGCTTGCCGTTCATGGGTGCACCAGAAGTTCCTCTTTTGTCAACTTCTCCCCTGCGTATTTTGGTTGCTGTTGGTGGTTGTTCACCTGACCCCCTACGGGGGTCATGATGGGCATTTTTCGACAAGCGTTTTGAATGAGGGAGGGTCTCAAGGCTTCATGGCCGTTGAGCGCAGCGTATCTTTTCCTACTCTGGCCCTCGCGCTCACCGTCCTTTTTTTGATTCAATCCTTCGCACCGCTTGTCTCGCATCCAACCCCGGTTGACGCTTTGCAGGAAGAAATCCAAGCGATGCCAACGAGCGCTCACGTTCCCTTTTCAAGTGGCTATGGCCACGATTTTGCCGGTGAATTCATCTCCTTTGATGGACTTGAAGCAGCCGAAGTTCGCCAAGAGTCTGGATTGGACGCTTGGACCCAATCAACCCTTCATCAGTTCGAGAACATAACGCCCGGTACCCCTGATGTTGTGCTCAGCGGGCGTGAGAAACTGAACTTCTGCTGGAGCACGACCGAAGGTGAAGTGCATTATGCAAGCCGGACCTTTACAGGATCTTGGACCGATGCTGTTGTCGACACCGTAGCTCCCAGCACCGAAGAAACGCTCGTTGATTGTGCACTGGCCATCAATGAAAACGGCCGTCCGTACATCATGTACGCCGATGGTCAAGACATCAAGGTAGCCCGTGTCGCCTACCAGGGCCAAGTTTACTTTGAAACCACATGGCTCACCCGAACCATCCTCGAAGATGTCAACCCAACAGATTTCAGACTCAGCCTTCGAGAAAATGAACTCGAATGGGGCGTGTTCAGGGATTCCAACGAATCCTTGTGGCAATTAAATTTCAGTGGCACCCGCTGGTCGCATGCACTTCTTGACATCGGGCCCGTGAGCGAAGACATCGAACTCGCTATCGATGGCAACATGGTTGCTCACCTCGCTTATGTTGCGCCTGAGGCAGGCGAAGTTCGATTGATTCGCGTGGATGATTCCTCGTACGATCATCGTGTATTGGCACGCAGCGATAACCTTCGCTCACACATTGGAATGGGGCTTGATGCAAATGCACTCGAGCAAATTGTAACAACGACGAGTCCTGCTCTGAATCAGATCGAAGTGTCCTTGTTGCGCAGCCTTTCAGGTCAAGAAACTGGGCGCATCAACCCAACTCCGAGCCTCAACCTCACTGGCGGCCAAGAATCAGGCGAAGGAACTGTTGCGATGGGCGACTTCAACGGCGATGGATTCGATGATGTTCTCATCGCTGAACCCTATCATGACGGAAACGCTTCGGATACGGGGCGAGTGCTCGTCCGCTACGGTTCAACCACGGGCGTTGCATCTGCATCGGGCGATGGCTCCGCACAACAACCAGACTTGATTCTTCAAGGCGAAATGGAACATGAATTGTTCGCCCACGGTGTTGCAGTTGGAGATTTCAACGGCGATGGATACCACGACGTTGCCATTGGTGCCCCTGGTTGGAACGATACGAGCGAGAACTTTACCGGTGCGCCTGGTCGAATTCAAGTCTACCTTGGCAACAGCAGCGGTCTTGAATCAAACGCTTGGTGGAACATCACGGGTGAAAATGCCGAACAACTTGGATGGAAGCTCAGCGCCTCAGTGACCATGAACGGCGATTCCATGGCAGACCTTGTCGCCTCAGCCCGGGGCTTCGTCGAACAGGTGACTGAGGAAAAGACAAACTACGGAAAAATTCTAATTTTCAACGGAAGCACGACCGGTCTTGATCATCTTCGCAACATCACTCAGGGCAAATCTGGGCCAATGTTTGGTCAATCTTTTGCCTCCAACGGGGATTTGAACGGGGACGGGATGAGCGATTTGCTGGTTTCAAACACCGGAGATTTTGATAATCCACTTGGCTATTCATCAATTGAAATCTTCTTTGGCAGTCAGAACGGATACAATGGAACCCTCGATCAAAGCATCGTGTCCAATGTTCAAGGGCAGTTAATGGGGTCGACAATCAACTACCTTGGCGATGTCAATTCGGACGGCTACGACGATTTCATGTTCAACGAGCCCTTCAATGGCACAGCGTATCGGAGCGGAAAGATATGGGCCTACTATGGTACAGAAACGGGGATTGCATCTTCGGCTCCAGATTACGTCCTTCAATCCGGCCAAAGTAACGCCTTGATTGGACGCACAATCGCACCTGCTGGTGATGTGAACGAGGATGGCTATGATGATGTTTTGATCATGCAAGCCAACCCTGGCGACAGCGGCAAGGTGGAATTGATCCTCGGCTCTTCGATCGGTTTGCGTTCAGACTGGGAACTTTTGGCAACGGGTCAAACTGGCGAGAACATCGGACTTCTTGCGGCCACGCACGGGGACATCGACGGCGACGGTCTGAGCGAAATTATTCTGAGCCGCCATGATGTGACCACCACTCCGACAACTTTGGTGTACCAAATCCACTCCGAACGGGATTGGGAAGCCACTTCCTTCTTGCATGACGGAAACCTCACTCAATTGGACCTCAGCACCTCCAAGCGCGGTGAAACCAGCATGTTCCTCACCTTTGACAACAACGCTTCCTCGTACAGCGAACACGTCAACGACGGAACGCCTGCGGGAGTTTGGAAAGAAACCACTGTCGTCGAGAGCAGCAATCAATCGCAACGCTATGCCTTCATTGTTACAGAGTCCGGGCGCCCAATCATCCTCGAAGCAGATGCTCAAAACGGCTTGATTCTTCGTTCCATTCTCGGCCACACTGCGGTGGAACAGACGCTCGTCAGCACCGGCCAATTTGGAGAGCACCTTGGCTCCAACCTCGATGTGTTGGGCCAACAAAGGCTCGCTTACGCCTCGGCAGGTACCAACCAACTGTTCACCTCTATTGAATCTGAAAGTGGATGGACGACCTCGATGGTTCGCTCTTCAATCAGCCTTAATGGACCTGTTTCGGTCATGACTCAAGGCTTGACATCAACCAACAATGAAACCGTTCTGATCTATCGAGATGCACCCAACAATGCGTTGGAATTAGCCCGCCAACCAGCGGGTTCTAGCGCTTGGAACTTCGATAACCTCTCTTCAGCCGGATCGGTCGTTTCCAATCAACAATCGGCAGCCTACCTCGCTGATGGGTCACTCGCAATTCTCTTGGTGACAAGCGACGAAACCACCTCTAACCTTTCTTTGTGGGTGATCAACGGCAGCACCGTCGACGTCCACCCGATTGCGCCTCTCTCTGATCTCTCCTCGGACCTCCGGCTTGCTCTTGGGCCAAACGGGACAATCATGGCGGCGGTTTTGACCACAACGGGGACCCTCTCTGTCCATGAGTTGGGCCCAAACTCAAGCAATTGGACAAGTTACACCGCACAACTTGCAGGAAGCACCAATCAATTCAACTTCGATCTTGTTGGCGGCGAAGACCCTATGATGGCAGTCCGCAGTGATTCAGCACAGATTCCTTCGCTTCACAGCCGCGTGAACAACACCACGTGGTCCCCGCTTGCTGCTCCACTGCCAGCTTCGAACCTCGAAGGTGCTTGGGATCTCGTGGTGATGGACGACCACTACTTGCTCATGACAAGCAGCGGCTCCAACAACGAACTTACCTGGAACACCATTTCAAAGGACAAAGCAACACAATCCAACAGCACCTGGTCGAGCCTCGCCTTTGGATACCGTACTGTTGGAAGTCAAACAGAGGCACAAACCGATGGAAATGGAACGATTCACCTTGCTTATTGGGATGACACCCTTGAGGACGTGGGTGTTATTCGAATCTATGTTGATACCGATCGCGATCTAATTTTCGACCTCGTCGATGACCTGCCGCTGCTTGGCAATCAGTGGGCCGACAGCGATGGCGACAACTATGGCGATAACGCCAATGGACCGATGGGTGACGAATGCCCCAGTGCAGCAGCATCGTCTTCGTTCTATGTTCATGGCTGCTCGGACTTTGACGCTGATGGCTATGCAGACACCATTGATGGATGCCAGGACGACCCGGGCAGTTCTTGGCTTGGGCGCCTTGGTTGCCTCGATAACGATCAAGACGGGTGGTCTGACAACGACGCATCCTATTTTGGCGGCGATGCCTTCATTCTCAACTGGAAGCAATCGAAGGATTCTGACGGCGATGGCTATGGTGACAACTCCGGTCCAGATTGTTGCGCAACCCCTCTTGATCCGAACAATCCACTCGGCGATTTATTCCCGTTCAACCCCTCACAATACTCCGATTTCGATGGCGATGGTTGGGGCGATAACGACAGCGACTCTGTAACCGGTGACGCTTGCCCATGGGATTGGGGCGCCTCATGGCGAGACCGAAACGGGTGCCTTGACACCGACAACGACGGTTCATCAGACCCCTCCGACCTCGGTGAATTTTTGGAATGGAACACGAGTTCCGGCGCTGACATGTGGCCGAATGACCCGACGCAATGGACGGATTCCGACGGCGACGGCTATGGGGATAACAGTTCCAATCAGGCCACAAATCCTGACAAGTTCCCGGACAACATTGCAGCAGCAGTTGACAACGACAGCGATGGTTATCCAGACAGTTGGACCGCATTCTATAACCTCTCAGATGAAGACCAAACCAACAACGGTGCAGGTCTGATGCTTGATGGATGCCCTGGCGTTTGGGGCAACTCGACAAATCCAGTTCACGGATGCCCAGATACCGACGGCGATGGCTGGGATGATTCAGTCGACGCGTTCCCACTCGAACCGACCCAGTGGTTGGATTTCGATCAGGATGGCTTTGGTGACAACTCGGATGGCTATCAGGCCGACGAGTGCAAAA